>NZ_JAHKQC010000036.1:0-188377 GCF_018860845.1 Pseudoalteromonas sp. C2R02 | reverse complement strand
ATATCTAATATCTAATATCTGATGTTAAACCAATCTTTAAATACTTGAAATTGGCAATGTTATTGATCTATTACTTGGCAGTCTTTCACTTCTTTTATAGCTGAAATACAATAATAAATTTATGAGTCGGTTTTATCTAGTTGTCAGGCCGATACGAGCTTTTATAAATTTACATATGGGTAAGTCGAAAGGTGATTCAAAGGCAATTATTTTGTCATCGCTATTGTGAAGTGCATTTATATAATTATTTAATTGAGTGGAATGGCTTTGTTCTTTCGATAATACTTTGTGGTTGATCCTATTTTAATTATTAAACGACATTATTATAAAAAATATGTATTAATTTGAAAGATTAGTAAGAGAAGTTAAAATTTCATAAAAATACACTTACCTTTTATGGGTACTGATGTTATTGTCTATTTGAAAAGTAATGACGCTTTTTAAAGTTCGAATATTAATAGATAAATAAGGATTATCATATGAAATTGGTTAAAGCTTCTATCATCGCAGCTGCACTTGCAATGACTACGGCTGCTCCTGTGGCTTCAGCGGGAACAGGTTATTGGTACGTTTATGCTAGTAAAGTGAATGGATTTAGAACCTGTGCCCAATATAGCCCAGGCTCAGGTTGGTACAAAGCAAGCTCTAAGGCATATACAAGCCGTGGAGCGTGTAATTATTACGGTAGATAAATTTTTATTTATTTTAAAAGCTCATAAAAGCAATTTTATGAGCTTTTAATATGTTTAGGTTATTTGTTTATAAGATTATTTTTTAGATAGTAGCTTTTGTACTTTTTCTTTTAGAGGCGGTAACACTTCCACTTCAAACCAATCATTACGCTTTAACCAAATATTATTCCTAGGACTAGGGTGAGGTAAGGGAATGGCATTAGGCCAAAACGTTTGCCAATTTTTTACGTTTTCCGTGAGTTTTTTACTGGCATTGGGTAAATGGTAAGCATGTGCGTATTGACCAATTACAATAGTCAATTCTATATTTTTTAATTGTGCTAATAGTTGTTCACGCCAAGTAATTGCACATTCGGCTCTAGGTGGTAAATCTCCAGATTTTCCTTTACCGGGATAACAAAAACCCATAGGTAAAATGGCAAATTTTGTATCATCATAAAAATCGGTTTTATTTACACCTAACCAGTGGCGTAATCTGTCGCCGCTGGCATCATTAAATGGCACACCAGTTTGGTGAACTTTAAGCCCCGGAGCTTGCCCTGCAATCAATATCTTAGACTCATTACTAAGTTGGACAACAGGACGTGGTCCAAGCGGTAAGTCTGCTTCGCACAAAACACAGTTTTTTACTTTTTCTTTTAGGTATTCAAGCATGTTTTAATTTACTTAACATTTTAGATAACCGTTCTATTTTAATATTTGATAGTTGTCGATAATCTAAGTAAGGACATACTATCAAATTACTGCCCTCATCTATGGCAAATTCATTATCTAACCAAGTTAATTCAAGCTTTAATTTATCGGAGTTAATAAGTTCTTTAGCATAAGTTTTACCACAAATAATATGCATAGTATCAGAGTTTTCTTTAATTATTGGCGGGCTAAATAATAGTGCAGTTTGAGTGTTGTTTTGTAATAAATAGTCATCTCTATATTGTTGCCATGTAAGTGAGCTCTTACAGTAATCAAAATCTTTTTTATTTAATGCAAATAATAACTTTGCATACACATTAAATACTTTACGCCAACCATTACCACATGCTTGGCCTATGGCATAAATCTCTCCTTGAGTTACTGGTAAAACAGAATCAAGGTTTTGATATTCTGACATATTTGGCTGATTAGCGATATAAATAGCAAATTTAAAACTTGGGCAGCCAAAACCAATAGATGTTGTCATTTAAAGTCTTCAATTATAAATCGTATTATGAATTATTTTAAATGATTGGTATTGCTAATCATACTTAAACATTCAATATATAATACGGTCCAAATTTGTATTTATAAATAATATGCTGGGTGTTATCTCAAATTATGCACGCCTTAGCGCAATTGTACTTTTTGTATATCTAAGTGTTATACATTGAATTGTTTAGATATGATTTAAATGGATATGCCATTTCTGATGAAATATGAGCTTACATGTGATGCAAATGCAAGAAACAAATAAAGAAAGTAGGCTTGAATTAGCGCCTAATACATTTTCAAATATCAATAGACAATTTTGGACTCTACAAATCGCTGGTTGGCTAGGTTATGCCATTGTTGTTTTTATTGCGATAGTGAGGCCGCAGCTCGATGAACCGGGCTTTAACTTCTCTGGGCAAATCATTAATCTTCTTGTAGAAACCTTGAGTGGTTTTGTTTTGTCTTATATTCAATGGTTGCTTATTCGCCGTGTTGTTCACTTGCCATTAAATATTACATTAGCGCTCAGCTTTATTTTTGCTGCAATTTTAGGATTAGTTTATAACATTATAAAGCTCAGCTGTTATAAAGTGATTGTTTATAACCAACCATGGAATGAAGCATGGAATATGCTGGAATTTGGTGGTTGGTTATTGTTTTCTTTAACGACTATGTTTGTTTGGACAGCGATATTTTTTGTAATGCTCTATAACACGAGATTACAAAAAGAGCATGAAATGTTATTACGAGCACAAACTGCTGCTAAAGATGCGCAATTACAAATGCTCAGATATCAACTTAATCCCCATTTTATGTTCAATACAATGAATGCGATATCTACTCTCATATATAAACATGATAATGATAAAGCTAATGAAATGCTGGATATGCTCTGTGAGTTTTTCCGTTATACATTAGATAAAAATGATAAATCAAATACCAGTTTAAAAAAGGAAATAGAATTACTTGATCTTTACTTATCAATTGAAAAAGTCAGGTTTGGTGAGCGATTAAATATAAAAATGGATATTTGTTCATCTGTACTTAATGCGCAAGTACCCAGTATGCTGTTACAACCATTAGTAGAAAACGCCATCAAGTTCGCCATAGAGCCAAATAAACTGCCTGGCACCATTATTATTATGGCAAAGCATGAGCATGACCGATTAGTGCTAAAGATCATAGATGATGGGGAAGGTATAAAACCAAAATCGAAAGCTGGATTTGGTATTGGTCTAACAAATACTAAAGCACGCTTAGATGCGATGTTTAATAGTAACTATGAAATTAATATATCTCAAGGTGAGAATAAAGGCACTGAGGTTTATATTTCAATTCCTTTTGAAAAGTGAGTGCATTAATGAATGAGCCAATTTTTAGCGCAATAATAGTTGATGATGAGCCGCTTGCACTTGAAGGATTAAAATTACGGCTTGAAAAAATACCTCAAATAAATGTGATTGCCCAGGCAACTGATGGCGATCAAGCAATACAGCTGTGCCACGAATTATGCCCTGATATTTTGTTTTTAGATTTACAGCTACCGGGTTTAAACGGGATTGAAGTGGTGCAAGTGCTTCAATCTGATATTTTACCTATGATTGTATTTGTCAGCGCTTATGGAGAATATGCAATCGATGCTTTTGAATTAAATGCAATTGATTATGTATTAAAGCCAGCAAATCTAAATCGGCTTAAAAAAACAGTTGATCGGATCATACAAAGGAGAAACCCTCATCATGCAGATAAAGAAAAATATAAGTTGCTTAAAGCATTAGAAGAATCGTCTGGTTTGGCAATTTCAGAACTTGAAGAGTGGTTAGAAAGTGACTCTGAATTACCGACCAATTTTTGCCAAGAATTAGTGATTAAAAATAGTGACAACGAAAAAGTATTTCTATCAGTAAAAGAGATCCGATGGATTGATGCTGCTGGTGATTATATGTGTGTTCACACCGCTAATGAAACCCATATAGTGCGTATCACGATGAAAAAATTAGCAAACCAATTAGATGATCGAATTTTTAAACGCATACATAAATCTACCTTAGTTAATATCAATTGCATTAAGCGTATTCGTTCATTACGTAACAGCGAAAGCCTTTTAGAACTAGGTGATGATATTCAGTTAAAAGTCAGTCGAAATTATAGTAGTGCGATTCAAGCGTTATTAGATTCGAAACAGATGTAATTGTTTTTATGTAGATGGAATATTTTTTCACATCCTTTTTTTGCTTTTCTGAATGTAGCTATTTAGTCTATTAGATAAAAGGAGAAGTTTTTAAAAATGATTAATTATATAACTTTTATAGTTTTATTTTGTGTTTTTAGCACCATACCCGTTAAGGCAAGTAACACACAGTTGATAGGAACACTTGTGGTGGTCAATAAAAAAGATGATACAGTGAATTTTATTGATCTACAAAGTCGTAAAATCAAATTCACCCAAGATACAGGTAAAGGACCTCACGAATTGGCAATGAGTGCAGATGGACGCTTAGCTATTGTAACAGATTATATTGGTGGTAATAGCTTAACAGTTTTTGATGTTCAACAAGCAAAAAAGATAAAAACCATAGATTTGTCTCAATATCCTAGTCCTCATGGCGTATTATTTTTAAAAGATCAGCGAAGCGTTGCAGTTTCCTCAGAAGGCTCAGATAGCGTGGTAATTGTTGATATTATTTCAGGTCAAATTAAAAAAGTGATTGATACACAACAAAAAGGCTCACATATGGTCGCTATACCTGAGTCTAGTGAGCGTGTGTATACCACTAATATGGATTCTAATACGGTATCTGAATTAGATGTTGAGTCAGGCGCTTTACTTCGCAAAATTGCGACGCCCAATATACCTGAAGCGATCACAGTGAATAAAAGTGGTACTGAGCTTTGGGTTGGCAGTAATGAGGATGGTTTAGTGAGTGTGTTTAATTTAATAAATGGCGGTTTAATAAAGCAATTCAAAGGGTTTAGTTTTCCATATAGAGTGTTATTAACGCGAGATGAAAAATTTGCTGTTATTAGCGATTTTAAAAAAAATACGCTTGATATTATTGATGTAAAGAATAAAAATAAATTAAAGCAAGTTAAGTTTGGCTTGTGGACAATACCAAATGGTTTAGTTTTTCACCCAAATGATCGCATTTTATTTATGACTTCTTATGGTAAAGATAAAGTGGTAGTCATTGATATTCCAACCGGTAAAACCTTATTTGAATTACCTACAGGAGATGGACCTGATGGGATAGGGTATTCACCTTTAGAATTACAATAAACAAAGAGAGCTGATTTCAAAAAAATCTTTTCACACGAAAACTGTAGTTCCTATAAGTTACAGTTTTAACTGTCTTTATAACCTTGTTAATAACATTTAATAGCAATTAACCCTTTGGTCCTATTTTCATCTCCTCTTATCGTACTTTCACTCAATTAAACGTAACACCGCATTAACATCTCGCGATGGCGCATATCAATTGAAAGTCTATCACTCATCTTCCAGTATCTAACATGGGGAGCAAGCTATATCTGATCATTTTAAAGTTATAGCTGTTTTAAAACGGGCCATCATTGAATGTCATAAATAAAAAATCGAAAGCATTGTTTGATGTAAATAAAGATAAGTCGGTACTTGGATTTGATTATGAATAAAACAATCAGTAAGTTCACACAGTTATGTGCTTTAGCATCACTGGCATCTATACAAGGCTGTGGTGGCAGTGTTGAAACTAACACTGACACAAGTCATATAGATATTAAAAAACCAGATAGTGGCTGGGAAATGGTTTGGAGCGATGAATTTGATGCAAGTAGCATTGATTTAAGAAAATGGACACATGAGGTTAATTGTTTAGGGGGCGGCAACCAAGAGAAACAGTGCTATACCGACAGCAGTGACAACGCCTATATTGCAGATGGTGTGTTAAATATTGTAGCGTTACCTGCGGGTGAGGGCGCTGAACAGCCCTATACGTCAGCGCGTTTAATTAGTAAGCATAAAGCTGATTTTAAATATGGGCGTTTCGAAATCAAAGCTAAGCTACCCAGTGGGCAAGGCAGCTGGCCAGCATTTTGGATGCTACCAACGGACGAAACTTATGGTGGTTGGCCTAAATCTGGTGAAATCGATATTTTAGAAGCTGTTAATCTTAAAACTGTCAATGATGAAGATGTCGTTGAAAATCAAATTTACGGTACATTACATTACGGAAAAGAATGGCCTGATAATGCACACTCAGGTAAAGCTTACTCGATTCCAGATGGGATCAATCCAGCTGACGATTTTCATACTTATGCAATTGAGTGGCAAGAAGGTGAAATCCGTTGGTATTTAGATGGTTATTTATATGCAACGCAACGACAGTCTGAAGTACGTTATAACAGTAAAGATCAAGCTGTAGGTTTAGCACATCAAGGTTGGTTTGCTGAGTATTATAATCTGGTATCCGGTGAGTTATCTACACATTGGGATGCAGCGCCTTTTGATCAAAAATTCTTTATGATCATTAACTTTGCAGTAGGCGGAAATTGGCCTGAAAATGTAAATAATTTAGGTGTAGATGCTGATGCATTTACTAATGGTCAACGTTTTGAAGTTGATTATATTCGAGTTTATCAATGTAACCAAAATCCAGATACGGGTAAAGGGTGTGAAACTGTCAGAGCTGGTTACGATAGCCTTGATGATGCATTAGTTGTTGGTAAAGCGCCTATTCCGTCTCCACCTTCAAGTGGCATTCCTCAAAATTTAACCATTTTTTCAGGTACTTTAAACCCTAACTGGCCAGCATGGGATTGTTGTGGTGGTTCAACACCTTCACTTATCAATGATGTTGATAAAGGTGATGTTATTGAGTTTAGTGTGGGTGAATCACCGACTGTGAATGGATTTATTTCAAGAGAAGCTAACATTGTAGATCCTAATGGTAAAGCAAGTCCATTTGATGCGTCACCTATTTTAGAAACTGGTAATGTGAGTTTTGATATGAAAGTGGTTTCAGCTCCAAATAATCCTGATGCCCCTTGGTTTTTAAAAGTAGAAAGTGTTGGTGGTACTGAGTTTGCTGAGCTTGAGTTAAATTTAAGTGAAGAAGCATTAAACCCAACTACAGGGCAGTGGCAAACCTATACTTTTCCATTACAGCAGCTTATTGAAGCTGGTTTAGATCCTAGTGCTATTGATGTTGTAATGATTTTCCCTGCATGGGGAGCTGGTGAAGGCGCTGTATATCAAGTTACTAACTTAGAAATTTCAGCTGATATTAGTTCGCCAAATCTGACTGTGTTTGAAAATGAAGAAAATACCAGCTGGCCAATGTGGGATTGTTGTGGTGGTTCTATACCAACAGTTGAAATGGATGATGAAGTTCATGGCGCTGTAGCACAATTTTCGATTGGTGAAAGCCCTACAGTTATGGGTTTTATATCACGTGAAGGCAATATAACAGATCCAGATGCGCAGCCAGCACCTTTTGATGCAACAGGGATATTAGCTAATGGCGTGATTGAATTTGATATGAAAGTAGTTGATATGCCAAATGATAGCAATGCAGCTTGGATGTTTAAGGTTGAATCGGATAACGGTGCTTCATTTGCAGAGTTACCCCTTAGTGAAAGTGCTGAGGCGAGCCTGCCTGTTGCAAGCCAATGGCAAACTTACACCTTCAAATTGTCTGATTTAGCAAATGCTGGTCTTGATGTTAGTGCTATTGATGTATTAATGATATTTCCTGCTTGGGGCGCAGGTGAAGGTGCTGTGTATCGTATTGATAATCTAAAAGTATACGATCCAAATTCGGCAGATGATTATGTCGGTCATGTTTTATTTGATGATAAAGCGACAGAACAATGGTCTATCTGGGATTGTTGTGGTGGTTCTACGCCAACAATTGAAAATGATGATACAGAACATGGTTTGACTGCTCAATTTATTATTGGTAGTGCGCCTACTGTTATGGGATTACTGGCTGATGAAGAGGTTTATTTAGATGCTTCGAATTTACTGAGTAATGGCATAGTGCAATTTGAAATGAAAGTAATTGAAGCACCAATTAATCCAGATGCTACCTGGATATTTAAAATTGAATCTGGTGATGCAGATACGTTTGCTGAGTTAAATCTTACAGCTTCGCAAGAAGGAGTTGCGCCAGTGATTGGACAATGGCAAACCTATACATTTTCATTACAGAGTCTATTTGATGCAGGGCTAGATATCAGTCAAATTGATGTATTAATGGTTTTTCCTGCTTGGGGCACGGGTGAGGGCGCTATTTACCGCCTAGACAATGTTGTTATTACAGCACCTTAATCATTCGAAATTACAAATAGAGCCATTCATTGGCTCAGTTGCAACGTATTAACAGGTAAAATTATTATGAAACAGTTTAACTTTTCTAAAAATCATTTAGCAGCATGTATTAGTGCAATTATGTTTGCAGGAATTAATACACAGCTAATAGCAGCTGAACAAACCACAAGTACAGGTAATTCAAATACCGCAGTGAAACAAATTGAAGTTATAGAAGTAAAAGGTATTCGGGGCAGTTTAATAAAGTCAGCGGATTTAAAACGCGCAGAATCGGGTGTCGTAGATATAATATCTGCAGAAGATATGGGTAAATTTCCAGATACTAATTTAGCTGAATCACTGCAAAGGATCACGGGTGTTACTGTGAGTCGCTCAAATGGTGAAGGCAGTAAAATAACTGTACGTGGTTTTGGTCCAGATTTTAATCTTGTGACCTTAAATGGTCGTCAAATGCCGGGCACAGGTAATTCTCGTTCATATAAATTTGAAAATCTGTCATCGGATGGCATAAGTGCATTAGAAGTACACAAAACTGCACGTGCTAAAAATCCAAGTGGTGGTTTAGGGGCTACCGTTAATATTGTAACTATGAAGCCATTTAATAGCCCTGGTGAAAAGTATTCTTTATCTGCAAAAGCGATACACGATACTTCAAATGTTGAGGGTAATGATGTAACACCTGAAATTGGTGGCGTTTATAGTAATACTTTTTTTGATGACAGTTTAGGTTTTGCAGCTTCATTTACCCATCATAGACGTGATTTTCAAAAGCAATCAGCGAATATTCAAGGTTGGCAGGCTAATGTCGATTTACCTGATTTAGATGCATCAAAAGTCATAGACCCACGTGCTTTAGATTCAGAGGGCGAACCTATCGGTGCGCATTATTTTCCGCGAGATATGAATTACAGCATTGAAGATAATCAAAGAGAGCGGATCAATGGCCATATTACTTTTCAATATGCACCCATTGATGATGTGATTTTAACTTTAGATTATACCGCGACAGACGCAACTACAGGCACTAACTCGCTAGGCTGGGGTATGTGGAATGATTATGGTGGAAATATTAATGCCTATGAATTAGATGCACATGGGACTGCAATTTATGCAGATATTAGTGGTAATGATGGTTCATATTCAGCTTCTAGAAGTACAACCGAGGTAAAAGAGCGATCCATTGGCCTTAATTTAGAGTGGCAGGCTACTGATTCACTACATTTTGAATTTGATTATCATGATTCAAAAAATAAAATCGATGATGGAGGTGATGCTGGTCTTGGTAGTGCCGGCACGTTAGTTTTAGGTTCAGACCAATTAACAACTAAAACATATGATAACCGCATTGGTGATATTCCTCATGCACAAATTTATTGGAACAATGGGACGACAGTATTAGCACCGAGCGAAATAGATTCTCACTTTAGTCAGTTTGTGCATAAACCTGGGGAGTCATCTGTTGATCAATTTCAACTTCATGGTACTTGGGATAATACGTTTGATATTCCATTAGTGAATGTGAAATTTGGTGTTGTGCGTACAGAGCAAGACATTGGCGGTTCTCATGCTTGGAGTGGCTTGATTGGTGGTTTCTTATTTAATCCAGCTTATACAGAAATGCTCCCTGATGGCATGTTTGAGCTAAATAATACAAATGATTTCTTAGATGAATTTAGTGGTGGCGGTAGTAATTTATCGCCTAACTATTATTACTCATTTGATTTTGATGAAGTTGTTGCACGCTCAGAGGCATTTTTAACGAATGCTCAATTGGGTGGCGATGATTATTTTGCTACTACGGCTTACCATGATATGGGGACATATTCTGCAAGTTCAGTTAAAGAAGATACCGATAGCATTTATATACAATCACTATGGGAATTTGAAGTATCCCAGTTCCCTATTCAACTGAATGTCGGTGTACGTTATGAGGAAACATCGGTAACTAGTCATGTACTGCAAGATGTCCCCACTTCAGTTTGGTGGAAAGGCGGAAGTGAATGGCATACTCAATATTTAGATGGTGATAGTAATACACTTGTTTTGACGGGCGAGCATGATGTCTTTTTGCCTATGATAGATATGAAAGTTGACTTAACTGAAGAACTTGTTGGTCGTGTATCTTGGGGTAAAACAATTTCAAGAGCACCTCTTGGATCGCTAGCGGGTGGTCGCCAACTTTCTTCTAGTCCTAAAATTGGTTCTAGAAATGGCACAGAAGGAAATACTAACTTAATGCCATTTGAATCAACTAATTTTGATTTATCATTAGAGTATTACTATTCACCAGGTAGCTACGCAGCCATCGGTTACTTTAAAAAGAATGTTAAAAACTTTATTGGTAATCAGAAAGTTAAAACAAATATAGCGGGTTTCCATGATATTTATGAAGGGCCTCGCTGGCAGCAAGCTGAAGCGGACATAATAGGACGTGGCGAACAAGCAACAAATGACGCGATTTTTGCGCAAATGCAAGTCAATGGTGCAACATTAAATAGCCAAGGTTATATCGAGCCAAATACTAATGATCCTTTGATGACTTGGGATATTTCTCGTCCTTTTAATAGTAAGGATGATAAACAAGTTGATGGCTTTGAATTGGCAGTAGTGCATTTATTTGGTGAATCAGGCTTTGGTGTGGGTGTTAATGCCACATTTGTAGAGGGTGATGTTGAATTTGATGTTGACAGTTTAGAACAACAAACCCCTTTAACAGGTTTAAGTGACTCAGCAAACTTCCAAGCTTTTTATGAGAAAGATGATTGGTCTGTAAAAGTCACTTATGCATGGCGAGATGAATACTTAATTGGTGTTGGTCAAGATCAAGGTTCATCAGATAACCCGCCACAATTTGCAAAGTCATTTGGTCAGTGGGATATGAGTGTTAATTATAATGTTAATGATAATATCACTGTATTTTTTGAAGGGTTAAATCTAAATAATGAAACTGAACAAGGCTTTGGCCGATACGAAGAACAGTTCTTGTTTGCACGTCAATATGGGCCTCGCTATGTGTTAGGTGCTCGATACAGTTTTAAATAAACCCCAACCTTTGTCGTTCAGTTTGCACACTGTGCGGCAATTTTTCTTCATTTATTTTATTTATTTTAACTTATAGGAATTTTTATTATGGCTGGCATGTCAGTGAATCTCGCGCATGAAGATACCTTAAATTCAGCATCTACAAATAAAAATAACAGATTTGCATTGGTTTCGTTAACATCACTGTTTTTTATGTGGGGTTTTATAACTTGTTTGAATGATATTTTGATCCCTTATTTAAAAGGGGCATTTGATTTAACTTATACCCAAGCAATGTTGGTTCAGTTTTGCTTTTTTGGCGCATATTTTATCGTTTCACTGCCAGCGGGTAATTTGGTGGGTAAAATAGGTTTTAAAAAAGGCATAGTAGTAGGTTTAAGTATTGCAAGTGTAGGCTGTTTATTATTCTATCCAGCATCACTACTAGAAAAATATTCACTGTTTTTACTCGCATTATTTGTTTTAGCTTCGGGTATTACAATTTTACAGGTCTCTGCTAATCCATATGTCAGTGCACTTGGCCCAAGTAAAACAGCTTCATCACGCCTTACCATGACGCAAGCTTTTAATGCATTAGGTACTACAGTGGCACCTTTTTTTGGAGCCTGGCTTATTTTCAATGGTGCTGAACATGCTATTGCCGATCCTTCAGCTGTGCAAACTCCATATATATTTCTTGCTCTTTCTTTACTTATATTAGCTATCATTTTTGCTTATTTAAAACTGCCTAATTTAGGACAAAAAGAACATGTGCAGCAGTCAACACAAAAATCATGGCATTTTAGTCATTTGAAATTAGGTGCTTTAGGCATCTTTTTATATGTAGGCGCAGAAGTGGCTATTGGTAGCTTTTTAATTAACTTTTTAGCAGAGCCAAATATTGCAGCTATGGCAGAGTCACAAGCGGCTAATTACATTGCTTATTATTGGGGGGGCGCTATGGTGGGCCGTTTTATTGGTGCAATTGTAATGCAGCGTATTGCAGCAGGAAAAGTACTGGCTTTTAATGGTGCATGTTCAATTATATTAATATTACTGGCTGTCGTGTTAGATGGTTCAGTTGCTATGTGGTCAATATTAGCAGTTGGTTTATTTAACTCAATTATGTTTCCAACAATATTTAGTTTAGCTATTAATGATTTGGGTGATGCTGCCAGTCATGGTGCTGGGGTTTTATGTTTAGCGATTGTTGGCGGTGCAATAATACCTTTAGTTCAAGGCATATTAGCTGATTTAGTGGGTGTGCAACTGTCATTTATTCTTCCAGTATTTTGTTATGTGTATATAGCGTATTACGGATTAATAGGTTCAAAACCTATGATGACTTTAAAAGAAGGATCTTAGGATGAACATTAATAAACAATCGTTGCTCAGTATAATGGTAGTTTCAGGCTTGGTTGGATGCTCTGTAGAAAACGAACACTTTCAAAAAGTTGAAGATAAAAAAGCAATTTGGCCAAAAATAGTTTCACAAGTACCTAAAGATGAAAATGTTGAGATTAAAGTTAAACAACTTTTATCTAATATGACATTGGAACAAAAAGTAGCTCAAATGATCCAGCCTGAAATACGTGCTATTGCAGTTGAAGATATGCGTAATTATGGTTTTGGCTCATATTTAAATGGTGGGGGGTCATTTCCTAATTCTGATAAACACGCGACACCACAAGATTGGATAAAACTAGCTGAAGATATGTACCAGGCATCAATAGATGATTCAATAGATGGCTCATCTATTCCTACTATGTGGGGAACGGATGCTGTTCATGGTCACAATAATGTAATAGGTGCAACACTTTTTCCTCACAATATTGGTTTAGGTGCGGCAAACAATCCAGCTTTAATAAAAAAAATTGCACAAGTAACAGCAACAGAAGTCATGGTTACAGGTATTGATTGGGTATTTGCACCTACTGTTGCGACAGTAAGAGATGACCGCTGGGGCAGAACGTATGAGGGGTATTCTGAAGATCCTAAGATCGTAAAGACTTATGCAAGTGCCATAGTAAAAGGTTTACAAGGTAGTGCTGATAATGACTTTTTAGGCGACGATAAAGTGATCAGCACAGTTAAGCACTTTATTGGTGATGGTGGAACAATCGATGGTGATGATCAAGGGAATAATATCTCGCTAGAGCAAGCGTTACATGATATTCACGGCCAAGGGTATATCGGCGGTTTAACAGCAGGGGCACAATCTGTTATGGCATCATTTAATAGTTGGCATGGCGAAAAAGCACATGGCAATCACTATTTATTAACAGACGTCTTAAAAAATCAAATGGGATTTGATGGTTTTGTTGTCGGTGACTGGAATGGCCATGGTCAAGTGAAAGGTTGTAGTAATGAAAGTTGCTCACAGGCTGTAAACTCGGGTCTTGATATTTTTATGGTACCAACAAATGCTTGGAAGCCTTTACTTGAAAATACCATAAAACAAGTTGAGAAGGGTGAAATTTCACAATCGAGAATTGATGATGCCGTTTCTCGGATTTTACGTGTAAAAGTACGTGCTGGTTTATTTGACAAACCAAGTCCGGCTAAACGAGTTTTATCAGGAAAAACCGAGCTAATTGGTAGTAAAGCACATAGGATAATTGCACAACAAGCAGTAAGAGAGTCTCTTGTTTTATTAAAAAATAAAGATAACTTATTACCTTTGTCACCTAAGATAAATTTATTAGTCGCAGGTGATGCTGCGCATAATATTGGCAAGCAATCAGGTGGATGGACCATCACTTGGCAAGGTATAAATAATGTTAATTCAGATTTCCCTGGCGGTAGTTCAATTTATGATGGCTTATCAGCACAAGTTAAAGCCGCAGGTGGTCAGATTGTTTTGAGTGAAGATGGCAGTTTTAAAGAAAAACCTGATGTTGCAGTGGTTGTTTTTGGTGAAGCACCCTATGCCGAAGGGCAAGGTGATGTTGAAGATTTAGCATATCAAAAAGGTATTAAATCAGACTTAAAATTACTTCATAAACTTAAAGCACAAGGAATACCTGTTGTTTCTATTTTTATAAGCGGCCGCCCTATGTGGGTAAATGCAGAGCTCAATGCCAGTGATGCGTTTGTAGCTGCTTGGTTACCTGGCTCAGAAGGTAAAGCAATTGCAGATGTATTATTTATGGATCACCAAGGAAAAGTACAATATGATTTTAAAGGTAAATTATCATTTTCTTGGCCTAAAACACCGGATCAAATTGTTAATCTTAATGATGATAAATATCAACCATTATTACCATATGGTTTTGGTTTGCAATATGGAGATAAAAACCTACTGGCTGATAACTTATTAGAAACATTTGATTATATAAAAGATCAAACTGCTGGATTGCATATCTTTACAGGTAAAATAGTCGAGCCTTGGAATGCAATTTTAGCTTCTGATAAACAAATTACGGAAATCGTTTCAAATACGGTAACTTTACCAGGAATTAAGTATCGAACGGTAGATAAAAAAATACAAGAAGACGCTTTTAGAATTGAATTTGATGGGAGTAAAAATGCCGGTGTTCAGTTCAATCATAAAACTAAAGATCATGAAATTTTGCAATTAGGTTTGCTAACACACTCACAATTATTTCTTAATATAAAAAGGGATAGTGAAGTTATAGCACCTGTTTATATCTCACTAAATTGTGATAAAAATACTACAGCTTCAGCCGACTGTATGATGCAGCAGGATATAAGTCAAAAGTTAGCTTTAATACCAAAAGGAGAATGGTCTGACTTATCGATAGATACAAGATGTTTTGCAAATAATGAATTACTTTTAAGTGAAGACATCAGTGCACTTAAGCTGAGTACTGCTGCAATGTTAGATTTATCTATTAGTGATATTCGTTTTGAGTCAAATGGGGAATTTGAAACTATTAACTGCCATTAGATCTATTTGATAAATAAACAGAGGCGACTTAATTACCTCTGTTTATTTATGTTTGCCTAACGCACTTTAATTAAAGGTAGAATTTTTTCAATTAACTGAAGTTCTCCATTATATCCTTTTACATTAGTTAAAATGGCAATAGAGATATTACTTTTAACGTCAAGAGCAACCATAGAATCTGCAACGGCTTGTCTTCCTGAATGACCTATACTAACGCGATCCGTTTGAGGGAATAACATGACACCATTGCTATAACTTTTTTGTGATCAAGTTGGGAGTCGCGGTTCGGCTAAACTTGTTATTAATAAAAACTTTATAGGAAAATAGTGGAGGGATTTTCTTTTATCAGGACATAAATGTGACACATGCAATCTTTTTATTAAATTACCAAAAAATACAAGTGCATCAAGCGATGATTTTGATTAATAGTTAGCAAAGAATCACGCTGCCAAGAATTCATTATTTATTAAAAGTATTGAATAAATATCGATGGCAACTTTTTGTTTACACAAAGCTTTAATATTTTAATTACTAAAAATAATATGTAACTTCACCGTAATAAAAAAGCCAGTCGTCAACTGGCTTTTGATGGTTGGGTTGTTTTTTCTGGATTGTTTAATTAATGATATCTTAGCTCTTGCACTTTCCCCCAGAATACGCGGTAAGAAAACGCTGTGTAGCTGAAAATAACCGGTACAACTATTATGGTGCCCCATAATAAAAAGCTTAAAGACTCAGGTGCTGCAGCAGTTTCCCATATTGTTAATTTGTTTGGCACGATATAAGGGAAGAAACTAAAAGCTAAGCCAAAGAAACATAAAGCGAATATTACTACAGCAGCCACAAATGGACGCCAGCATCCTTTATCATTAACTTTAGGTAACTGCTTTAATTGTATGAAGCTAAATATAAATAGCCCAAAACATATAAGTGGTAAAGGTAAAATGTATAAAGTATTAGGCCAAGAGAACCACTTAGCGTAAACTTCTGGGTTAATTAAAGGGTTCACAAGCGATACAGCTACCACACCTATAAAACAAACTAAGCCAGACTTTTTAGCCCAATTAACCGCTTGGATTTGTAAGTCGCCTTCAGTTTTCATGATTAACCAACATGCACCTATGTAGCTATAAGCTGCTGCGACACCAAAGGCACTCAGTACACTAAAGCTATATGCAGCCAATGTACTTTCAAAACCCATCACATACATGCCTAACATATAACCTTGGCTTAAAGCGGCTAATAAAGAGCCAGCTTTAAACACTTTATTCCATGTTGGTTTGTGACTAAATGCAGCTTTCGCTCTAAAATCAAAAGCAACGCCACGCAACACTAAACTAATTAATAAAATTGCAGTAGGTAAATACAGCTCTTTAAATACAAAGCTATGTGCCGCTGGAAAAGCAATAAGTAATAACCCGACAGCCAAAACTAACCAAGTTTCATTGGCATCCCAAAAAGGACCAATTGAAGCTATCATGGTATCTGCATCATCTTTTTGTTCTAGCGGTAGCAATACGCCCACGCCTAAATCAAATCCATCTAAAATGGCATAAAGTAAAACGGATAAACCCATTAAAGAAACAAAAACAACGGCTAATGTATTTTCTTCAAACATAATTTACCCCTTAACTACTTTATGAGAATAAACAACAGGTTTTACTTTTTCATCATCGCTTATTTCTTCTATTTCAACTGCACGACCTGCCATAGTGAAAACCGTATGTAGATATGCAACCAAAATAACAACGTATAAAGTAAGATACATAATTAAAGTAAAGCCCACGTTTTCTGCTGCGATATCGGTTGCAGCATCTTTTATTGTTAGCACACCTGTCACTAACCAAGGTTGACGGCCAATTTCTGTGACATACCAACCAGCGAGTGTTGCAACCCAGCCAGAGAAGCTCATAACAACTAAGGCTTTTAGTAACCAAGGAGGTAATTGATTCTTACGCCATAGTTGAATTCGGCTAAACCAAGCAATTGCCAGCATTAACATACCAAGACCTACCATAAGTCTAAAAGCAAAAAATACAGGCGCCACTGGAGGGTGATTACCTTCAAATTCGTTCAACCCTTTGATTTCACCATTTAAATCGTGCGTTAAAATAAAGCTTGCCATATTAGGGATTGCAACTTCAAAATGGTTGGTTTTTTGTTCTTCATCTGGCACAGCAAACAACAATAATGGTGCGCCTTTTTCGGTATGCCATACACCTTCCATTGCTGCAATTTTTTGTGGTTGATGCTCTAGTGTATTTAATCCGTGCATATCTCCTACAAAAACTTGTAGGGGAGTGAGCAATGCAGCAACGGTTAAAGCAATTTTTAAAGTTAACTTAGGAGCTTGTTTATCATCGCCTTTCAATAAACGATAAGCACTGATCCCTGCAACTAAAAACGCAGCTGTTAAACCCGATGCAATAAGCATATGCATGAGCCTATAAGGGAAAGAAGGATTAAAAATAATTGCTAGCCAATCTACAGGAAAAGCAACACCATCACGCATTTCATGACCTTGCGGCGTTTGCATCCAAGAGTTGAGTGCTAAAATCCAAAATGCAGATAAACTTGTACCTATTGCTACAATTAAAGTGGAAAGAGTATGAACTCTCGCTGATACTTTATTTATACCAAATAGCATAATGCCTAAGAATCCAGCCTCTAAAAAGAAAGCTGTTAGCACTTCATAACCGAGTAAAGGCCCTGCAATATTACCAACGGTTTCCATAAATTTAGGCCAATTAGTACCAAATTGAAAAGACATGGTAATACCACTAACTACACCGATTGCAAAAGTTAGGGCAAAAATTTTGACCCAAAAACGATAAGCACGCATCCAAACTGGATCGGCAGTTTGATCAAAACGTAATTTGAAATAAAACAAAAACCAACTTAATGCGATGGTAATTGTAGGGAACAGGATATGAAAACTAATATTCGCTGCAAACTGTATGCGTGAGAGCATTAAGGTTTCTAACATAACTTACTCCATAAACCATATTAAGCACGACACTGTGTTAATTGGTTCTAAGTTTTAAAGGTGACGATTTCTATAATATTTAAATAATCTAAATAAAAATGGCTAAGCACTGGGCTTAACCATTTTTCATAAACTTGTCTTTCATATCGATGACTTTACTTACGCCAGCACCAAGTTTCATTAAAGTGTTCAATTTATCTGGACTCATACTTTGTAACTCACCAGCCCAATGGGTGATAGTTTCAAGTAAATCATGAATTTCGTGCATGCGATCTTGCGCGTATTGTTCTTGTTGATTGCCTGGTTCATCTAATAAATTATCACGAAGCAATGATAGAGTAGGGTCGACTTCACGTTTTCGACGCTCTTCAAATACACGTGTCGCCATTTCCCATATTGAACCTGCAGGTGAGTAGTACTCTTTACGATCTTTTGGTTTATGATGCACTTGCACTAAACGCCACGACTGTAACTCTTTAATGCCCATACTGACATTACCGCGAGAAATATTTAGTGCTTCAGATATTTGCACCGCACTAAGCGCTTCTTCATGAATTATTAATAACCCATACATTTGTCCAACCGTTCGGTTAAATCCCCAGCGACTGCCCATTTCGCCACAATGCATTACAAACGATTCAATTTTAGCTGTCATTATCATTGTATTTTAATTTCTGAAGTTTCAGTATTTTCTGAAAGTTTAAACTCTTATTGATTTAGATCAAGCTTTTTTTAGTGAAATTGGGAATATTCTTTCAAAACGAGATTCTTGTTCTTTAGGGTTTTTTTGAAAATAAGTGAGGGATTTACTAATTTGAAGCCAACTGGATAAATATTGGGGATTAGATTTATAACAGCAACGTGATAAGTTCTAAGTTTTATAGAAATATTCTATAACCTTAAATACCAGCATTAACAGATAGGAAGGGTTTCATCAGCTAAATTGAGGAAGTTTACTTTTTGAATATAAATCTGTCTAGTGAAACTTGGTCAGTCCAAAATGCTTTAGCTGAGCGTATTAATGGCATTCTAAAAAGAAAACACCTATTGGTAAAACCAAAAGACTTGGAGAAGCCAAAAAAAGTTACAGGATCCTTGATGACATATAAAAAAGGAGGCCACATACGGCACTAAAATTCAAAACGCCTAATGAAGTAAATCAGGCGTTTTAATAAAAATGTGTCACCTATGCTAGAATAATACAACTAGACCGAGACATACGTTTAAATGTGTAATGATGCGAAAAGGAGCCAACGGTTAGGTATCAGCCTTAAACATTTAGCGATATTTATTGGTTTGTCGGTCTAAGACCTTCAATTATCAGCGCATCTACCCAATAAGGGTTGCCTACAAAATAAGTACTCCCATCTTCTCTAACTTTTCCCCTTGTACAAAAACAAATATTTTCCATCAGATGTCATCCTCGGGCGATGTCCATAAGCTGTTGTGTTGATTTTATAGCCCTTGTTAATTACAGTGCCTCATGCACCATCTTTTAGTCGAAAACTAATATAGATATCAGGAGTGCTTTCACCTTTATTTGAAACTAACAAAATTATTCACTTCTATGTTGATGTCGCTCTCATTGGTTGATAGCGTACTTTAATATGTATTGAAGCGAAAACGAGTCAACTATTACCTTTGCACTTCATACTATCAGCGTTATGTATTATTTTTAGGCTTGAGATTATCAATCACTTTAGTATCCACCCAATATTTTTTACTTACATAGTGACGACTTCCATCTTCTTCGACTTTCCAATCTCCTCTACTAAAAAAGAGGTATTTGCCGTCATGTGTCACCTGTGGGGCACTTTCCTGGAAGTTTGTGTTTATTTTCGGGCCCATATTTATTGGTGATGCCCAAGATTCACCTTCTTGTTTAAAACTAATGTAGAGATCAGATTGTCCGTAGCCACCTTCTCGTACGACATCCCATATTAAATAGGATTCATCTGGTGCAATATATGGATGAGCAATCCATTTACCTGCATTCATATCTTTACTCAGTGTCACAGGGGATGCATATTGGCCATTAATCAGGCGAGAATAACTAAGTTTTCCGTGTCCTGAATAAAATTCTTTTTCATTTTCAAAAAGCGGAAAGTAATAAGTACCGTTAGCTGAAACTGATAAACCATGAGCAGTTTTTTTTAAGATCTCTCCTAGGCTTTTAGGTTCCGACCAGCCTTTGTCGGTTCGCTCTCTATATTCCTTGCCAGAATACAATATATTTCCATCAGCGGAGAAATGTGGCCACTTAATATCTGTCTCAGATTCTTTCCCCCAATTATTGTTTTCATATCTAATAACAAAAAAAGTGCGTTTATTATCTTTCCCACCTCTCCTAGTAAAATAGAATTCCTTCATATCTGGTGAAAACCAACCAGCATCAAACCTTCCTTCTGGAGATAATATTTTAGGATCAAAAAGTTTAGGCATTAAGCTGGGAGGCTTTAGCCCAAAATATGGGTCTTCCAATACTGGAAACGTATCTTGACCATAACTATTGCTACTGAAAGCAAGAATAGAAAACACTAGAATAATTGAAATACAAATGTTGTTCATAATTTACCTTTATTTTGAAACAAATGATTTATTAAACTTCACTAAATGTGATTGAGAAGGCATAAGTTTAATCAAGTCACTTATTAAATACCTGAAGTTTTTATGAATTTTCGCTGATTTTTTCTGACGGTGATAATCAACTTATTAAATGTATATAACAACTTTTATGGTGACGTCTCAGTAACATGACTCGAGTAACCCACTAAAAATAAGTGGAAAAAATTTAAAAGCTAACAGAAACACGCGCACAAAGTGAGCATAAACACTAACCAACTTTGTGCGCCATTACGCCATAGAAGCAATGACAATTTTTACCACATGCGAGACATTAAGTCGCTAGTACTTAAAGCTAATTTGGATTAGACTTTTTATCAATAACACCTAATTCAATAAATGTGAATCTGATGCTATTTATTCTTTTGATTTTGCTTGCAAGCTTTTTAACCATCTCATACCGTATGCCGCCACCAAAGGAGACGAATCGCTATGTCCATAAGACTCAGCAATAATGTTATTTATTGAAGCAATTCCTTTATATTTTTTATTGTTAAGTTGGCTAACAAAATCTTCGACAAATGGCGCTACCTCTTCCTCTAATTCTCCATAAGAAGTTAAGACATTAATCGCAGATCGGGTATTTTTTAAAGCGGCATGTTCTTGAGCAAATAGTGTCGGTACTTTCTCGTCTAATGGACTCCCCAGAATGTAATTTTTAAATGAGTCGGGTTGTGTCATTAGTGCGTAAACACCAAATACTCCACCAGCGGAAAAACCGAAATAGGTTCGATTGTTCGGCTCGGTTCTGTAATTACTTTCTACAAACTTAAAAACATCTTTGCGAATAAAAGCTAAGTGCTTATCAGCTAATCCAAATTTTATTTTAGGATGTTTTTTACTCACGGTCTTCTTAAATGTGTAATCCATATAACGACTGACATGAACACCATATTGTTGCCTTAAATCCTCTGAGATGTCTTTCTGCCAAGAGATGCCTACTAAAATTACATCTTTCCAAATCATATATGAGGCAGATGATAATAATTCGATATGCTCTACGGCATCTGTAAAGTAAACAACCGGGTAGTTCTTGTCCTTATTTTTCTCGTAATTATTAGGTAGTTTGATGAGTAGCTCGTATTGTTTATTCGATATAGTATCTTTAATCGGAATAACTTGTGTTCCAGGGATAGAATATAATTTGTGCTCACTTGCTCCAACATTGAAGAAAGGTAACAAAAACAAAAAAATTAAAATCTTTTTCATATAAAATCACTCACTCGTAAATTGTAAAATTGCTTGACAGGTTCTTGCTATAAATCAACACAGGCTTGATAAACCTATGTTGTGAAAAAATCTAAAGTGCCGTGGGGTTTTAAGCAACTTAAAACTTCTTAAATCTTCTTAAATTACACCCTAAATAATAGTTAGTAACTTAAAAGTAATTTAATTTCAATAGCTTAGTTTTGGCGTTGTGTTTTGTTTCCTGGTAGAAGTTTAGAGAAGTACAAGCTTCATCTAGTATCATTAGGACTCATACTTTGGACGTAAATGTCGGTCTATTTCGAACAAAGGTGTTAAAGTTAATAAAATGCGATTAATGACAGATCAAACAGGTTAAAAACAAAGCTTCTATTTAAAGATGGCGGTATACTGCTCCAATAATAAAAATAATCTTTACTCTTTGGATACGTTCTTGGAATATACTCAGCAATATCAACTGGGTTCGTGGATAATTTGTCCTCAAACCAATACCATAAAAAATCAAGCTGATTCACATTCTATCGACAATAAAAGCATGCAAGTGCTGTTGTTTTTAATACTCCACAGTGGAGAGCAGGTTACTAAAGACCAGATTTTTGAACATGTCTGGAAAGATAGTTTTGTGGCAGATGACATATTATCTGTCGCGGTAAGCAAAATAAGAAAAGCATTGGGCGATAATGCTCGCAGCCCGACGTTTATCAAAACGCTGCCAGGAGTGGGCTATACCTTAATTGCCAAAGTTAAAAAACGAGACGAGCCTGAACAGGGCCATAGTAAGAAAATAGATTTCTATCGCATATATAAGCCAAGTATCGCTATGGGTATTATCACCTTATTGTTACTAACCCTATCTCTGGCAATGTATTTCATCAACACAGATAAAGACTCTCTTGCTAATCGAATTAATATCAACTCCATTGCAGTATTGCCTTTTGATGATCTTAGTTCAACGCAGGATAATCAGCATTTTACCGATGGATTGTCCGATGCGATTATTAATCAACTTTCCCAAATTAAACAATTGAAAGTGATCTCTCGCTATTCTTCTTTTACTTTTCGTGGAGAATACAACGCAAAAGAAATAGGTCAATCATTGAAGGTAGATGCTTTATTGGATGGCAGTGTGCAAACCATGGGCGACCAGGTTCGTATTAATGTCAGAATATTTAGTACAAGTGATAGTCAACAACTTTGGTCTAAAACCTTTGACAGTGAAAATGAGGATATATTCACCTTACAAGACAATATCAGTGCCGCCATTCAAGAAACAATCCAACCGGATTTTGTACCAAAAAATAGCATTAGTAGCCAAACACAGACTAAAAAAATTAGCGCGCAGGCGTACGAATGGTATTTGATGGGTCAATATCACTGGCGACAAAGTAATCCAATATCCCTTTCAAAGGCCGTGACTTATTTTAAACATAGTCTGGAGTTAGAACCTGAATATGCCGATGCACATATCGGTTTAGCGATTACTTATGTAGGTCTTCATCACTCTGCAAATTGGAGTGAGAAAAAATCATACGATAAATCATTGCCCCATATAGAGAAAGGGTTGGCTTTAAAGCCGAATTCACCAACAGCACTCGCGACTCAAGGTTTGCTCTTGACCCTCAAAGCGGGCTATGAAACAGGCTTTTCTGATGCTGACTCAGCCTTGATTCAACAAGCACATCACGCTTTCTTAAGTTCACTTGCCTTAGATGATAATGCCACTACTCACCGGTGGTATAGCCTATTGTTAAAGAAACTAGGTAATGAATCACAAGTCATTCAACACCTCAATAAAGCAATTAAACTTAATCCATTGTCAGCGTCTTTAAAACGATCACTCAGCAAGTATCTGCACTCCATAGGAAAACCAGATTCAGCGCAACGAATGTACCAACGTACTTTAATTCTAGAACCAAATCATTTATCGCATGTGGTTGACTCAACCCATATTTTTAGAAATACACGACAATCTATCATTGCTATGGCCCAATGGCACTTGGCAAATGCAGACATTTTTACAAATTGCTCAAGTGTTGAGTATTGCGAACAGTTGGTGCTAGCTTATTTAAGTATTGGTGCAACAGATGTCGCTAATAATATTTTGGCTAACATGAGCTCTAGGCACGGCCACTTTGTAAATTCTTTGAATTTGATTAATTTCGGTTCAAAAGGGGAGGAGCAAAAAATATTATCGATTAAAGAACGCATCGCACTTTATAGACCCAACGGAAGCAGCGCTTTGTTAGGGCTTGCCGTTGCGCAATTTCGTACTAGAAAATTTAACCAAGCTAAATCCACATTGCTAAAAGTCTATCCAGAGTGGGATAAACCAGAGTCTATTACTTTAAGTCAGATCAACCCAGATAATTATACAGCAATGGTTTTGTATGCTGTGACTTTGTTAAATTTAGAAGAGAAACAGTCAGCTGAGATTTTGCTACGCAGCCTACAGATATTCATCAAACAAAATAAGGTGTTTGATAAAATTCAGGCTGAATTTACTTTAGCTGAAGTTAACGCGCAATTAGGTGATCTTTCTGAAGCGATAGTGCATTTAGCAGCTGCACTGAAAATGGGTTGGCTCGAGACTTACGATAGGGAGTGGTGGTCATTAGAGAATAACCACCTTTTACGGCCTTTGTTTGAAGAACCTGAATTCAAATTATTACTAAAGCAACATCAGGAAAACCTAAACGAATTACGAGAGCAAGTTACCTTTAAGTTAAATACAATTTCTAGTTAGATGGAGTAACCCATCTTTCACAGTATTAACTTTTAATAACGACGATTGGTAAGCAAAGTCTGTTTAATTGAATGCTAAATTACCAATTTAAAAACATCAAACAATCACCTGAACTTTAATTGCTCATCTATTATGTTATTAAGGATATTGTTATTTTCAATTATGCTAGGTGTGCCGTGCAATGGCACATTGAGTGTTAATCGTATTTTATCAACATTTGCTAAAAAAATTTATCCTTTCAAATTAAGTCGTAACTGTCAGCTCATCGCAAACAGCAGACTTAGAGGCTCAAGAAAAACAAATCGTCAGAGCCATAAATTTGTAATTAATACTAACATTATACTTTTGAGTGACTAGCAAAGTAGGAAAATCTCGTTTTAACCTGAATATTAGGCGAAGAAGAAACTATATAACATCATGACTAGTGGATAAGTTTAATAACTGAAAATTTCATCAGAAAAGATGTCATTTGAAATATATAAGCTATTGCCTTTTTTAACCAACACACTTAAACCTAATAAATTCATTTTATGGTTTTATATTTTTCAAGTAAATATTAACATTCAACAAAAATAAGCTAGACTATACTTAAAAGAAAATATGAATAAATTCAAATGGATTTCGAATACATCATATATATATCAATTTTAATTTTGGCTATTTTTTATTTTTTATGGGGTGTATATGAAGTTTGTACATAAGATTGCTGGCGCTTCTTCAGCTTTATTATTTATCACGATTTTGTTATTGAATACGACACAATATCTGAATGTGAAAGCACAATTAGAAACCACTATTGAAGAAAGCATTACTGATATCGTCAATGGTGTAAAAAATACAGTGGCGTCAGAGCTTTCTGGTAAAAAATCTTTAGCTAAATATGCAACTAACATGGTGGAAGAAAATCCAACCCATGCTCATATTACTAATGTGATTAGTCAACCTCACATTAAAGAAGCTTTCTTACTGATTGGTGGTGGGTATGAATCGGATGGTTCTCATTTTAAAAGTGATCCGAGTTGGGATCCTGGCAATGGATGGGACCCAAGAAAAAGGCCTTGGTATATAGATGCTAAAAATGAACAAGAATTAATTATTACTGATCCTTATGCAGACTCTGCGACTGGAGAAATCCTCATTTCTGTTGCAACTCCTATAATGCAAGCAAGAAATTTTATGGGAGCCATTTTCTTTGATTTAAGTCTTTCAAGTCTATCTGATTTAGTAAACAGCGTGAAGTTATTTGATGCGGGTTATGTTTTTATTGTGACTGAAAAAGGCACTGTTATTGCTCATCCTGAAGGACAATATAACGGTAAAAATATGTCCAATTTTTTACCAAGTGGTAATATCAATAGTAACCAAATTCAACATGTCATGATTGACGATATAGAATATGATTTAAAATTTGTAAAAATTCCTGAGCAAGATTGGTATGTTGGTGTCGTATTAAATGACAAAATTGCTTACCAGTCAGTATATAGCATGAGAAATAATGCCATAGTGTATGGTTTTATAGCATTGATTGTAAGTGTTTTACTATTGCCATTGTTAATGAAAAAATTACTAAAACCGTTAGACTGTTTAAATGAAGCAATTAAAGATGTTGCATCGGGTAATGGCGATTTAACTAAAAGGTTACAAACAGATACAGATAAAGAATTTGCTGAACTCGCAGGTGGATTTAATACCTTTACCAGTAATTTACAAGCACAGGTGACCAGGTTAAAAGCGACCGGGAAAGATATTCTTAACGGAACTGAAGTGATGGAGCAAGGCGCGCTATCCTCTGACGAGGCTATGTCTACTCAACTTCAAGAAATTGAGCTACTTGCAACTGCAATGCATCAAATGGCAACAACAGCTTCTGATGTCGCTACTAATGCTCGAAATGCAGCTTCTGCGGCTCAAGAAGCTGAAGACTCTACACAAAAAGGGTCTGATATTGTTAAATCTACAACTTCATCAATTGAAGCCTTGTCCCACCAAATTGAACAAGCGGTGAGTGATGTTGTAATTTTAGAAGAAGCGGCACATAGTATCGAAACTGTACTTCAAGTGATAAATGATATTGCAGAGCAAACAAATTTATTAGCACTTAATGCTGCAATAGAGGCTGCAAGAGCAGGAGAGCAAGGTCGTGGTTTTGCGGTGGTAGCAGATGAAGTAAGAACCCTAGCTTCACGAACGCAAGAGTCTACGACTGAAATCAGAAATATGATTGATAAATTGCAAGCTGGAACGACTACAGTATCACAAGCAATGAAATCAAGCCAAGTTGCAGCGAGCAATACAGTTGAGCAAGCAAGTCAAACAGATGAAGCATTAAACAGTATTTATGCTGCGATAAAACTGATTAATGATATGAATCTACAAATTGCTTCAGCAGCTAATGAGCAAAGTACAGTTGCAGAAGAAATTAATACAAATACGGTGAGAATTAAAGATTTATCTATTTCTGTGTCAGATCAAAATCATAAAACTGTTGATGCTATTCAATTGCAAACAGCAGGTGTCAGAGAGCAAAATGATATATTAGAAAAATTCAAAGTTTAGTGAACATGAAAAGTGAGATTGAAACTTAAAAACTGATTTATTTCAATACAGTGATTTTAATATGGCATTAAAATCACTGTATTGATTAAGGAGTGAAAGGTGCAACAGTCTAAAATTTTCTTTGCCATTACGAGTATATTATTGGCGTCCAGTGTTAATGCAAACAATTTAGGAAGTGAAATTGAACTGCTAAAAACACAACTCATGCAAATTCAAAAACGCATCCTCGAATTAGAAAAGGCAAATAACACAAAAGAAATATCAGATCCCAAAATAAACAAGGCCATTGGCGTGAATGCCAATGAAGCAAATAATTCATCGACAAAAAATGTCGATCTCTATGTGTCATTAAGGCCCACATTTGGCCGTATTGATGATGGAGATAATGAATTTTGGGATGTAAGAGATGCTTTATCAAATGCTGGTATTAAATCTACATTTGAATTTAGCTCTAATTGGAAAGCTATTTTGCATGGAGAATGGGGAATAGATCTTTCAAATAATGGCGACTTTGGTAAAGCTCGACAAGTATATGTAGCCTTAGATAGCCCATATGGGCAGGTAGGGATCGGTAAGCAGAGACCAGTTCAATATTCGTTTATTGCTGAATATGTTGATATATTTAATCATAGCTTGAGCCCTTTTGCTTATGACCCAGAAAGTCCTTTCTTTGTGAATAATTTACTTACTTATAAAAAGCAGATTAATGCGTTTACTTTGATGTTAGCCAGTCAATTTGATGGTGAAAATGCAAATGATGACAGTGACTTTTTTAATGCGGGTGTCAGTTATGACTCATCGGGGTTTCACTTAGGATTAACTTATTCTAAAAAAGATCGTTTTATTGAAAACAATAATACAGGAAGTAATTTAATATATGCAGGCTCAATTGCATACACATTTGATAATGATTTATACCTAGCTGCTGGCTATCAAAATATAGATTACGAATATTTTAATCTTAACGATAGGCAAGGACATACATTTGATATGGGGTTAGCTTATCCTATAAATAAATATTTTAAATTTAAAACAGGTTACTTTGATTTCGAAGACGGTTTATCTGATATTACTAGCCAAAATTACCAAGGCGCTAATATTACTTTTGAGTGGTTGCCAGCTAATGGACTAAGGTTTCATTTAGAATATTTGTATAAAGACTTCGATGTAAAACCTGATTTTAGCTCATATTCATTAGGCTTTAGATATGATTTGTCTAAAAAATGGGAGTTTAACTAAATATTTTTACTAAAAAATAATGTTTTATGCTTTGAACTAGGGCTTTATATCAATTCTAGAAGTCTTATTCTTAACAATAATCCCAATGATATTATCTAGAGTAATAAGTTTATACTAATTACTCTATTTTGTATTAATGGGAGTAGAGTTAACAATGGTGAATTTTATACAGGTATTTATATCCCGCATAATTGCGCTTCTATTAGTTTAGACTGATAAAATCAGGTTAATTTGAACTGTTACAGAATAGTTATGATTCTGGCTTGTTATTTGGTAATTTTATTATTATGCAAGTCATTGCGATGATAGCACCCAAAGCAAAACCCGATAACAGGAATGGGTCTATTAATATATTGTCATTAAATTGAAATTCCCCTGATGATATTTTTTTCCAACCCATAAAATGCTGGTTTGAAGCAACAACTGCAGCAAAAAAACCAAATATAATTGCCATATACTTTACAAACCAATGAGATGCAAAAGGTAAGAGTAATATGACACCTAATATACCGATAACAGTTCTTTGTACACGACAATAAGGGCAAATATAAACGCTGCCAATTAATTCCATAGTCCAAGCAACTATGCAAATCACAATTGCCAAAAATCCAATCCAGTGGCGTTTTTCTATAATAGTTTTAATTTCAAAGGTTTTCATAAAATTTAGCTTTTCCAATAATTTTCAATGTTATGATATAACAAATTAAAGCAAAGGTATATCTTATTTCTTTTAGTTATATAGCTGTTTATTTATCATACTCAATGTAAGCCTTATCACTGATTGATATTGATAGATTTAAATCGTTTTTTAATTTTTTTATTTAAAGGTATTAGTAATTAACTTGATTCTAAAAAAGCTTTCAATGAAAATGACTTATTTTCAACAATACATTCAGTAAGGTATTTTTTATGATCCCTGCACCAATCAAAGAATTAATAACATTTGAAGACTTTGCTAAATTAGACATCAGAGTCGGTACAATCACACTGGTTTCTGAAGTTGCCAAATCAAATAAGCTAATGAAATTGACTGTAGATTTTGGAGATCATACGCGTTCGATCCTTTCTGGTATTAAACAAGAAAGAGCAGATCCTAAAGAAATTGAAGGGAAACAGGCTTTATTCGTTGTTAACTTACCTGAAAGGAAAATGGCAGGGGAATTATCTCAAGGTATGCTATTTGATATCGGTTATGAAGATAAAATTAATCCCTGTTTAGCTATGCCTGAAAATAAAATACCCAACGGTAGTCGGGCTGGCTAGTTTAATTGATGTAATTATTTTTATCTTGCTTGTTTGAGTTATAATAGCGCTAATATTTATTTAGATAGTCAGGAATACAATGAAGATCCAAGAAATCGCACTTTCAAATTCACAAAAGAAAAAGATTCAACGTGATGTTACTAGCGAAGAAGTGCTACAAATAGATGATAACGGCGATATCATAATTCATGTTGCTGCTTATGAAAGCTATAGAGAAACGATAAAAGGTCGTGATGTTACACCAATTGAAGTGGCTGTGGGTGAAGGGATTTTAGATTTTAGTGTTGATTACTTTGTATTTAGTTAATTAAAGCCTACTGTATATTACTTAGCTTGGTACATGCCAAAAGAAGCGTTGTTTTTCTTTGGATTGAGCACCAAGCTTTTCATAAAATGAAATTGCGGGTAAGTTACTTTTTGGGGTTTGCCATTGAATCGTCTTTATTATATGTTTTTTTGCAAAATATTTAAGTTGTTGCATAAGCTGCCTACCAAACCCCATGCCTCTCGTTTCTTCTGTTAAATATAAACAATCAAGGTATAAATACCAATCCACATCCCAAGTTGAAAATTGTTTAATAACAGACATATATCCGACAACAGTATCATGTGATTCAACTAAAAAAAATGTTATTGGAAGAGAGTCTAAATCAGTTAAATGGTTATGCTTAGGTGTTACTTTAAACTGACTCCCCTCAAATTCAGCATGTGCTGCTAGTAATTGAATTAAAGATTTATGATCTTTATCGTTAGCTAAACGAATTTGATATTTCATGATAACTCTTTGTATATCAGAGGAGGCTACTTTAGTGCCTCTTTGTTAATAATTATTGCAGCTTTTATGACTGGGCTTCATTTACTCTTCGCTTCACTGGATAACGTTCAAAGTCTTCCCAGTAATGAATACCGCCAATCATTTCCTTTACAGCAAAACCTAATTTAGCAATTTTTAATGCAGCTTTAGTTGCACCATTACAGCCAGGCCCCCAACAGTAGACAACAAATAAAGTATCTTTAGGATATTTGACAAAGGATTCTCGGTTGATCTGGCTATGAGGCATATTTAACGCTGTAATAGCATGACTTTTGTCAAATGCTTGTTCTGAGCGGACATCTAGTAAAAGGTAGTTATTATTACCCTCTTTTATATCTGCATAAACATCTGAACAATCAGTTTCACTTGCGAGTTTGCTTGCAAAATACTCACAAGCTTGTTGTTTAGGTGCTGCTTGATAGATGAAGGCATTGCTTTGAATTGTCATGTTATTTCCTTTTATGATACATAGTTAAGCTTATCTGTTTAGTTGAAACAACTTTAGCGTAATTTTATAAACCTCAGAATTCATCATTGTTTAAGGCTATGTTCAGCTTATATGAAGGGGGTTATGTATTACTTGTTGATATTTTAAGAACGACTGGGATAATGTTTTTTTCGCTTAAATTGGTTACGAATAATAATGCGTTTAGATAAGTTTGTTTGTAAAAGCACTGAGCTGACAAAATCAGAAGCAACTTCACTTATCAATAAAGGGCATGTCAGCGTGAATGGTGCTTTAATTTTAAATGAAAAAGAACAAGTACACGAAAATAACACGATAATTTTAAATGGTTCACGACTGAAAACACGCGATTTTCGTTACATTGTTATGCATAAGCCCGCTGATACTATTTGTTCAAATGTTGATGAATATTATCCATCATTATTTCAGTATTTAGACATTGAAAAAGTTTCAGAGCTACACATTGCAGGGCGTTTAGATGCTGATACCACTGGACTTGTCTTGATCACAGATGATGGTCGCTGGTCATATAACATCACAACACCATTAAGCCATTGTTATAAAACTTATCGGGTAGGACTATCCTATGCTATAAGAGAAGATGTTGCTTGTAAATTTAAGCAAGGAATTAAACTTCAGGGAGAAGATAAACTAACCTTACCTGCTTTATTAGAAGTAGTAAGTGAAAAAGAAGTACTTTTAACATTATCGGAAGGTAAATATCATCAAGTTAAACGCATGTTTTCAGCTGTAGGAAATCGCGTAATTTCACTTCATAGAGAACAAATTGGTGAAATCACTTTAGACATTGAAGTTGGGAAATGGCGATATTTGACTGATGCTGAAATTAAATCTTTTAAAAAATTGAATTGATTTCGTTTCCACAGAATATAAAGTGTCATCTTAATATTCAGAAAAATCATTATAAATATACAATAGAAGCCATAGTTTTTACCTCTTTTACTTCTTTTACTTCTTTTACTCTTAACGATTTAATTAGATGACTATTTGATTAGTTAAAATAACCTTTTGATTAAATTGAGTAATATTAATTAAAGTTGTCCTTACAATTTCTTCCATTGCTTGTTCGGTAAAAAATCCTTGGTGGCCTGTGATCAAAACATTGGGGAAAGTAAGTAATCGTTGAAATATATCATCATCAATTATTTGATTACTTAAATCTTTGAAAAATAAATTTGATTCTTGCTCGTAAACATCGAGAGCGAGGTTACTAATTTTGTGCTGTTTTAAAGCTTCAATACATGCCTTAGTATCAATTAAGGCTCCACGGCTTGTATTAATTAACATAACACCATCTTTCATTTTTTTGAGACTTAATTCATTGATCATGTGATGAGTTTTATCAGTAAGCGGGCAGTGTAGCGAAATAATATCGCAATCTTTATAAAGGCACTCTAAAGGGACATTGATTGCCAATTGCGTTTGTTCATATGGGTCGTGGTAAACAAGCTTACAACCGAATCCAGACATGATACGCAAAAACGCTTTACCTATTTTGCCAGCCCCAATCACACCAATTGTTTTACCATGGAGGTTAAAACCAAGTAATCCATTTAAATCAAAGTTATTTTCTTTGACTCTATTATAGGCTTTATGAGTTTTTCTGATTAAAGTAAGCATGAGCGCTAATGTGTGTTCAGCCACAGCTTCGGGGCTATATGCGGGTACCCGAGTGATATTGATATTTAATTCTTTTGCAGCTTGAATATCTACATTATTAAAGCCTGCACACCTGAGCGCAATAAACTGAATTTTAAGTTTGTTGAGTTGGGTTAAGGTTTCTTTATTGAGGTCATCATTTACAAAACAGCATACACCATCAAAACCCGCCACTAATGAACTGGTATTTTTATTGAGTTGTTCGGCGAAAAATGTGATCTCTATATGATTGGGGCAAAGTGCATTAAATGCCAATATATCAAACCTTTGAGCACTAAAAAAAGCAAGTTTAAAAATTTTATTGACCATATGCCTAGCCCTATTTTTTTGTCATTATAAAATGTACTTTAGCAAATTTTTTGAATAGCGCTAGCAAAGTAAAATTTAAAATCTATTAATTAACCTGTTTTAGCTCATCCACCTTAAAGTGATTTATCATAGATTTTAGTTTGCCTGATTGTAAAGCAAGTACAGTACTAGACTGTGACATTAAGTTTCTAACCATATTTCCTAGCGCGTTAAATCACTGAGCTATTTCATCTTTTGAACTTTGTTAAATTGATTAGTTAAATCATCTTGGGCAAGTTTATGTGTAATATCTATAACTCGAGTTATAGGTCGTGTAATACTACGAGAAATGAAGTAAGAGAATAATATTCCCCAAATTAATGCGAGGCCTGTATTGATACTTATTAGGTTTAAGGTTTTATCATTACTAGCTTAAAGTAACGGGCCCAAACCATCTTGAACAGACATAACTGAGTATTTAATATCTTGTGGTTTTTAGAAATAATAAGTCCAATCACAATCAGGGTATTATGGATAAAATTATCTGGTTAAGTGACAAATTTGTTTGTGGTAATATTTATTACTGGTTAATGTAATGTCGCTCTACATTAATTATTTCTTAAAATTCACTTCTTTAATAAGGAAATTGATATGACAGCCTCTACGTGGAAAAAAAATCCTAATTCTAATATATGGAACTGTGATCTGAATTGGGCACCTAATGAGCAACCTCAAACTTGTGCTATTTTTAACTCTTCGGCAATAACTGACGTCAATTTTAACTCTCAAAGCGAAGCCAAGGTTAATTCGATTGAGTTTTTAGAAGATGCACCTTCATTCACTTTTAATTTCTCAGCTTCAACAAGTGCAGCATTAACAATATCAGGCTCAGGCGTTAAGAATCATTCAATAAAAAATCAAAACTTTATTGTTGCCTGTGAAACAACCGGATATGAAGCACCTCAACTTATGTTTATAAATTCAGCATCTGCTGGTGACAAAGGCGTTGTTTATACTGCGGGTCCTGAAAGTAAGGGTGGTAAAGGAGGAGGTGTTATACGTTTTTGTGATACTTCAATTGCTGGAACTGCACAATTTTTTGCTTGGACTGGTGCCGGTACCCCTACAGAGCCTAGTACTGTTGGCGGTGAAATAAGTTTTAGTGATAACTCATCAGCTGATAATGCACATTTTACAATTTATGGCTCATTAGGGATTGATGGCGATACTTTTGGAAACGTTGTTTTTCATGATCATTCAACAGCTTCAAATGCAATTTTTAACAATAAAGGGGGATCTGTACCTGGAGGCGATGGTGGTAATACTCAGTTTTATGATAATGCAAGTGCTGAAAACGGACAATTTTATAACTTAGGCGGCACTGCATACGGTTTAGTAAATAATAAAGACAAAGGGGCTAATGGAGGCGATGTAGCGTTTGATGGCCAATCATCTGGTAAAAATGGATATTTTCATAATTACCCAGCTACAATAGATAAAGCCAATGGAGGCGTCACCAGTTTTAATAATAACCGACCTAAAGTTATCGGAGTGGGTGCATCTGCGGGTAATGGACATTACATAAACTATGGCGCTAATAAGACAAGTTTATGTGGTGGTGGTCATGTTGAGTTTAGTGCAAAATATGGTTCACCTACAGCAGCAGAAGCGACAATTCATAATTACGGCACACAAATACAAACAAAAAATAAATCTAGCGCAGGACATACTATTTTTTCAATTTCTACACCTACGTCTTATTTCTCGACAGCAGGTAATGCAACTATTTGGAATCATGCTGGAAAAATAGCTGGTGCAATTGGCGGATATACTGCTTTTTCTATTTATCAGAGTGATAGCCTTAATAGTGAAAATACGATAACGGATAAGGTGCCAACTGCGGATAATGCGAGGATATTAAATATAGGTTCAAATATCAAAAATGCAGGTGCTGGCTATACAACGTTTTCAGACAATACTGATGCAGGTACTGCAAAAATAATCGCATTGAGTGGGGCTGATGGTGGGGAAGGTGGACAAATCAATTTTTATGATAACGCAACAGCTGATAATGCATCAATTGAATTAAACGGAAATGGCACACTTAATATAGGTGATCATGTTAATGATCTCACTATTCACTCCTTAGAAGTTAATAAAGGGATCATAAGCACTCAACTTGGAAATGATGTTATTGCATTAAAGATAAATGGTAATTTTAAATTAAATTCAAAGGTGATTTCATTTTCATTTTGGAAAAAAGACGCTGGTGGTTTTGAGTTTAATAAGACATACACAATTTTAAAATCTACAACACTAAATTCTCTAAATGTAACACAATTTTGTGGTAATGAGATTTGTGGTGTTGAACCAACTTTCAATATTATAAATAATACATTGCAAGTGACATTTTATAATTAAAAGTTGTAATAAATGGCACTTATGAGTGCCTTTTATTTTTATTAAAATGATTTTTAAATTGTCATAAAACATCTGTATCTTGGAATAAAAGCTTCCATTATGAAAGGATAGGTTAAGATGAAAATGAATCAGTTATTATCTCAATTAACCCCAGAACAAGCGCGTAAACATGTCGTTATAAAAAATAAAGATAAAAGTAATACTTCAGATGAAATATCTTTGTCTATTAATCTCGGCGACAATGTGGTGTCACTTGATGTTTTATGGCCAGGTACAACTGTTCTAAAAGTTAAAAGAGATCAAGTTTATACTGTAATAGAAGACTTAAAAGGGGCGATAAACCGAGGTGCTTTTGATGATGCATTTGCAGTCGTAATTAAAAAATATGAAAGATATTTGATCGGGTAGCTTGTTAAAAGACTCTAAGGCTTAAAATAGTAAGAAATTTATTATCGTGAAACTATGTGGAGGATAGGTCATCCTATATACTTAAGGATGACCGAATATATTAAAGGGTAATTGAAACCGCGCAATGATCGCTTAGCATCTCATCTTCTTTCATATTTTCAAAATTATGAACAACAGCCGTTTTATCTGTGTAACTGGCTTTAGAACCACCAATGATAATATGATCTATAGGTGCAGGGTATCTTGGGTGACAACCAATCATATTTTTTGTGCTCAGGTGTAATGTTGAACTTTGGTTATTTGTATTATTGCTTAATACTTCAAACAGTTTGTTTTGCCCAGTTGCTAACCTGTGGTTAAAATCTCCTAACATAATAAAAGGTGTACTCGCTGACTCTCGTTGCTCAAGCCAAGAATCTAAAATAGGCGCCTGTTTTTCTAATACCTGACACGCTCTTTTATCGCTGTTTGAAAAATCATCAACAAAACAGCCACTTTTTAAGTGGACGTTTAAAATTTCCGTATTACCCAGAGTGGTATTAACAGTAATAGCTAGAGCATTTCTAAGGCCTGGCATATCTAAATTAAATTGATTGTTATGTGTTATATCAACGACATTAATCGATTTATGCACTGCGAAGGCGACTTTTTGTTGTGTTGATTTATAGTTACTTTCTCTGCAATCGTAAATTGGACTATCTTCACGCTCTGACATAATTATTTGCCAGTTATTTTCAGGAAATACAGCTTTTAATGCTTCCTTTGAAGCCACTTCTTGTAATGCGACAATATTTGCATCTAGACTATTGGCGTAGCTGCGAAGTTTTTCGATATCTTGTTGGCTTCTTGGCTTACAGCCTGTGTTGCTTGGAAAAGCTAAGTGCTCAATATTCCATGTTGCAACTGTCAGAGGTGCATGATGGGCAAGTTCAGAAGCAGATCCAACATGCTCATGTTGAGGATGCGCATGTTGAGGATGTTCACATCCTGATAGCGCAGACATAAATGCTGGAATAGCAAAGGCTTTTAATACTTTATTCATAAGGTTGCTCATTGTGATCAATTACTACAGCGTTGTGTGCATGTAGACTTTCTTGATGCTCTACTTTAAACCAATATCCACTAAAATTACTATTACTTTCAAGAGATTGTTTCAATCTTCTTGCAGCATCTTCACAAAACATTAAGTTTTCAGCGTTTAATTTAGCAAATGCTTGTTCATCTTCTCTTTTCACTGCTGTTTGCACAGGCGTGCCAATAACTTTTTCAAAATCAAGTATAAGCTGGTTTAAATCTGGTAATTGCTCGTTTTTCAATGCTAATTTTAAATAAGCATATGAACGTTGGCTATGAGCTGTCGCTGCTGTATTTTTTTCTGAAATAATCCATTCAAGCAACGCATCTTTATCTATTGATTGGGAGGTGAAATTTTCTGACAATTTATCGCTTAAAGCTTGTCTAGATAATGCTGATGAACACGGACAAGTACTAGAATAAGGAATGGTCAAGGATAATTGGGTTTGCATTTGACCCAGAACATACGCTCGTGAAATAGCAATTGGATAGCTTTGATAACCAAATTCGTTACTCAATAAAGCAGGCTTTTGGATGGTTAATTCAAACGAAAGATTAATTTTTGCGGATTCACTAAGGCCTTCTTGTGATTGAATAATTTCATGAAGTAAACGTGATAGTGTTTCACCTGTTAAGTGATGTGACGTGAGTTTATCTTTTAACTTTAAATACAACCTAGACATATGAATGCCTTTCGCTTCAGGTTTATCTAAACTTACAAAAATATCTGCTTTAGCAGTAACAGGTGAGGTTGAATCTAAATGCGGTACGGATATTGGAAGTGCGATTGCCTCCATACCAACCCATCGAAGAGGGAGTTGTGTTAGCGCGCGTTGGCCAGAAGTAACGTCAGGTAAATTTATATTCATGTATTTTTTGTCCAATTTCTCTGTACTGAGAAGGCGTTGTTCGCCTTTTTATATATGTATTAATAATGTTAGTTTGCTATTTGATTACACTGCTGGTGCCTGATCCTGTAATTTTTAACATGTGTGAAAGCCACAATACAAGAGCCTGCAACTGTTAAAACTATTTCGGTGAATGAGCCAAAAAACTGGATTTTAGTGATCACAGCCGAGACTAATATAAATAAACCGAAACAACCCAATAAGAAAATGGATATTTTTTTATGCTTCAAAATGCCAATAGACAATGCAACTAAACTAAAAGCGACAACACCGTAAAGTAATTGTTGGTGAAATAGCTCATTATTAGCTGATAATACACTTGAGATTGAGGGAACAAGCACGATAAGTATTGGTATTAACAAACAATGGGCAATACACAACATTGATAGTCCTATTGCTGTATTGTCACTTATGCGTTGTATTTTCATGATGTCTTCCAATTTTGCTTAATTGTTATAATATAACATATCGAGATTTTCAATCAATATTGATTTGTGGTTGGTCGCTGTAATTTCAGTAATAAAAATGGTGGGGCAGAACAAACTTATTTGTGGGAATTCTTAGTTTTTATAGATGTAACTTACAAAACTGACGCTGAGAAAGGGGTCCTCAACGTCAGTATGATTTATAAATTGTTAAAGTTGATATTTAAAATTGAATAGACCAAGCATTTAATTGGCCTTCATCTTTTTTAACTTTATCTTTGATGATGAGTTTCCAACTACCTGTTACATTTAATGGCAAATCAATTAAATATGTTTCTTGTAGGTTTTGAGCATCATCATTTTTGTCTTTCGCTTTTAATAGATATACATCACCATTGGGGGATTTTAATTTGATTTTTAAATCACCTCGGTAAGTATGTGTAATATCAATATACACTTGTGCTGTTGGGCTATAATCAGGATCTGCTACTTTAATTTTACTTACAGAACGTTTTTTATCTAAAATTGGTTTTACTTGTGTATTCTCATAATAAGATTGTGCTTCATTTGATACTGTAACTTCTTGGCTAACAATGTGTTCACCACCATTGTTATCAACCACCGTTAATGAAACTGAATACGTACCTTCTTGTGAAAAAGTATGCGAGACAAGTTCAGTATTCGCTTGTTCATTACTTGTAAATACCCACGTATATTGCGAAATAGTACCATCTGTATCGATACTTTGAGATGCATCAAACTGACAAGTTAAATTAGTACAAGAATAAGTGAAACTTGCTGTTGGTAAAATATTTTCTAAAGGGAACGTTTGATTGGTATTTACTGCATCTTTTGTATTTTGAGCAGGTGCTTGCCAAGTGAATTCGCTATATTTGCTTCCATCTCCTGATAACTGTAATGAATGTCCAGCTGAAGTAGAGCTCGTTTCTGCTACTCCGACATCTGTAGACTCCATGCCATCAGCTGTTCCGCCTACTGCAGTAAAACTACCTTCGTAACTTAAAAATTGAACAACTTCGTTTGCAGGGTTTATTAACGCAAAGCCATCTGGACCACCATTTTGAATGCCTGAGATTAAAAATGCAATTGCACCAAAACCATTTTGCTGATCAGTAATTACGCCGCTTAATGATTGTGTGTTATACAGTGCGCCGCCGTTACCATTGTATAATTCTATTGACCAACCAGATAAATCAGTTTCTGCTTTACCTGCTATTTCAATAAATTCGTCAACATCAGAGCTGGCATTGTCATAATGAAATTCATTTACCCATGCATCGCTGGTTTTTATGATAACTTCACTCGCTATTGCTGATGTATGGCCACTTTGCTGTGATTCATTATTTGAAAAATCAACAGCTGTTATTTTGTAAAAGTATTCAATGTTAGCCTGTACGCTTTCATCATCAAAAACGTTACTTCGGATCACACTTGCATTGATTTTTGTTAATGATCCTTCAGCGTTATCACTTCTGTAGATATTATAGCCGTTTAAATCAGATTCAGTATTTGCGCTCCAGTTTAATGAAACTTTACCAGCTTTACCGATACTTGATAAATTAATTGGCGCATCGGGTGCAATTAAATCAGCTTCACCATTACAGATTGATTCAAAAATACATTCAGCATATTCAGGATGATCTACAAATGGGTTTCTATTACCTTGAAAGCTAAAAACAGCTTCAGTGTGACGTTTTTCAAAATCATCTACTGGGTCTTGCTTATGCCATTGGATCAGAGTTGATTTTAAGCCCATATAAGCGACTGATTGATTTGAACCTGTATTAGATGCGTCTATTAAGTTTCTATCATCAGTTAATACTAAGTCTGGTTCAGAAACACCTGTCACATTGTGCGTACCGCCTTCATAACGGATCGCCATGTACATCATAGCTCTGGCAACATCGCCTTTTCTAGCATCCCATGTTTCCCAGCTACCAGCTGAATATGAACCGTCAGTCCAATTCGAATTTACACCACCTCTATCGTTATTCGCTTGAGTTGTCTTTTCGCTACAGCCAGAATCACAGTTAGCGTAAGGCTTATTCGATCGACTAGAGTTATAACCACTATCTGCAATAAACAAATGGTGTGCGTCGGTATAAGCGTAGTTACTAGAGCCATCGTCTGGAAAACCATATGATTTAGGCCATGAGTGCTCTCTGTTATAAAATGAGTTACCACCGCCTTCTTTTTGATAGCTGGCATTTCTGTATATTGTAATTACATTAGCAGCATTATTTGGATCTTGATCAGCAGTTTCTAAAATGTCCCATGTATCGGTTTGCGAAGATGTATACGGAAATCGAGTATGATCATCTATTATGGCATGGAGTGAGTTTCTAAGCGCGATAGCTGAAGAAGTATCTGCAGTGTTGTAATAATCTGCAGGAACAGCGGCTAATGCACTCGTTGATAATATAAGACCTGTGACAGATCCTAAAAAATGATTTATTTGCGTGAGTTTCATATTCGACCTAGCTATTTTTAAAGTTTTGTTTTGATGATTTAAACTTTAAATTTGAGTTAAAATGGGTACGAATAATATAAAGGAATTGTGAAGGTTTTATGACAATGAAAAATAAAGATATGAATTTTATGTTATTTAAATCAGAGGTTTACAATAGTTGAATAATTACACTACTTTTAAAGTTTTACATTAATTATTGAATTGAAATAGTAATGCAAATAAATCTAAAAAATCAATTAATTTGCATTACTGATGATTTAATTGGCGTGTTTTACTTTAAAGTATTCAATATGTGTTTTTAGGTTATTCGCAAGTACATTAAGTGTATTAGCAACATCATGATTTTTTTCTAACGATTGGGTTGAAGAGTCTGCCATGTTTTCAACACTTTTCATGCTTGTATATAATGCATCTATACCAGAAATTTGCTCTTTAGACGCTTTAACAACTTGTTTAACATTTAATAGTGAGTTACTGGCTTGATTTTCTATTTCGGCCAATAATTTAGATGACTCAACACCTAAAGAGAGTCCTCTTTGGATTTTGGGTAGAGTTGACTCCATAGCAATAACAGAATCGGCAGTCTCTGTGGTGATTTCAGTCAAAAGCGCCTCAATTTCAGAAGTTGCTGAGCCGGTACTTTGCGCAAGTGTTCTGACTTCATCAGCGACAACGGCAAATCCTCTACCTGACTCTCCAGCTCTTGCTGCCTCAATTGCAGCATTTAAAGCAAGTAAATTGGTTTGATCAGATATACCACTGATGACCGAAATAATGCCACTGATATCTTTAGTACGTTGCTCTAATTTTTGTAATTTTTCTAATGCTAAACTGACTGTCGTCAGTACTTTATCAATTTCGACAGCTGTTTCATTTACTGAATTACTCCCTGCAGTACAAGAATGTAATGTTTGTGAAGAGTTAGCTTCTGTTTGAACAAGAATTTCAGATACCCAATAGGTTTTATCTCTCATTTGATCTAAGCTTTTTGTTGCTTGTAAAGTGCATGTTCTTTGCTGCTGAACTAAAGATAGAACTTGTGCTGAACCGTTAGATACAATATCTATTTGCCCGTTTATATCTTTAGAAGCGCCGGCAATATTTGAAACTGTATTACTCAATTGATTTTGGGTTTTTTTCAATGAAAATAAAACACTATTTTCAAACTTAGCATTTATTTCTTGTGTTAAGTCACCTTTAGCTACTTTAGATAGTAAATCAGCAACTTCTTTTGGTTCACCATCTAAGGATATTTTTAAACCTTTAGCAATCAAGAAAACAATTAATCCACTAATAAAAAATGCGATTATTGTTAATGCAAGCATGACGCCTTGAAAATCAGCTGTCGTTGATCTGACCGAATGTGTCGCTTTTTGGTTTTCTAATTCCTGAAAATCAATAAATTGATTAATTGCAGCTAACCATTTTACAAAAGCTGGACTGGCTGAGTTTAATAAAACACTTTTAGCTTCAGTGTGTTTGTTCTGTTGCGTTAGCTGTATGATGTTTTTAATAGTAGGTAAGGTACTGGCTTCTATACTTTTAATATCAGCTAAAATTATTTTTTCAGTATGGGTTGAATTTTGTGACATGAGTTTATCTAGTGGAATACGAGCGTCATCATAGAACTTGGCTAATTGTGAAATTAAATCTACCGTGCTGAGCAATTTGAATTGATCTTCTAATAAAACAACATCTCTGATGGCGATAGCCCTATCATGAACACTACCTCTAAAATTAATTGCATATCTTTGCTTCATTGAGTTGATATCTGTGATGATAGTCATCGACTTATCAATGGTATTGACACTGTTAACACCAAAGATTGTGATTAAAGTCATCATGATTAACACTGCACCAAATCCGAGTAACAAACGAGATTGCACCGTAGCTTGAGAGATAATTTTAAGCATAAAAGGTATGGCCTTTTGATATAAGGTTATAATTTAAATATCTGTAAGCATAGAAGACCTAAAATCATAAAACTTAATTTCAAATTAGTGCATAAATAAAGGTTGTTAAAAGATATTGTGTTTAGTCTAGGTAATAATTTCATGAATAATTAAGCATCTTTATTCTGTTTTTGTTAACATGTCATTTTTAATATGAAACGAGATTGTTATGTGTAAGCAGTTGTATAGCATTGCTTTAATGGGATTGATTGGTTGCAGCACACATAATAAAGTAGAAACTTTGATCCCTAAACATGCAGTTGTTAAACATGTTGATATAGCAGGGTATACAGATCGATATAGTAATTTGTACGGTAAACTTGAGCAGTATCCTTATACATGTAAAGAAGACTGTTATCCAAATACTGATGTGATTGAATGTAAGTCAGAAATGGAAAGCTGCACCTATAACGGTAGCAATTCATCATTGAACCTTGAAACTGGATTTAACGTGCAATGGTTAGGTCATGCAAGTTTTGTCATTAATACATCTGATGGCCAGCAGTTTTTATTTGATCCTGTTTCAGAGCAATTCGATTGGCCCGTAAATTGGGCATTTAAGATCAGTGAAGGTTTTAATCGTGATTTACCTGCGCAGATCACCTCTGATGTACTAAATAAAACAAATGCAGTGATGTATTCGCATATTCATTATGATCATTTCAACAAAGATGATATCGCTAAAATAGGCGCTGGGCCTAAGTATTTAACCCCGTTAGGTTTTGCTGAACAGTTTCCAGAAAATGGCTATGAAGTAACAGAAATGGCATGGTATGCCAGTAAATATATAGGGGAGGTTGCTGCACATTTTGTTCCTGCTCATCATTTTAGTAGCCGAATATGGGTTCCATTTATTCATGAAGATCATAATGCAACTTTATGGGGCGGTTGGTTATTAGAACATAATGATAAAACATTGTTTTTTGCAGGAGATACAGGTTATTCACCGCATTTTAAAGATATTCAACAAAAGTATGGTGATATAGATGTCTGTTTAATTCCAATTGCTTCTTATTTTAGTGAAGATGATCCTAAATGGTATCGAAAAGTGCATACAACGCCTGAAGATGCTCTACAGGCTGCAAAGGATTTGAACTGTAAAGTTATGATACCTTGGGGATATGGTAATGCAAGTTGGAAAATGGGTGACCGCACGTCACATTCAGCATTATTTCGCTTATTACATATGAAACAACGACTAAACTCAGGAACACCGCTTTACATAATGAATGAAGGTGACAAAGTTGATTTTTAAGGTCTAAATATAATGACAATAAACGCTTATGGTTTTCCCTTAAACGTTTATTGAATGCTGGTACTAGATACGTTTTACTAACATGATATTACCTTCAACTGCCGTGATAACACATTGTGTATTATCTGCAATTGTGTCATCAGCACTGTCTGATCTTGCATTCCAATCAATACCTGAATAACGGATATGGCCTGATGTTTGTGTGATTTCACCCACACTTGGTACTTGTTTACCTATCATATCGCTACTATTATCGCGTCCACCACCTAGGTTTTGAAAGTTCTTAAATGGTTTCCATAACACGACTGTGATCAAAGCAGTAAGAATACCTACGGTTAAAATTTCAGTTTCCCAACCTGAAATTAATCCAAGGTGGATTAAAACGCCGGTTTTTACACAGGCGATCGCAAAAAATAATAAAGGACCACTCATACCTAACACTGATAGTTCAACTATAAAGCTAATACCTGCTAGTACATAAAATAATTGAGCATGATGGGTAGTAAAATAATTAATGATATCCATAAGTATCCTATTTAATTATTGTTGTTCTGAATTTGGTAATTTTAGTGAGCTTGAAACTGCAATTGCTTGTGCAACTGTATTCGCAATATTTTCACCTGTTTTACCATCAGTTAATACAACTGTGCTGTCGGCTGCAATTGCTTTGTGGGCTGCAATCGTATCTTGTGCAAGTGTTAAAGTAACAGCTGCTTGACCTTCATGAGTATCTGCTGCGTTACCTACAGTTGTTAATGCTGCAGCTTCTGCGTTAGCGACTAAACGAATCGCTTCAGCTTTACCCGTGGCTTCTAAAATTTGTTTCTCTTTTTCTGCTTCAGCATTAAGAACTTGTTCTGCTTTTGACGCTTCTGCATCTAATACTCTTGCTGCTTTTAAACCTTCAGCCTCTGTAATAGCCGCAGTTTTAACTCCTTCAGCTGTCAGTATAACAGAGCGCTTTTCACGTTCTGCTGTCATTTGCTTTTCCATATCTTCACGGATACTTTGTGGTGGGCTGATGTCTCTGATTTCGTAACGGGTAACCATCACACCCCAAGGTGCTGTCGCTTCTGTCATAGCAGCTAAAATTGTTGCGTTTATGGTATCTCTGGATTGAAAACATTCATCAAGTTCCATAGAACCAATAGCATTACGCATTGTTGTCATCGCTAATTGTGTGACCGACATCTTATAATCAGTGACATTATTGGTCGCAGCTGCAGCATCAGTTACTTTCATAAATAAAATACCATCAAGTTCTAATGAGATATTATCTTTAGTGATAGCCGATTGAGAAGAGATATCTAATGATTGTTCTTTGAGGTTACGATCTGCAGCGACTGATTGAATAAAAGGGATGATAAAATTTAAACCTGCAGATAAGGTTTTATCATATTTACCTAGTGTATAAATTACATAACCTCTATTTTGAGGCACAAAATAAATGCCTTTTTTTAAGGTGTAAATTAAAACTATAGTGATCCATAAAACCGGATTGGCTAGTAAAGGGATAAATGCTTCCATAATATGTAAATTCCTATTTAATAATTATTCTATATTGACCATACCATAAAGAAAAAAAGTTATTTACCAATATTACCAAGTACATGGAATTAAGATGATTTCTGAAGATTATTTTTAGGTTGAAAAGCTATAATAAAGTTATATATAGTTCGAAAGATGCTTATGAAGATATTGTGCTTAAAATATGAAAATAAATTTTATGCTTTTTCCAATATACTAGCTAAATAATAACTAGGATATAATTAGAGTTAACTTACCAACCAAATCCACGGCATGGTTCTGCACCAGTTAATTGTTTATATGGTGTTATAGTGCCCGTTGTGTAAACTCTACCATCACAATTTTGAACTGATTCACCAACAATTTTTGTTTTAGATGCATCAGAATAATATACATATTCAACAATTCTCGCATTAGAATAAGCGATAGCGTAAGAAGTACCTAATAATGCTAATGCACTGCTCGCCAATACTATTGTTTTTCTTATTTTACTCGTCATTTTAACTTTCCTTATTTTTACACGGACCCTTTTTGGATTCAAATAATATTTATGCATAAAATGTAAAAGTAAATATCTTGTAAATTACTTGCTTACTTCAAATAATAATTAAACCATAAAAGTGTATTTAAAAATCAAAGACGATAAAATAGCAGTTATTGACATAGCGATAAATACTTAACTATGTAATAACCTGTTGAGTAATAGTTGTTAATATACGAATGATTCAGGAAAGATTAAATTGTAGCATGTCTTTTTAATAATAAATTATCGATTAAATCCAAAAAATTAACTATGTTGTTTTTATGGTAGCCTTAACGCACGTTTAAATTTCTAAAGTATGAGAATCACGATGAAAAATTTTAGCCTTATTTTTTTATTTTGTATTTTAATTTTTTCTTTAACAGCAAATGCAAGTTTTCGATTAAAAAATGGCAAGTTATTAACCATTGGTAGTAGCAAGTCTGAGATCATTTCAATTGCAGGTGTACCTATATATCAAGATATAGAAAAAATAGCGATTGATAATGGACAAGAAGATAACCCAATAAAGCGAGAAGTATTAACGTATAAACTCAAAGGTTCTATTGGTGGTTTATACCTTGTTATAATCATGGTCGAAAATAACAAAGTAGTATCTATTTCTTCAAAACAAGAAAACCGAATTTAGAAGTCATAAATTTCAAACAAACCTTACGCTTTATTTGATTAGTTAGCGTGATCGTATTAAAACGGTTTAATTTCACTTTAGCTTAATTACAAGCTTATCATCCATTATATTCATTCTTGGATTAAAGTTGATTAATAAGTTCACATCAAATTTGACAATTATCTTAATTCTCAACTTTAGTTTTTATTTTATTCCCACTTTTAATTTCAACTTCCCTATAGAGGGAAGCCTTAAATACACAAAAAATAAAAAATCCCTTTTAAATCAATTGTTAAACTTTTGGCATGCTTATCGCTATTACGTATCAATAATGAATAAAAAAATTTATTGGAATGTTTAAAGTATGGACTTAACAAGTACTCTGAAAAAAAAGCCAAAAAGCTTTAATAAAAAATATCTGATTGTCAGTTTAATATGTTTATTAGCCTTATTTTTAATTTTTAATGATATGTCTTTTAATCATGCTCAATCCGTTGACCAAAGAGATGTACGAATTTCGCAAGTAAAGCAAGGTACTTTTAAAGTCAATGTATCTGGTTATGGTCGATTAAAAGCAAAATATCAAAGGTTGCTGACCAGTCAATCACAAGCCATTGTTGAAAGTATTCAACTCTACCCGGGTGCTAAGGTTAATAAAGATACGGTTATTATGACCTTAATTGATCCTCAATTAGAGCAAGCGGTGATCAATGCAAAGCTTGAACTAGCTCGTCAAAATGCTGAATTTAATCAGCAAGCGATTGCCCACAAAAGTGAAGTGCTTGAGCGTAAAGCACAAATTGCATTACTTAACAGTGAGCTTGAAAATGCACAACTAAAAGCACAGGCAGAAGAAAAGCTAATAGATAAAGGCATTGTCAGTGTATTAGATTTTAAGCGTAGTCAATTAAATGTACGTCAATTGGAGCAAAGAGTTTCAATTGAAAAAACCAGACAGCAACATTTAAAAGCCATGCAAGTAGAGCGAATGAAAATAAGCCAAGATCTTATCACGCAATATCAACATAACTTTAATATGATAAAAACACGCTTTGACCGTTTAAAAGTGACTGCGGGTATTGACGGTATTTTACAAACATTACCTGTAGAAATAGGTCAAAGTGTCATGCCAGGTACACAGTTAGCGATGGTTGGTTCAGATCAAAAACTCAAAGCACAATTACTTGTACAACAAAATCAAGCAGACCAAATTGCTATTGGTATGGCTGCATCAGTTATGACTTCAGATAAGACTATCACAGCAAAAGTTTTAAGAATTGACCCTGTGATCACTGACGGGCGGGTGATGGTTGAGCTTGATTTAACTGGGCCACTCCCTGCAAATGCAAGACCAGAACTAACAGTGGAGGGCAAAGTACATGTTAAAGAAATAAATAATGCCCTCTATGTTGAACAACCTAATAATGTTTACAACTTTAAAGAAAAAGATATCTATCGAATGAGCCGTGATGCTCAAAGCGCACAGTTAACCACAATAAAATTTGGTACACTTTCGGATAATCAAATTGAAGTGATAAGTGGTGCTGTGCTTGGTGACAAACTGATTGTATCAGATATGTCTCAATACTCTGCTACGCAGAAAAACTTAGTAATAACGCTATAAAAAGGAATGATAATGAACAGCACAACTAATCAAATAAAAACAACAGCTAAAACACACAAAAAACCAATTATCTCGTTAAAAAATATATCTAAAACGTATCACTCATCTAATATCGAAATAAAGGCATTATCGGATATTGATTTAGATATTATGCCTGGTGATTATTTATCTATTAGCGGTCCTTCAGGCTGTGGTAAGTCAACTTTATTATCCCTTTTAGGCTTATTAGATTCTCCTAGTAAAGGTGAATATTTAATTGAAAATGTTGATACCTCGCAGCTTGATATGGACCAGCAAGCTGAGTTAAGAAATATACATATCGGTTTTGTTTTTCAGTCCTTTAATTTAATTGATGAACTCAGCATTTTTGATAACGTAGCACTACCGTTAACTTATAGGGAAGACGCTTTAACACAGTCAGAAATAGAAGAACGTGTTATGAATGCATTAACACAAGTAGAAATGGAACACCGTAAAAGTCATAAACCTAACCAGTTATCTGGTGGTCAGCAGCAAAGAGTTGCAATAGCTAGAGCATTAGCTGGTCAGCCGAGCATACTTTTAGTTGATGAACCGACTGGTAATCTAGACTCTAAAAATGGAGATGCTGTAATGGATTTACTCAATAATTTAAATAAACAAGGGACAACAATTTGCATGGTGACTCATGATGTACGTTATGCAGGACATGCGACTAAACAAGTACAATTACTCGATGGTAAAATAATGCAGTTTTCTCAAGCGCAAGAGAAAACATCAAATGCAACGGCAACTTTTGTTAATCAAACTCAAGAAGCAGTGGTGTAATTATGAGTGCATTCATTAAAACAAAAACGCAATTTAATTTAGCGTTTAATTCACTTAAAAATGCACCCGGTTTTGTTGCCTCAGTAATAGTGACTATGTCACTGACATTGGCTACATTATTTGTTATTTTCTCATTAGTTAATACGTATTTCTTAAAACCTTTAAATGTACTTGATGAAAGTAACCTTTATGTTGTTGAGCAAGAGGTTGATACACCATCAGGAACGCATAGTGGTTACCAAAGTTATAAATCTATTATCCATTGGTATAAAACACAAAATAGCTTTGATAAATTAACACCGGTTAACCCTAACAATATTGTATTAATTAACTTGCCAGGTGAACCTAAAGCGGTTGCTACCTATGCGATGCCTGATTACTTTGACATATTTAATGTACCTATGTTATTAGGACAGAGTTTTGCCAATGACCTAGTGATGGACCAACCATCTGATAGTGTGGTTATCTCTGAGGAGTTTTGGCATAAATATTTTGATGGTGATCTCAATGTGATTGGTAAAACCCTCGATAATGGTGATAATGTTTATAACATTATCGGTGTTGTAAAAAAATCATTTGAACCTCCTTACATGTTTTACAGCGGTAAAACAGATATGTGGATGCATTTTGGTTCAGATCGCCGTTTTTATAATAATGGTGAGTGGGAAAACCCATGGGATAATACCTATAAATCACTTAAATTAGTGGGGACAGCTAAACATGGGGCTACACAAGCAAGTATTTTACAAGATTTAGACGATCGTATTGAGGATATTCGTGCTGAGTGGTTAGAAGGTTACGAAACCTCGATTGATTTTAGGCCATTAGTGACACCTTATAGAATAGTTGAATTAGGTGATAAGGGGCATCTAAGTTTGTTTTTGTTTGCAGGAACATTAGGCTTATTACTAATTGCTGTCGTAAATGTATGTAACTTGTTTTTCTCTCGCGCATTAGCGCAACATAAGACACTCGCATTACAGGCAGTTTTAGGTGCAAAACGTGGTTTATTATTTAGTGCTATCTTAACGCAAACTTTAATTTTAATGGCAGGCGCTGTGCTGGTGGCTTTATTTCTATCAGCTTGGGGTATTAAATTATTTAAACATTTAGCGACAGGTAATCTACCTCTGGTACAGTCACTAAATATAGATATCAATTTAGTAATCGTTGCGATCGTACTAAGTATGCTATTAGCTTATTTATTTGCTTTAGTCACTTCACGGTTAGTCAATTACAACGCTTTAAAAAATCAATTACAGTCAAGTGGTAAGGGTAGTGTTAATCAAGTTTCAGCTTTAACGGTAAAAATTCTGATTACAATTCAAATGACTTTTGCAAGTGTGCTGATCATCTTTGCATGTTTGGCTTTAACTAAAACACATAAGACACTTGAGCGACCTATGGGCAGTAAAATTGAAAATATGTATTCGGTTTCTGCATTCATAAGAGGCGAAAATGAGGCGCTTTCAATCTCTGAACGTTTTGACAAAATTAACAAAGTAAAAGCAGTTTTTGAAAAGTTACCTGAAATCAAAAAAGTGTCTAGTGGCAGAAGCACGGTATCAGCAAGAGTGACACGTTCTAATTTAACAGATATGGATGGCAATCAAACGGACTTTATACCACAAGGTTGGGTTGGCTCTGATTATTTTGAACATACAGGTTTAAAAATTATAAAAGGGCGCTCATTTAGTGATGAAGCTATTAGAGGTGAAAAGCATGAAGTACTGGTAACACAAAGTCTCGCTTTTCTATTAGATCCAAATGGTGATGTTTTAGGCAAAGTATATGATGGTCACGACCCAAAAAATGAAGTGGTCGGTATCACTGAAGACTTTAATCATCCAAATTTCTTTGACCGAGATAAAGGCATGCATATATGGTGGCCAGCACAACCTTTTGGCTACAACTTGGTGATTGAAACAAACTCTGGCTTTAGCTTAACGCAAGAAAAAATACTTACTGTTCTTCGAAATGAAGATGAAAGATTTAATATTTGGGAATTTAGATCGCTATCTGAAGAATATGATCGCATCATTTATATGGATATCATCACTTTATATTTAAGTTATATATTGGCCGGCTTTACATTGTTACTTGCAAGTGTAGGTATCTATGGCGTGCTGAGTTATAACTTAGGGCTTCGTCGCTATGAATTTGGTATACGGATGGCATTAGGTGCTAAAAAAGCCAAGCTCTATAAATTATTAGTTAAAGATGCGATAGTACCTTTATTATTAGGTGTTGTTTTAGCTAACTTAATAATTATGGTTATATACGTGCAATTTAGTGAAAGCTTAGCTACTTGGTTAATTTTTGATATTAGCTTTGCACTTCCCGCAATTGTGATAAGTACAAGCATTGCTATTTTTGCCAGTATTAGGCCGATGCAAAAAATAATAAAAGAAAAACCAATGAAAGCACTTAGAAACGAGTAAATTTTAATTTAACGACTTAAGTGACATTCGCTTTATGCTAATGTCGCTTGTTTGTTTTCTGATTTTTCTACCTTATGGAAGCACACAATTTTATGAATAAAATATTGATAGTTGACGACCAACTGGATGTACGTATGTCAGCTGCAATTGCTTTAAGTAATCATGGTTTAACTTCAATTGAAGCAGATAGCCCAATACAAGCCATGGAGATATTAGACTCACACCAAGTAGATCTTATTTTACTTGATATGAACTACAGCATTGATACAACCTCTGGGCAAGAAGGTTTAAGTTTTTTAAAACAACTGAAGAATAAAAATATTACAGTGCCAGTGGTTGTGATGACTGCCTGGGCAAGTATTGATATTGCTGTGCAGGCAATGCAACTCAATGCCGTTGATTTTATTGAAAAACCATGGAAAAACACACGTTTAGTCGCAATCGTTAAGCAGCAAATAGAACGTGTACAACTCAATAAAGAAAATGCGCGGTATACCGCATTAAGCCGCTCATCAGTTACCCAAGATTATTATGCACAATCACCTGTGATGCTTGAGTTATTGAAAAAGGCCAAAAGAGCTGCTTTAACGGATGCCAATATATTAATTACCGGCGAAAATGGCACGGGTAAAAGCTTATTGGCAAATTATATTCATCAACATTCTGCACGTACTGAAAACAGATTTGTAAGTGTGAATATGGGTGCAATACCAGAGTCGTTATTTGAAAGTGAACTATTTGGCCATAAAAAAGGCGCATTTACGGATGCTAAAGAAAATCGTTTAGGGCGATTTGATATTGCAAGTGATGGCACTTTATTTTTAGATGAGATAGGTACATTAGGTGCAAGTTTACAAAGTAAAATACTTCGAGTACTTGAAACGGGTGAATACGAAGTAGTAGGCTCAAGCCAAACAGAATCTACGAATGCGAGAATCATTTCTGCAACTAATGCTGACCTTGAGAAATTGATTACATCGGAGCAATTTCGAAGAGATTTATTATTTAGGCTTAATACAATTGAATTGCACATCCCACCATTAAGAGAACGTATAGAAGATATCACGTGTCTTAGTGAATATTTGTTGGAAAAACATTCAAATAAATATCAAAGAGGGGAAATGTCTTTATCAAAAGATGCACAAATTGCTATTTTAAAACACCCTTGGATCGGAAATGTCAGAGAGCTTAGCCATAGCATAGAGCGCGCAGTGATAATGAGCGACAATGATCAGCTAGATGTTCAGTCATTAAGCTTAAATCATCAAAATGATCCAAGTACACAAAGTTTTCCACTAATGACTTTAGAAGAAAGTGAGAAAAGAACCTTGGTCACAGCAATTAAACATTATCAAGGTAATGTAATTGAAGCCGGTGAGTTTTTAGGGATGAGTAAATCCGCTATTTATCGACGATTAGAAAAGTTCGCTATCGACCCAAAGAACTTGGAATGCTAGTGACTGATAAATCATCTCTAGAAAATAAGCTAGTTTACAAACTTTGTTTTTTAACAATGCTACCGCTTTTACCTTGTACCTATATTATTCACATGACTGAGATGGATTTCCTCAGTGCCAGTACTTTAATAATGGCTTTTATGATCCCAAGTATTTTTGTTGCAAGACGATGCTTTAAAAGCGTTACTGACACGATAGAGCGCATAGGCCTACAACTTGATGCCATTGGCAACGAAGAGTTTAATAGCTGGCATTTAGCAGAGTATAAAGCGGGTAGGGTAACAAATCTTAGAAATGATTTTGAAAAATTAAGCAATAAACTCATCGATAAACGATTTGAATACATGCACAACGAATCATTTTTATCTGAATTCATTAAAGATCTCAGTTTACCGATTATAGTACTCGATCATCATCAACAAATATATTCAGCAAATCATACAATAGAATCTCTACTAAAAACCTCATCTAATAAATGGTTAGGTAAACACGCATCCACTTTAGGTTTATCTTTTGAAGATAATAAATGGCAACAAAATAGTGACACTACTTTAGGGCAACGTTTTGAAGTGACACACCATGTTTTAAAACGAAGTGGGCGTAATTATCAACTATTGGTTTTATTTTCAATAGAGCAACAACTTAGAGCAAATGAAAAACAAGTTTGGCAACGTTTGATTAGGGTACTTAATCATGAAGTGAGAAATTCATTAACGCCTATCTACTCTATGACGCAATCATTGCAAGAAATGAAATTATCGGGGCCATTAAATCCAGAGCAAGAGAAGCTAGAAAAAAACATTTTACAAGTAATTGAAAAGCGTTCATTACAGTTATTAGAGTTTGTAGAGAATTATTCCGCGTTTAGTAAACTTGCTCCCGCACAAATAACTCAAGTATTACCAAAAGAAATCACTGAACGTATGCGAGCCATTTTCCCTAAACTTGAAATTAAACTTAACTTATCAAATCAAGCATTTTTATCTGACCCTGGTCAATTAGAGCAAGCACTTATTAACTTGATTAAAAATGCATTTGAAGCAAGTAAAAAAAATGAGCAAGTTTTAATGCAATGGCACCAAGATAATGAGTTTACACAGATTGATATTATTGATTCAGGCACAGGAATTGCCAATTTAGATAATCTATTTGTTCCATTTTATTCTACAAAAGAACAAGGATCTGGTATCGGGTTAATTATTAGCCGAGAGTTTATTCGTAATCAACAGGGTGAGCTGGACTTAAAAAACCGAACAGATTCTGATGGTGCTATCGCAACAATTAGCTTACCTAATTTTATTTATTAGAAAAAAATCATTATTTAATAAATTAAAATAAAACAATACCTTAATGGGTTTAAATCCAGTATTTATTCATTGGTTGGATTAACTGTTTACATCTGTTTACATTTAAGTACCTGAAAAAGGTAACTGTAGTCTATTTTTAAATTGCCTCTTGGCAAAAATATAATCTACGGAGAATAAAATGCAAACAAAACATTTAGTAACGTTGGCAGTGACAGCTGCACTTTCATATTCATCTGTTCAGGCTAATGAATATAAGGCAACATTATTACAAGTCGATGAATCAAGAGCAATAAAAGACAAATATATTGTTGTTTTTAATACTCCCAGCGTTTTAAATTTAGACAGTGATCAATCAATTGCACAGTTTGCTACAGAGCAAGGTGTATCACTAAATAATAAATATGACGTCAATGTTCAAACTAATTTCGGTAGTGCATTAAATGGTGTATTAATTGATGCAAATCAAGAACAAGTAAAGCAAATGCTTTCAGATCCAAATATCGCATATATTGAACAAGATCAAATGATGTATGCAACACCAATTCAAGCTTCTGGCGATCAAGCTAGTCCTACTTGGGGTCTAGATCGCGTAGATCAACGCTCAGGTTCTTTAGATGGTAATTATCATTATGATTATGATGGCACTGGTGTAACAGCATATGTTGTTGATACTGGTGTACTTAACTCGCATAATGAATTTGGTGGTCGTGCTACGAGCGGTTACGACTTCATTGATAATGATAATAACGCAACAGATTGTAATGGTCATGGAACACATGTAGCTGGCACGATTGCAGGTTCGAAGCACGGTGTTGCTAAAAATGTTAATGTTGTGGGTGTAAGAGTATTAGGCTGTAACGGTTCAGGTAGTAATTCGGGCGTGATCCAAGGTATTAATTGGGTTAAAAATAATGCATCAGGTCCTTCTGTTGCAAATATGAGTTTAGGTGGTGGTGCATCTCAAGCGACTGATGATGCTGTAAATGCGGCAGTTTCAGCGGGTATTACATTTGTTGTGGCGGCAGGTAATGATAACAGTAATGCATGTAATTACTCACCTGCACGGGCAGCAAGCGCAATAACGGTAGGCTCAACTGCCAATGGTGATTCACGCTCCAGCTTTTCTAACTATGGTAATTGCTTAGATATATACGCACCTGGTTCAAATATAACTTCAGCATGGTATAACTCTAACTCTGCTACAAATACGATCAGTGGTACTTCGATGGCTGCGCCTCATGTAGCGGGTGTTGCTGCATTGTATTTAGATGAAAATACAGGCTTATCAAGTTCACAAGTTGAAAGTTTATTGAATTCAAGATCAACCAGTAATGTCGTTTCTGATGCCAAAACGGGCTCGCCTAATAAGATGGTTTTTGCATTGGCAGATGATACAGGATGTGGCAATAACTGCCCTGTAGATGAAACTGAATTATCAAATAATCAATCGAAATCAGCTTCAGGTGGTACAGGTTCCACCACTGATTTCTTTATTGATGTACCATCAGGTGCTGCAAGCGTAACGTTAAATATTGCTGGTGGGTCAGGTGATGCAGATTTATATGTAAATCAAGGCCAAAAAGCAACTTTAACAGCTTATTCATGTAGACCTTATAAAAATGGTAATAATGAAAGCTGTGTCATTAATAATCCATCTGCAGGTAAAATGTATGCTATGGTTCATGGATATTCTTCATACAGTACAACAATTACAGCGAGCTATGAAACGCCAGGTGGTGGTTGTACAGGCAGTAGTTGTTTAGAAAATGGAATACCAAAAACTGGTTTATCTGGCAGCGCTGGAGCTGAAAGTTTTTACGAAATAGCCGTTCCAGCAAATTCGAGGTTAGCAGTGCAAATGTCTGGCGGTACCGGTGATGGTGATTTGTATGTGAAGCAAGGAGCACAACCGACAGATACAGATTATGACTGCCGCCCTTATAAAAATGGTAATTCAGAAAGTTGTAGTTTAAATATTACACAAGCTGGTACAGTGTATATTAGAGTAAAGGGTTATAGTACTTATTCAGGTATTAGTCTTAAAGCTTCTTACTAATTTAGACTTTAAGAACTAACGACATTTTAGAGTTTACAAAACACTTTAAATAGATCTGGATAGAGATATTTAAAGTGTTTTTCTTTTTTAATAACCCAAATCTTCAGATAATAAATTCTTTAAAATTTCTATTAATGGCTTAAATTTTGCTTTAAGAAATCAAGTGAAATTTTGGTGATTTTAAAATCGCAACAGGTATAGAAATGAAGATTCAAGAATATGCTTCACAGATGAACTTTTTGGACTTAGATAATAACAGTACTGCACAGGATTATGCAGTACATGCATTAGATTTATATCGTAATGGTGAGAATATAAAACAAGCGCAAATGTTATGGGAGTATGCAAAAGAATATATGTTATTAAGTACAAGAGTCTGATTGTTCTGGTAAGATTAGTTTAGTTAGGTAAAGTATTTAAGGATCAGAACAATGCAGAGCAAGGAAGTACAGTACAATGTAAATTGTATTGTAAAAAAGTTTATACTGATTATCAGCTTAGCTTTACCTTCATCTGTATTTGCATCTGATCCATCTGCTTTATATTGGCCATTTATAATTGGATTGGCTGTATTAGGTTTATTATTATTTATAGTCAGTTGTATACTCATTACGTGCTTAGTAAATCATCGATATTTGAAAACGATTTTAATAGGTTTTTTCTTTGGCATATTTCTAGGTCCAGTCCATTTACCTAATGGGTCTTTCATAATGAATATTGCTAATTTGTTTTTTGGTGATGGGCAAGATAGCTTATTTTTAGCAATCATTTATGCATCTGGCTACGCAATAATTTTTTTTATAATCTATTTTAGCGTAAATAACAGATCTCAAAAAAAACCTAAATAAATGACCTATTAATCATTATTAATTGATAAGTATTTTTTGGGTGAACATCCTAGTTGTTTTTTAAAAGCAGTTAAAAATGCTGAAGAGGATTCATACCCAAGTTCATAGGCAATATCACTTAAAGGGATTTCTTCATTTAACATTTCCAAAGACTTCATAATTTTAATCTTTTGCTTCCATTTACTAAAACCCATGCCGTAATTTTTATTAAACAGTCTATTTAAAGTTCTGCTTGAAGCGCCAACTTTTGATGCCCATTGTTCAATTGTTAGTTTGTTTGCAAGATCAAAGTTTAAGGATTCTATTATTGGCAACAACCGGTTGTCATTAATGGTTGGCATAAACAACTGGTTACTAGGTGCTATTGATAATCTATCAATTAAAACTTGTACTAAACGATCAGTTTGAGCGGTTCTTTCATAATGCTCACGCCAGTTGGCTATTTCTAAAATTAAAGATTTCAATAGCGGGTCAACAGTGAGAGAACGAACCTTATTACCAAGTGGGTTACACCATTTTGAATCTATGTATAAGCTGCGATTACTAACCTTAGTTTTTAGGTGTTGTTGATGTTCGACGTTAGCTGGGATCCACAAGGCTTGCTCTGGGGGCAATACGAACGTACCTTCTTGGGTTTGAGTTTGAGTTACGCCTTTACATGCGTAGCACAATTGTGACCATGGATGCGAATGCTTAACAATATGTGTCATTGCTTCAAATTCATGAGCCGTTGAAACAATCGGTCTAGGTAATTCTGGATAGAGTCTACTTGGGCTCTGTTTTGTCCATTTCAAATTTGTCTGTTTTGATAAGTTAACTGTCATAATTTCATCTTTGAGCCATGGAATGGAAATAATATACTGTTGTAACTCGGTACACAAACTAGAAATCAGTGATGGTTTAACAGGAGCAGTATGGATCAGGAAAGTATTAAATCATTAGGGAGTAATATGAAAAATAAAGGATGGCAAACACCATTTATTTTCCTTGTAGTTGCAAGCATTGTTATGTCAGCAACTTTCGCTGCCTGGCTAGCAATGTTAAATAATTTCGCTATAGAGCAGGCTGCATTTACAGGAGCTGAAATTGGTATATTACAATCTCTTAGAGAAATCCCTGGCTTTTTAGCTTTTACTGCCGTATTTGTATTATTAGTTTTAACAGAGCAAATATTCGCACTTATTTCTTTGTGTATTTTATCAATAGGCGTTGCAATAACGGGATTATTTCCAAGTATTTACGGCCTATATGCAACCACAGTTTTAATGTCTATAGGTTTTCACTATTATGAAACTATAAATACATCATTAAGTTTACAATGGTTTAATAAAAATGAAACTGCTGAGAAATTGGGTAAGTTAATGTCAATTAAATCAGCGGCATCTTTAGTGTGTTATGCCCTTATTTGGTTAGGGTTCAGTTTATTTTCTACTAGTTATCAATTCTTATATTTATTTTTTGGTTTAACAGGGTTGTTACTGACAATTTGGTTGTTTATGGCTATGCCAAAATTCGAGGTGAAACACGCACAGCACAAAAAAATAGTTTTACGAAAACGCTATAGTTTATATTACTTGTTAACGTTTTTGTCGGGGGCACGTAGACAGATTTTTGTGGTATTCGCTGGGTTTCTTATGGTTGAAAAATTTGGCTATAGTGTGCAGCAAATCACACTACTGTATATGATAAACCATGTTATAAATTTCTTTTTGGCACCTAAAATTGGGGCTTGGATTGGCAGAGTCGGTGAGAAAAAAGCGCTTACTTTAGAGTACTCAGGTTTAGTCATGGTTTTTGTTGGTTACGCTGTTGTGGATTCTGCCGATATTGCAGCTGTATTGTATATTATTGACCATTTGTTTTTTGCTATGGCGATAGCATTAAAAACTTACTTTCAAAAAATAGCAGATCCCAAGGATATAGCATCAAATTCTGCTGTAAGTTTTAGTATCAATCATATTGCTGCAGTTGTTATTCCGGCAAGTTTTGGTGTGATTTGGCTCATTGATAATTCGTTGGTATTTTATGCCGGAGCATTGATTGCTGTTGCTTCATTATTTGCAAGTCAATTTATAAATCTAACTAAAAATACTGCTGATTTTTCTCAAGAGCTTGAAGTGAATAATAAGTAGCAAAATAAAGGATTATTTATGATTAAAAACTATATTACATGCGATAAAGTAACGGATCAAAATAGTCATGATGGTCAAGGTGAAATAGAAATTCAAAAAGTATTTCGTCGTGAAGAGCTAAAAGGTGTGTGGGACTTTGCATTAAGAGTTACTATGCCTGCAAACTCCTCAATGGGATCACATATGCATGGTGATGAAGAAGAAATGTATATCATATTAAAAGGACAAGGAGTGATGACTATTGATGGTAAACAGCAATCAGTAGTTGAAGGAGATATGATATTAAATAGGCCCTTTGGTGAGCATGGTTTATTGAATAATAGTGATAAAGAGATAGTACTTTTAATCATTCAAGCAAGTAATAAAACAGTTTAAAGGGGTCAAAAGCGATATCAAATTATATTGATATCGCTTAATTTAAAGCGATAAACCTAAAACCTGCACCATAAATTGTCTCAATGACATTTTGCTCTATATTGATTTTTCGGATTTTTTTACGTATGTTTTTAATATGACTGGCGATTGCCCGATCTGAGATATCTCGATTATTATTGTATGCTAATTCAGGTATTTGTAGAATAAATACGTCTAGGCATATGCATTAACAGCTTTAATAAGGAAAATTCTAAATTAGTTAGCTTTACCTCATTATTTTGGTATTTAAGTAAAAATCCATTTTTATCTAATGCAAAACCTGAGTTCTCAACAGTGTTTGTAATACCTGACCTTTTTAATATAACTTTAATTCTGAGCATTAATTCTTAAGCGCTAAATGGTTTACATACATAATCATCGACACCAGCTTGTAAGCCAATAACACGGTCATTTTCAGTCTTACTGGTGGTTAGCATAATAATTGGCGTATCTGAAAACTCACGTATATCTTTACAACAAGAAACGCCATCTTTTACCGGCAGCATCACATCTAAGATAATAATATCTGGTAGCTGAGCTTTTACAGTTTCAATTACCTTTTCACCCGAATTCAATATTATTAGTTGATAACCTTCTCGCGTAATCTATCTAGCAACTTGCGCTGCTATCATGCTATCATGCTATCATGCTTTCATCTTCGACGATTAAAACTTTAACCATAAATTTAAACTATTACTTTTAAGAAAATAAACTGACAAACATTTCGATATATGACCGTTTGTTTTTTTAGTAATATTAATTGACTCATTTGATAAAACTTACATATTTTTTATTAAAATTTCGCTCGTAGCCATATTTAAATATAATTTCACAAAAATATTATTTGATTTAGAGGGTCCTCATCCAATCTAATCCATATTTAATCCATATTTAATCCATATTTTATTTTTACACTAAAAAGGTAAAAATAATGAATGGATAAAAAGTATGAAAAGCCGCTATAATTTAATGTTAAATACAACTACTGCAATTTTATTTTCAGTAGCATGTAATGGTGTATTATTTTCTTATTTATTATGGTCAAATATTCAATCAGAAGTACACTCAGTATCCAGTGATGAACATGCAATAGAAAATTTTGAGTTTAAAAGTAAATTTAATAAAGAGTTTGAAAATCGAGACATAATCGATAAATTTCAATTCATTAATGCAACAATAGAAAAGAACCAAAAATTCAATCAAGAGTTAAAAAACTTTATCTCTCAAAGCAAAAACTCTGAACTTCTAAGCCACTAATTTAGATTTAATTAAGATTGATTAATAATTATTATAACTGTAGTAGATGCATTCCAGTAGTAAGTGTTTAAGGCAATCACCTGAAAAATATATGTTATTCAGGAATAGATTTATATTGAGGGTAAAACACTTTTTGGTTGTTTAACAAATAAAAAAACAGAGGTTATGGTAATAATAAATAAGCAAAATGATCATAATTAGGAAATACAGCCTCTAAATATAAAAGCAATTTTCCAACCATAAACTTTATTAGATAGACACTTATTAGGTCTCCAATTACAGCTCCAACCGGATAACTTAACTGTAATATACTGATGCAAAGATTTTTTGTATCTGTTTTAGTATTCACAAACTAATGTATTAAGTGTTGCAATCATCCCATTTATGCCTAAACCTGTGCTAAAACATAAAAGACCTAGTTGAGAGACATTTTGGCTAAAGGCATAACTTATCATAGCAAAACTCTCAATGGTTAAAGTAAGAAGTATGAATTTTTTACCTACTTTATCAGCAAAAGGAGTAATAAATAGTGCTCCATACGCCATAAAAGCTATGGCTGAAATGAGTAAATCACCTATTCAGACTTTTGTAGGTGCCTCAAGTACTGACTGAAGCTTCAGTAAAGTCCATCACCATATTAATTAAACTACAAATCGCTATAATAAATTGAAAATGACTGCTCTTTGATTCATCAATATTACTTTTTACTTGGGATAAACTCATACTTTGCATTTTATTGCTTTGTTTTAATTATAAGTTTATCTTTTTTTAGCATAGTGATAGAGAAGATCCCCGCAGTTAAAAACATAAATAACCCATAGATACTGGGAGGAATAGACATCGTATTACTTTGCAGAATTGTGCTTGTGATCAATAGGGCTAAGGTACCATTTTGTAAGCCAACCTCTAAAGTGAGCGTTCTAGATTGGGCATGATTATCAAGGAAAACTTTACCGATATAAAAGGCAAAAATCATAGTGGTAATATTCAGCAAAATTACAGCGGGGCCTGCTAAAATTGTGAACTCCATTATTTTGCTGCCCATTTTACTGCAAATAGCTATGATAACTAGCACAAGTACTGAGATAGAAAACCAATTAATAAATGGTTGAGCTTTTATTGCTAATGATTGTTTTTTAGACCTGATAAACATCCCTATTAGGATCGGAATTACAGTAATGACCATTAATTTAACCCAAGTCATTAGAACTGGAAATTTGATAGCTTCTTGATTTTCACCATAGTAATTGATTGCCCAAGCGGTTAGAAAAGGGATTGTAAAAGGCGTAATAAATCCAACTACTGCAGTTAATGAGACAGATAAACCGACATCAGCTTTAGCTAAATAACTAAATAAGTTTGAAGTTGCACCACCAGGGCATAGAGAAAGTATAAACAAGCCAATCGCTAACTCTCCAGTTAAACCAGTAAGTGAGATTATTAAAATCGCAATTAAAGGTAGAAACAACATTTGGCAAATGACACCAAGTATAAAACTTTTAGGTTGTTTAAATACACGCTTGAAATCATTAGGTGCTAAACTCAACCCTAAACCAATCATGATTAAAATTATGGCTATGGGTAACCCTATTTCCATTAGGTATTGCATTTATTAGTTCCTTTTATAATTAACAGTATTAAATAAAAGTATATAATTCAAATAGGGAAATAAAGTGAATTTGATTAATTTTATTATTATAAAACCAAATAAAGATAAAACTGGTTATATTAAATTCTAGTTAGGAGCTAATTTGAGTTCGATGACATTAACAGAACAAGTGTTGAACATAGCTCGCTGGGCACCAAGTGGAGATAATAGTCAATGCTGGCGTTTTGAGATAATAGATGACAAGAGTTTTATCATTTATGCACATGATACTCGTGATAATGTTGTGTATGATTTAGACGGGCATTCTAGCCATATCGCGCATGGAATTTTGTTAGAAACAATTGAAATAGCGGCAAGTGGTTTTGGCCATAAAGTAAATATAACTGCAGACCTATCAGATGAAATGTTATTAAAGTTCAAAGTTAAACTGATCAAAGATTTAGCGATAGACCAAAGTCCTTTATTCTCATTTATTAAAACAAGAACTGTGCAGCGCAGAGCTATGGGCACCAAAGTTTTAACATATACAGAAAAAGCACAATTACAAAAAAGTTTACCAGATGGTTTCAGTGTTAAATGGCATGAAACACTCAAACTAAAAAACCGCTTCGCATGGCTTAGCTTTATTAACGCAAAAACACGTTTGACGATGAAAGAAGCATTTGAAGTGCACAAAAAACTGATTGATTGGCATCAACAATTTAGTGAAACAAAAATTCCAGAGCAAGCCCTAGGAGTGGATTGGTTAACTGCACGTTTAATGCAATGGTTATTTAAAAGGTGGAGTAGAGTACAGTTTTTTAACCGATTTTTGGCTGGGACTTATTTGCCTAGATTACAATTAGATTTTATCCCAGGCTTAAGATGCTGCTCACATTTTACTATTTTATGTAATAAGTCAGTTACTAACACACGCGATTATATTAACGCTGGTAGGGCGATTCAGAGATTCTGGTTAACGTCTGAGTCATTAAAACTTGGTTTTCAACCAAGTTATACGCCTTTAGTATTTTCAAGATACTTAGATAATAAAATTGAGTTTACTCGAGATCATGATGTGATAGAAAATGCGATGAAAACTAATAAACTATTTAGTGAACTCGTTCAGGATCCTAAAAATGTTGTGTTTATGGGTAGGCTAGGTAGGAGTAAGCATCCAAAATCACGATCTACCCGTTTATCTTTAGATAAGTTAATACTTAAAAAATAGCGTGGTTGGTGTGCAGTTTTAATTTGTTATGAGTTATATGATTCTATTATTTCCCAAGTCATAGGCGTTACTTTGATAATACCTTATATATATTTAAAAAAAGGCTTTGGATTTGATAAATACTTTAATAATAATGAGTGTATTTATATGCATTTTCATATCACTTTTTACACAAGGGCTCGTCTCTGCTGCACTAGATCTCATTGCATTCATTTTACTAGTGGCATATTATTTTAGAGCTAAAGAAGAAAAAGTAAGTCTCTAACATTAAATATTTACATAAAACATAATATATAACTTAGCGAGCTGATACTTATCACTCCCCAAAGTATTATGCCTAAAAGTAGCGGCTTTATACCTGACTCTTTTATTTTTTGAATGCTGATACTTGCACCTATTAAAAACAGACATACGACTAAAACACGTTTAGAGATATTGAATATACTGTCAAATACATATTGAAATTCAGGCAGTAAGTAAGCAATCAGGATCGCTAAGCAATAAAATAAAATGAAAAATGGGATTTTAATTTTATTATCGCCTTTAAACAACAATGCACTAATGAAGGCAATAAGAATAATCCATAATGCGCGTGCAAGCTTTAAAGTTGTAGCGGTCAATAATGCCTCATCTCCATATGCAGAAGCAGCTCCAACTACAGAAGAAGTATCATGTATGGCTATCGCACTCCAAACACCAAAAGTATACTGTTCCATTTCTAGTAAATGGCCAATAAATGGAAAAACAAATAAAGCGACAGAGTTAAGAATAAATATTGTAACCAATGCTAATGAAGTTTGATCATTTTTAGCATTGATGGCGGGAGCAACAGCTGCTATCGCACTACCACCACAAATTGCAGTGCCAGTAGAAATTAAATACCCTGTTTTATGATCAATTTTTAGTATTTTAGTCAGGTAGTAACCTAGTATTAATGTGCTAAAGATTGATACTACTATAATACCGAATCCATCTTTGGTCGCTGAAATTGCTTCATTTAAATTTATACCAAACCCTAAGCCAACAATTGAATAAGCTAGTAAAGTTTTTGTGAGCGTATTTAAATTAATATTTTTTGGTGTATAACCCAAAGTAGATAATGAGAAACCAATTAATAATGCTACAGGTGATGAAATAATAGGGACTAAGCAAAATAACCCGATAATTACAAAAATTATATCGGTTTTGTGTATGGTGACATTTTTAATAGATTTAAACATACCGCTCCTTTATTAAATTAAGTATACCTTTAATAACCAAAGAAGGGGATTCGAATCAAATGAACCAAAGGTTAAATTATATTTAATCGTTAGAGGAGAGAGTAATAAAAATAGGTATTTAATTACATTTTATTACTATGTGTGAGAGAGAGTTACTTTTTTACTATGCATTATAACAATTAAAATAAAACAAAATGATATATTAATAATTTATAAACTCGCTATTGGTTTAATTATTTTCAAGCTAAGGTGCTTTACTCATGAGACATATTTTTTGGTTATTCCTTATAGCTATCTCTGTTGATGCAAAAGAGCCAATAAAACTTGTATCAGATTTAGAAGCATTCTATAACAATACCAAGATAGATATAGCATCAATTATATTAAATGAAATAGAGACTCATAAATTTAGTAAAATCAATTTCACTAGGATAGAAGCAGATCGAATCGCACAATGGAGATTATTAAAGTCTCGGTCGCATATATGTTTATATAATAAAATGAAACGGAAACCACGTTTAGAATATTCAATATTTACAGATCTGCCTTTAACTGCATATCCGTCAAATCGTCTAATTACTTATAAGAATCAATTTATCAAGGGTGATATTTCGCTGTATGAAATGGTGAATTTACATGGCTTAAAAATTGGCATTATTGAAAGTCGTTCATATGGAAACAAACTAGATAAGCAAATATCAAACCTTAAATCAAAATTAATTGTAATTTCAGGGGAGGACAGCGCACAGAGATTGAGGAAGATGTTTCTACAAAAAAAGATTGATGCGATTATAGAATATGAATCGGTATTTAGTTATGAGAATAGGAAGACAATAACATTGACAGATTTTAATTTTCATAGAATCAATAATACTGATAACTTTGCATTTGGTTATATCTCATGTTCAAAGTCTGATCAAGGAGAAAAAGCTATCACTAATTTTAACAAAATATTGAATGACAAAGTCTTTGAAACACAAATTTTAAATTTGCATAAGTTGTTATTCGTTGGCAAGGAACAAATATTAGCGATAGCCGCTTTAGAAAAGATATTCCGTAATAACGCAAATTAAATTGTTAAAAACACTCACTATTACCAATATCTATGATTCTTTTCGTCTCACCACTATTTTTAAATTCATAAAGGGCTGTATTAATATCTTTTAAAATAGTATTAGCATTCACACTTTTTGTACTTAGTGCATAGTACAAGGCGTTATATTTTAACTCAGGCTGAACTTGCTCAATACTATTTAATAATTTTGCTTTTTCTGCTGCGGGTAGGTTTGAATAATTGATTGTAAAACGTAACACTTTAGGATCACCTATAATTAAATTCACTCTTTTTGCGACAAGTAGTTTAACGAGCTGTAAATCATCAACAGCTTGAACGATATTAAATTCATTATTATCCATCATAGCATCAAATTCAGGGGTATTTTGATAACCTCGAACCACACCAATGGCTGCTCCTTTTAGGTTATTTAAATTACCTTTAAATGTGTCTTCTTCCCCTTTTCTTTTTAAAAAACCAATCATACCGCCAGGAAATTCATTTGAGAGCATTAATACCTCTCGACGACGCTTACCTTTAACATAATCAGAAGGAGCAGAATCTTCAATATAATATTCAGGGAATAAAATATCACTGGTACCTAGTTCAACAGATCTAACTGCGCGTGCCCAAGGGAGAAAGTTAATTTCAACTTGATAACCCTTGCTGATCAATAATGCAGCGGTAAATTTAAAAACCCAGCCTTTATTACATAAATTTCGACCTATGTAGGGTGGCCAGTCTAAGGTCGCCAATTTTACTTTTTTAGTATCATTTTTATTGAAAATATATCCATTTGCGGTTTTAGTGCCTTCACTAACAATATATTTTCCATTTTTGAAGTAACCCACAGAGATGTCTTCACTAGCATAAACATTTACATTAATTTGCAGTAAAGATAATGAAATATAAAATATAAAACATGTATATTTAGTTATATTTATGGAATTGAACATAGTTTCCTCCCCGCTTTATCTGCAAGTTAAGTTTAGAACCATCAGGGTCTTTGTTCGAGTATTAAAATAAAAAATTTTATTAGCATTTACTAACTTATATTTACTTAATGTAATATCTAGTATAGATACTAAAGGAAAGGATATATGCTTAAACCAATATTAAATTTAATGCTCAGTATTAGAACATCAATATCTTGTTGAGAGTCTCAAATAGCTATACTAAAATGCAGAAATGAAACGGTGCTTTGATTGATATAAGAAAGCCAGAGGAATATGTTCAAGGCTTAACTGATGGCGGAATCAATATTCCTCAAGGTGTTCTAGATATGAAAGCAAGTGCCTTTTAGTAAGATCCAAAACAACCTATATATCTATTGTGCTACAGGCGTAAGGGCTAAATTAGCAGTGGTTCAGCTGGTAAGAATTGGCTGTGAAAATGTACATACAATAACACGTGAATTAAAAAATGTTTCAAACACAATAATAACCAAAAATAGGTCGATATTGTAAATAACATATTAGTGATTGATTATTATAGCTACGAATTATTCATATGGGCTAGGGTTGTAACAACCGTACTGATGAGTTAAACAAAAATCTAACACAGAAATAGAATTCAGACATCACTACATGGATATTTTATTTTTGGTGCTAAGGTAAAATTGATTCTCAATGGTCGATAAAGGCTACTTTGAAGAGTTTACTGATCATGTCAATAGAATCAGCTGCACTATATCTGATGCTATTGTTTCAAAATTAATTTTAGTCAAGGGACAAGATGTTACTCTAAGTGTTATTACTGATAACTTTGATCAAATAAAATCTTGGTCATGGGAAGTATCAGGCGTAGTAGGTTCAGATCGCAATGAAAGTAAAAACCACTTTGAAATAACAGCACCTGAAGTTAATAGTCAGCAAAACATGGAGATTATTTATCGGGCTACGTTAATAGATAATAGTGAAGTTATGAAAATTGCAAATGTAACAATATTATCTAAATCTAACTGAAGAAGTTCATTTACCTTTAACGCTGGTGATATCCCTATTATTTTTAATGATATTGAAAAATCATTTACTGTTACTTTTATTGATCCTCATGGTTTAGTGGATACGATTTCTCTTGATCAATCACTGACTTCAAATACATTTGATATAGCTGAAATAACGAGATCCAGCAAACAAATTAATTTTCGATTAAAAACAAGTAGCGTGATTTTTAATCATATAGACTTTATGTATTTGAAGGTGAAATATGGTGATTATCAGTTTGACTATCCTATACAATTAGATATGAGATTAGAGTAAATATATTTTATTAAAATTTCTAAGTTTTATATTCAAAGAGATACAAAGGCCTTTCAAACTTGTAAGGCCTTTATAAAGTTGTCTAACTTATTAATTTACTTAATCCTTGAGATAGAATTTCTTTTGCTTCTTGTCCTTGTTCATTATCTAAATAGGATTGCGCTGTTGAAATAAAATCTGTGATCATTTCAGGCTTTAAACCAAGCGACTCAAACTGTTTTTTTAAATCATTAACCCCTTTGAGCGATTCACTGTATTGTGATGCTTTATCAAGTAGACCAGAAAGGCCTTCACTTGTTTTTAATTCGCTAATATCAGGCATATCATTAATTAGTTGATTAACTCCTGGAAGTGATTGGGTTAGTTGAGAAAATTGTTCTTGAGATATATTATTTTTAACTAAATTAAAAAGCGCACCTAAACCACCAGATGCTTGATCTGAATTAATTGAAAGAGCGTCAGTTAATACCGATACAATTTCATTTGCATTAGGTAAGTTTTCGCTTGTTGATTTAGCGACAGCTTGGCTTGAATCACCTAAACCTATAAAGTTTTTTAAGCTATCAAACCATGAGTCTTCAGCTATTACGGGAGTGCTTAAGCTTGCGATTGCTAAAAATATGATACTCTTTTTCATTATGAAACCTTTGTTTTAAATTATTAAAGTTCTAATTTGTGTAATAGTAGCATAGTAGGCTTATCAGTAAGAAGTATCGATAACTGTAATAGAGGAAGACGCAGTTGTAGGTAGTAGGTTGTTATTCTGATTAATATAATAAATTTATGAGCTTAAATATCGTAAAAACCAACTTCTAAAATGAGAAGTTGGTTTTTGTAAATTATCTAAAAGTTATTTTTCAGCTTTTAGCGCACGTGCTGTATGAAGCTTTTTGTAGCTTTCGATTAACCTTAAGTGTTTGTCCAAGCCTTCTAGTTTCATACTTGTTTTAGTTAAACCAAAGAATCTCACATCGCCTGTAATTGAACCGACAACGTGAGTCATATTTTCTTCACCAAACATGCGATTGAAGTTAGGTATATAATCTTCAAGCTCAAGCTCTTCATCTAATGTGACTTCAAGCACAGCATTGATTGCTTGATAGAATAAACCACGCTCAACAGTATTATCGTTAAACTGTAAGAAAGTCTCGACTAATTCTATAGCGTCTTCTAACTCACCTAGTGCTAGATAAATTAAGATTTTAAGTTCAAGAATAGTTAACTGACCCCAAACGGTATTTTCATCAAATTCAATACCAATTAAAGTAATAATATCTGTGTAGTTATCTAATTGGCTGTCTTCTAATCGCTCAGCTAAGTTTGCTAACGCATCGTCACTTAATGAATGCAGATTTAAGATATCTTCTCGGTAATTTAATGATTTATTGGTATTATCCCAGATCAGATCTTCAACTGGGTAAACTTCCGAATAATCAGGAACTAAGATACGACATGCAGTGCCTAAATCAGAGAATTCAGCGATATAACATTCTTTACCTAAGTCTTTTAAAATACCAAATAAACTTGCAGTTTCTTCTTCGTTAGTGCCAGAGAAATCCCATTCGATAAACTCATAATCATGTTTCGCACTAAAGAATTTCCAAGAGATAGTACCAGTAGAGTCAATGAAATGTTCTACAAAGTTTTCAGGCTCTGAAACTGCTAAACTATTAAAAGTTGGCTTTGGTACATCATTTAAACCTTCAAAGCTACGACCTTGTAATAATTCAGTAAGGCTACGCTCAAGTGCAACTTCAAAACTTGGGTGCGCACCAAAAGAGGCGAAAACACCGCCTGTTTTAGGGTTCATTAAAGTGACACACATAACTGGGAATTGACCACCAAGAGAGGCATCTTTGACAACTACAGGAAATCCTTGTGCTTCTAACCCTTCAATACCTGCAACAATACTAGGGAATTTAGCGATTACATCTTTAGGTACATCTGGAAGTACAATTTCTTGCTCAATGATCTGTCTTTTAACTGCGCGTTCAAAAATTTCAGATAAACACTGAACTTTTGCTTCAGCAAAGTTATTACCTGCACTCATACCATTACTTAAAAATAAGTTTTCGATGAGATTAGAAGGGAAGTATACTGTTTCGCCATCAGATTGACGCACATACGGAATTGAACAAATACCGCGTTCGCTATTACCTGAATTAGTATCAATCAGATTGGAACCACATAGTTCCCCCTCAGGATCGTATATTTCACGACAATATTCATCTAGGATATCAGTTGGGAGTGAATCATCTTCTTCTAATTTGAACCATTTTTCATTTGGGTAATGAACAAAATCACTATTAGCAATTTCTTCACCTAAAAATTGGTCATTGTAAAAGAAATTACAGTTTAAGCGTTCAATAAATTCGCCTAATGCAGAACACAGAGCACTTTCTTTTGTTGCACCTTTGCCATTAGTGAAACACATTGGAGAGGCTGCATCACGAATATGTAGCGACCATACATTTGGTACAATATTACGCCAAGACGAAATTTCTATCTTCATGCCAAGATCTGCTAAGATACTTGTCATATCGGAAATTGTTTGCTCAAGTGGTAAGTCTTTACCTAAGATAAATGTATTTGATGCTTCATCAGGCTTTGCCATCAGCATAGCTTGCGCATCTTCATCTAAGCTTTCAACTGTTTCAATTTTAAACTCAGGACCTGTTTGAACAACTTTTTTAACGGTACAACGATCAATAGAACGTAAAATCCCTTGGCGGTCTTTATCTGAAATACTTTCTGGTAGTTCTACTTGTATTTGGAAAATTTGGTTATATCTATCTTCAGGATCAACGATATTATTTTGAGAAAGTCTGATGCCATCTGTTGGAATATCACGGGCTGCACAATACACTTTCATAAAATAAGCTGCGCATAAAGCTGAAGATGCTAAAAAATAATCGAATGGGCTAGGAGCTGAACCATCACCTTTATAACGTATAGGTTGATCGGCAATAACCGTAAAATCGTCAAACTTAGCTTCTAGTCTAAGGTTGTCGAGAAAATTAACTTTAATTTCCATTGAATGGTGTCCACTTTTTCATGCAATAAATTGAACCTTATTTCAGCTTAGGAGGCATAAAATAATAGAGCAATTATAAGGGTGATCATAATTGAGGTGATTATCTTCTTTTTCTATCAAATAGTCTTGGGTTTATTGATATTTTAGCTAAATTATTAGAATAATTATGGTAAATACGACATAAAGAAGTATTTATGGTTATTGTTATTTAGAGGACAAGGACATTAAATTAAAATCTTTTCGTTTATTAAGTCTATTTTGGCGATAAATATTTTTTTAAAATGGTATCCATTTCTTCGATTTTAATTGGTTTGGTTATGTATTGATCCATGCCTGCTTTAAAAGCGAGCGAAGAATCTTCTTTCATTGCATTAGCCGATAATCCACATATTGGTAAATCTATAAATCCATTTTCTCTTATCTTTTGTGTTGCAGTGTAACCATCCATTATTGGCATCTGAACATCCATGAAAATCAAATCATATGACTTTCTGGAAATGATTTTTTGAACTGCTATTTTACCATCAATAGCAACATCAAATGTTAAACCAAAAGATGTGAGTATTTTACCTGCTACAACCCGATTTATCGGGTTATCTTCTACAAGTAAGACATGTCCTTTAAATTGTTGTTTAGGGTTTTCTTTAGTTTTATTTGTAGGTTCATTTGTGCTATTTGATTGCGTTAGCTGCCTAATAAATTTATAAAGTTTTAATGGTGTGAATGGTGCTACAAGATAAACAAAAGTATCACAACTTTTAAAACTATCTAAATTACCGATAATATAACCAATTTTGATATTCTTTTTATTTATTATCTCCTTATTTGTGGTAAAAAATGGCGATATAACAGATGAAACAGAATCAATCAGAATCGTACTACCTTGTTCTATTTCATTTATTAGCCCTACTTCATAGATATCTTTTATTATAGTCACAGATTTTGATAAAGCTTTTAAGTAATCACGAGGAATGAGAGGCACTTTAGTATCAATTACATAAAAAAACTTATCAGTGTTTTGCTCTAGAGTGTCATAAATTGAATGATTTGGTGTTTGAGAATCCAACATAAAACTCGCTGTAAATTTACTGCCTTTATCAGGTGATGAAGAGACATTAACTTGTCCACCCATGAGTTTAACAAGCTGTTGTACAATTGATAACCCTAAACCCGTACCACCAAATTTTCGACTTGTAGATCCATCAGCTTGAGTAAAAGAGTCAAATACTTTCTTCTGTTGTTCTGAATTCATACCAATTCCGGTATCAGATACAGTACAAATTAACTCCGTTTTTTGTGAATTTTTTAGTTTATTTACTTTTACACTCAGTTCAATTTTACCTTCAGAAGTAAATTTAACTGCATTAGTACATAAATTAATTAAAACTTGGCTGATCCGGATAGGATCGCCAATAAATGAATATGGAACACCTTTTGATATAAAAAACTCAAATTCAAGATGTTTATTTCGTGTTAAAATAGATATATTAGACAAAATATTATCAAAAATATCATTGATATTAAAATTAACTTGCTCTACATCGAGTTTACCAGCTTCAATTTTTGAAAAATCTAAAATGTCATTAATCACATACATCAAAATTTTAGTTGAATAGGATACTTTCTCTAAATCATCTCTTTGAGAATGACTTAATGTTGTTTCGAGCAACGCTTCAACTAATCCCGAAATACCATTCATAGGAGTCCTAATTTCATGGCTCATATTTGCTAAAAACATACTTTTGGATTTGGATGCTTGCTCAGCTAATATCTTAGCTTGTTCTAACTCATTATTTAATTGAATTTGTTTCTCATTCGATTTTCTTGCATCTCGGAGCAATTCAATTGTTTGTTTGTTTTTAGCATGAAAGATATTCGCAGCTTGGGCTAATAGGCCTATTTCATCTTTACGTCTGAGTTCGGGGATGTTTTCTATATCTTGATCGCGAGACAAGATAGTAAAAACTTGAGTAATGCGTTTAATTGGTTTAATAATACGAAATGTCATGAAAATAGCAGTTATAAGCGCTAGAAATATAACTACCAATGCACTAATTGTATTTCGTAATTTTGCTACTGATAAGCTTGTATTTATTTTATTATCTGTATCCTTTAGCTGATTACTTACGAGTGTATTTAATTCTTTGGTGAGATAAATAAATTCATTAGCAGAGCCTGTCATTACGACATTGACAAGTTCACTATAATTTCGAGTAGTACGGGTTAATGATCTGAAGGTAAGGGCGATCTTATTGATTATCTTAAGTAAAGTATTTTTCTTAACTTGTTCAATATTGAGTTGTTCAATTAAAGCACTTGTCTGAGATATTTTATTTTTAAATATAGTTTTTTGATGATAATCGAACTTAAGCATGTATTGTGATGAAATTGTTTGTATTTGAGAAATATATAACTTGAGCTGCAACTTTTCAGTGGAGGTATTTGGTATTTGATAATAATCAGATATAAGTAAATCTAGTTTATTAAAATTATTTAGCAAATCTTCATTAAATAATGACTCTCTTCTTTGTCTCGAGGCAACGACATCTTTAAAATTGATATTATAATCTTTTAAATGTGCATGCATTCGAGCAATATAATCTTGGTATTGAGATGCATTTTTTTTGCTGTGGGTTTTAGTGCTTAAAGTTGATAAATTTCGGTTTAAGTTCTCCATCAGTTTATCAAATTTAGAAATGACAGAAGTCCGTGCAGTTTGTTTATAAATTAATACGATGCGTTGTAAATCAACAACGTCTTTTCCAAGTTCACCAACGATATTTACTTGTTCAATAGCAAGTTGTTTTAGTCTGAACCCTTCATCAAAAGTTAATTGATCACTTCTGGATAATACGACTTGAGCAATTATCAGAATAATTAAAGATAATAAAACAAATAAAATTTGAAATTTAATCGAGCGATACAAGGTTAACAGTCTCTGGTAATGTTATGAGCTGATAAATTCATACCACCTTTGCAAACTATAATCATAAGTGGGCATAACGCTATTCCATACAGCAACATTACTGAATCTTTTTTCATAGGAACCTCCAGTCCTTATTTCACCGTGTCGCACAGAGATATTGCCATCAGTGCCTTTAAGGTTTTCTTTAGCAGGCTTACCTTGATACCAGTAGTCCCATTCGTCTTTGTTTAGATATTGAGCAGAACGATTTGGATTTGAAATATAATATCCCTGACGCGCAATAAAAGCACCTGGCCATCCCGATAACCACCAGTTCATGTACTCATAAGCGATATCTTTTGCACTTCCTTGAGTTTGTGAAGATAAGCACATTACACCGTGCCAGCCTCGGTATCCCTCTTTTGGGGCTGCAAAAGTTACGGGGACATTTTGTCCATTTAGGGCAGATACAGCAGGTGAAAACATACTTTCAATTACAACTCGATTAGTACTCATGAACCTGACTGATTCTGGTACAGAAGTCCAAAAACCACTAAAATGATTTTGTTGTTTTAAGTCGATTAAGATTGTAAAAAGTTTATCTAGTTCAGCCTTAGTCATGGCGCCTATGTTATTAAATTTTATTAACCCCTGTGCGCTGGCTGCGAGTGCTAAGTCAAATAATCCAATTGTAGGTGCGTTTACAATCGCAACTTTTCCTGAATATTTTTTATCTAATAACCAACCCCAACTTTCGGTTTCATAAGGAATACCTTGTGGAATAACTTTTGTATTGTAACCAAAAGAATCGACGTTATGCACATAAGGTAAAAAACTTAATTTATCTGTATGCTCTATCCCTAAAGTATTATCTTTTTGTACATGAAGGATTTTGAAAGGTGCATCTCCAGCACCTATTTTGGCATCTGGAGTTATTTTCCCTGTTTTTGTTAAACTATTTATTTCCCCCCAGTATTTAAGTCTTTTTTTATCTATCGGTTGAATTGATCCTGATTCCCATAAAACATTAATGCTATCTGACCACTGTTCGTAAAGATCAAAAGCTGATGGGTTAAATGAGGCTTTTTGTAAGACAGCTGCACTGCCTTTTGCTTCAAAGCTGAGCTCTATTCCTAAATCTTCCATCGCTTTGAGTCTAAGTTCTTCTTGTAAAGTAACATGTGTACCCAAAATACGGAGCTTATATTTTTTCTTTGCGAAAACATAGGGAATATGAGTGATTAATCCAGCAGTTGCAGCTGTAAATAGGATTTTCTTTAATGATGATCTTTTTTGTGGATCAGAGATAACTAACTTTTTATTTTCTTGTTTTTTGTTCAAAGAAATTAATCCCTATAACAGAGAAACTAATCGAATAATCATCAGTATAGGATAAATTAAAGTTTGTTCAATTTTGTTATTAAATCGTTTTTATGATAACACAATTGGACTGTTAATTAATTAGGGACTATAGTGGAAATAGGAATTCATATCATTTAGCACGGAGGCTTCATGTCTATTCGTTATACATTTTTTTTAGTTTCATTTTTTGTCATTTTAGCTATGAGTACGATGGCTGGTATTTTATGGAATACGAGTAATAACATTGCTCAAATAGGTGAGCAATATGCCCTTTCAAAAGAACTTACATCAGATATGTTGATGTTACGACGTTATGAAAAAGACTTCATATTACGTAAAGATTTAAAGTACATCGCAAAATTTGAAAATAGAATGTTGATAATGAATAAGCATGTTGAACAGTTAAAATCTGATCTTAATGAAAATACCAATATTCAAAATATGTTGAATGACACCAAACAGAATTTAAAGACTTATCAAGCACAACTGTTTAATTTAGTGGAAATTGATGAAAAAATTGGATTAGAAAAAAATCAAGGTTTACGGGGAGCCTTCAATCAAGCAGAGCAAAATCTTAAGTTGAGTGTTAGCGAAACAGGAGATAGCCAAGCAATTGCGAATACATTACATTTAGTTTTATTAGAAAATGATTTTCAAAGTAATTTAGACTTAAAAGTAAAATCAAATGTCGAAATAGAGCTAGTTCAGGCTAAAAGTTACTTTAATATGTTAAGTAGCCAAGCAGTCGATGATATTGCACAATTCGATATTGCAGCTCAAAATTTGGCTGATGCGCTAAAAATGCGTGGATTAGACCAAAATTCAGGACTCAGAGGTGAATTAAGGGCAAGTATTCATAAAGTGGAAGCGCTTGTTGGCAATGTATCAAATGAGCTTGATTCTACAATTACTACATCTCTTAGTAATTCTAAAAAACAAGGCACGCTAATTGCCGCAATTATGACGATTGCGATTGCAACTTTATTAATAATGCAAACAAAACGGGTGTTTAATCGACTTCAGATTGCAAACGAAAAAATGGCAAATATCAGTCAAGGGGGAGGGGATTTAACCCAACATCTGGATTTATCGGGTAAAGATGAAGTCAATGAACTTGCGCATTCCGTCAATGATTTTATAGATACTACTGCCAATTTAGTACGTGAAATTAAAGAAAAAGGTGAAACTGTTGAGAATGGTGCGCATCATTCAGTAGAATTAAATAAACGTTCACAAGAAGCAATAGAAGAACAAAGAAATAATACGATAGCAGTTAATCAAGCTGTAACGGAATTAGCAACTGCTGTTGATTTAATCGCCCAAAGTAGTGTGGCTGTTCAAGAAAGTGTGACCAATGCTGATGCACAAATTAACATAGGCTCTCAAACTATGTTACAAGCGAGTGGAAAAATGGTTGAACTAACTCAGCATATTGAATCAAATAGTTTAATAATTAATTCAGTCACACATGCAAGTAGTGATATTGAAAAAGTAACTAATGTAATCCGTGAAATTGCAGAACAAACAAACTTATTGGCATTGAATGCGGCAATAGAAGCTGCTCGCGCTGGTGATAGCGGAAGAGGTTTTGCTGTTGTTGCCGATGAAGTACGTACTTTAGCAAAACGAACCCAATCGAGTACAATTGAAATTGAGCGTATGATCAATACCTTGCAAGAGCATGTAAAAAGCTCTCATAATGCCACCAGTAAAAGTTTAGATTTAAGCAATACAATGAACAGCTCAATAAAAGATGCTAATCGTTCTATGTTATCTAATAAAGACGCAATGGATCAGATCAGAGATATGGTAACGCAAATTGCTGGTGCAACAGAAGAGCAAAGGTATACAGTTAAAAGTGTTGAAGATGCAACACGTAATATATCAGTCACGGCCGAACAACTTTTAATTGATTCATGTGAAAACTGTGAAAATTGTGAATGTTTAGAACGAGATGCACATCAAATGAAAGAAGATGTGGCTAAGTTTATAGTATAACTAAGTTGAGTAGAATGATTCTAAGTTGGTAGTACCATACTTAGAATCTTTGATTTATTTGTCACAGCTAAATTAAAGTTTTATACAAATTTTAGCGAGTATTTGTTTAATCTTGCGAACTATTTTGAGTATATTATATCTATCTTTTTCTTTAATCATGCATATAACCACCAATACTATCAACTTTATTCGTTATGCGACCTACACTATATACATGGTTTTATAACTAGGCTTGATAATAAACTAATTCTTTTATATCACAATAATTTTTAAATCCTTGGTAATTTTTAAGTTATTAGGTACTAAATTTTAACTACAAGTTATTAAGTGTTAGTATTCATAATTACTACTTCATCAAACCACGGAGATTACCCATGAAAGCGTGTAACCAATGTGGAAAATGCTGTATTAAATATGGCGGTGCTGATTTAAGCATTACGAGAGAAGAAATTAATATGTGGGAGTTGTTTACTCCACATATATCTGAATATATAAGAAATGGAAAAGCTTGGTTTGATCCTGATACGGGAAAACAACTTGCGCAATGTCCATTTTTAGAAACAGAGGCACAGGAAAATGATCATCCAGTAAGATATACCTGTTCTATTTATCATGATCGCCCTGAAGACTGCCGACATTACCCTACCAGCATTTCTGAAATGATCACCGATGAATGTGAAATGATTGAAGCCTCAGATATTAACAACCAAAAAAAAGCACAAATCAAACTTGATATATTGATGATAGATAGTCGCCCGCCTTATGGAGATGTATGAAAATAGAAGTTTTGCAAAACCCAGAACCAGAATTAATCAACTACCTAGATAAACAAATAGCGGATTTTAATTGGGCTAATTGGGAGGTACAAGAACGAAAACCCTTAGCTGTGCAAATTAAAAATGAACAAGGACAAGTTATTGCAGGTGCTGCAGGGCGCTCATTTGGTAATTGGTTACAATTGAGTACCTTGTGGGTCTCAGAACAGTTACGTGATCAGGATATAGGCAGTGAAATATTGAAGAGTTTTGAAGATGCCGGTAAAACGAGAGGGTGTATTCAATGTTTATTAGATACACTTAATTTTCAAGCGATGCCTTTTTATAAAAAGCATGGTTATGAAACACAATGGGTGCAAGAAAACTATCCAAAAACAGGCTGTAAATACTTTATGGTCAAAACTTTATAATTGAGAGTCATTTGATAATAAAAAAAATACCTTGCCAAGTGGCATTGCCAGTACGACACACGGTTTTATGGCCAGATAAACCAGTATCATTTTGTGTAGTCGAAGGTGATGAAAACGCTCTTCATTTTGGTGTTTTTATTAAAGGCCAGTTAGTGACAGTGGCATCAATATATATAGATGGCACAAATGCACGACTGAGAAAGTTTGCAACTTTACCTGATTTTCAAGGGCAAGGATTAGGGTCATACCTAATCAAACATATTATAGAAATATTAAAATCTAAAGATATTACGTTATTTTGGTGTGATGCCCGAAAAACAGCTATCAGCTTTTATCAAAAATTAGGCTTAAAACAACGAGGCAAAGAGTTTGATAAATCCGGTGTTATGTATATTAAAATGGCGGTTTACTTAAATTGAATAGTTAGTTTAGATAAAGTGATAAAGGTCGATACAAATTATAATCTTACCTAACTGGCTAATTCTATAAGTATTTTGAAAGGATGAATAAACTAATGGATACAATCGAGAATTACATATCAAATATCCCACAAGAGCGACAAGCTGCATTTATTAAATTACGGCAAGTAATATTAGATAACCTACCTAAAGGCTTTGAAGAGAAAATGAGCTATAGCATGCCAGGTTATGTTGTGCCTCATAGTTTATATCCCCCTGGTTATCATTGTGATCCTAGTTTGCCATTACCCTTTTCAAGTATTGCTAACCAAAAAAACTTTATTGCTTTATATAGCTCATCTATTTATGCGGATAAAGAAATATTAGATTGGTTTGTTAGTGAATATCCTAATCATAGCTCCACAAAACTAGATATGGGGAAAAGCTGTATCCGGTTTAAAAATGTGAATAAAATCCCCTACGAATTGATTGCACAATTAATGCAAAAAATGTCAGTTGATCAGTGGATTGATTTATATGAAAAAAGGAATAAATAGGTTTTTTAGAGACTTAAATAAATTTTACGCCCTTTATTAAAAGTATAATCATTATTTTAAACTAAAATATATTAGTGAATAGTTTTAAATATCTAACTTCAATGGTATTTTAGCTTTTAAAAGTAAAAAAAAGCGAATATATGACTAATAAGACAACTTTAATTTCTAATCTTTGGATAAAATCAATTGTCTTTGGTTGCTTTGGTGGTCTAGCCAATTTATTACCGCTTTCTTTTTTATCAAACACTGAATTTCTTTTTGGTCAATTATTTGCATTTTATATCCTATTCACATGCGGACTGCGCTATTCACTTGTAACAGGCTCTCTAGCGAGTAGTTTCCTTTTTATAAAATGGGGACATAGTTGGTCTGCAATTGTACTTACTCTTGAATTATTGTGGTTATATAGATTCTCAATTGAGAAACATAAACCTATCTTTAGCACTGGAATCGTTTTTTGGCTATTAATAGGCATCCCTATTATTGGCGTAATTGGGGTTTTTGTATTCAATATTCCTTGGTTATCGATTGTCATTGCACAGGTTAAGTATTTTTTAAATGCCATGGTGTGTTTATCAATCGCAAATATGTTTTTTTTATATTCACCTCATCTGATATCACAAAATCAAAAGTATAAAACGTCTTTAGAAAGTTTACTTAATCAAACAATTAGTACTTTGGTTGGTTTAGCAATTTTAGCTGTTACGCTCATTGTGATTAATTTTAACCACCAAAGGTTTCAATTTGATGTGCGTACACAATTAGCCAATAAAGCGGGTGATATTGCTAATTTAGTTGATACACATTTAACACGCCATGCTAATGCGATTAAAGTTGGCACTCAAAGCATTATAAATGGTTCATCTCGTCAAGATGTCATTAATAACTTAACAGACAACTATCCAAATTTTTTAACCAGCTTTACGGCAGATAAAACAGGTAATATAGAAAGTGCCGTACCAAACAGCTTTCTTGAAAATTTAAAAAGTGGCAGCTTCTCCGTCATTGATAGAGATTATTTTAAGCAAAGTAAAATGACTCAGGAGGTAAACATATCAGATGCCTTTGAAGGTAGAGGTTTTGGCAATGATCCTATCGTAGCAATCGCTAAAGGTATTTATGATAATGATCATTTTACAGGTATTATTGAAGGCTCATTAAATTTAAAAGACTTTTCAAATTATCAACCAAAATTATTTGATCAAGTTGTGGATTTGATGATTTTAGATAAAGGGAATCAAGTTGTATTTTACTCTGGTGATATGAATTTCCCAATTTTAAGTAAAGTATCCCAAGATAAATTATCACTTTTAAAAACTGATGATAACAATCCTGTATTTACGACAAAAGATAACGAAGCATATTTTGTAAGTAGTCAAAAATCAGAGCAAAGCCAATGGCGTTCTGTGTTGTTTTTTAAACAGTCTTATATAGAAATGCAATCAGCTTTATCATGGCTAAAAGCGATATTGGCGATGTCATGTATTTTTGTCTTAGTCTTTATTTTTACAACCAAATTAAGCCGCTGGTTAGTATCTGGAATACATTCTTTAAGTCAGCAAATGAATGATTTTGATCCGATGAAAAATACTGAGGTAGCACTCAAAAAACAACAGGCTTGGTATGAAATAGATCAGTTGCAACAGCAGTTTAATAAATTGGCTAATAAACTCAATATTAGCTTTTCAGAATTGGCACGTTCTGATAGTGAAAATACTGATTTAAATAAAAAGCTAAATTTGTACAATGAAAATTTAGCTTCAGAAGTTGAAAAAACAACGCGTAGTTTAAAGCTGAGCATGCAAGTTGCTGAGAGGGCTAATAAGGCTAAATCTATTTTTCTTGCCAATATGAGTCATGAAATTAGAACGCCAATGAATGGTATTATTGGCATGAACAATATTATTTTGAAAATGCCTGATTTACCAGATGAAGTCTTAGAAAAAGTGCAATTAACCCAAAGCTCTGCTAATACATTAATGACATTACTAAATGATATTTTAGACTTTTCTAAAATAGAAGCAGGCCAATTAAGGCTTGAGCAATGTAAAACTAATCTTCATGAGCTATTTGAACAGTCGATACAAATTTTTAAGCTATCTTCATTACAAAAAGGGGTAACAATTAAAGTTAATGGTTTAGAAAAATTACCTATTTGGGTAGATACAGATCCTGTTAGGTTGAAGCAAATCATTTCAAACTTATTAAGTAATGCTGGTAAGTTCACTCATCAAGGTGAAGTGAAATTAAATATGACATATTCAAATGATAAATTACGTTTTGCTGTAGTTGATACGGGAATAGGGATTAATGAGTCACAACAAAAAACTTTGTTCTCTGAATTTAATCAAGCAGATAGCTCTACTACTAGAAAATATGGTGGAACTGGTTTAGGTTTAGCTATCTGTCGTAAACTTGTTTTATTGTTTGGCGGTTCAATTGAGCTTGACAGTGAAATTAATAAAGGCAGTTGTTTTAAAGTCATGATCCCAGTGACAACATCTGATACAAAAATTAGAGAAATACTAGAAGTTAAACCTGTCATAAATTTATCGGGTAAAAAAATTCTATTAGTAGAAGACAACATAGTAAACCAAATCGTAGCACACACTATATTGGAGTCTTTTGATGCTAATGTAGAAATAGCTGAAAATGGGCAGGAGGCTTTAAACAAGTTATCTCAAACAACATATTCAGCTGTTTTAATGGATTGTCAAATGCCGATAATGGATGGATTAGAGGCTACTAAGCTTATTAGACAATCTCCTGATAAGTATGGAACACCTATTATCATTGCTTTGACGGCTAATGCATTTGATGAAGATCAACAGAGATGTTTGGCGGTCGGTATGAACGACTTTATAAGTAAACCGATAGAAAGCGAGGTGTTACTATCTGTGCTTAATAAATGGTGTGAAAAAAGATAGCGTTAAAAATACTCTGAGCATCATTTTCACTCAGAGTATTAAATGTATCATTTAACTGATGGATTAATTATATTTACTGGCATTTCCAACAATGTAATCCGCTTGGCGAACTGAACCACTGAGGACTATTTAGACCTGAAGATTGTGCCCATGGCGTTATTTGTGGATATGCGATTGTAATATCTACGCGTTCAAAAGGATGTTTCCAACGTGAGGTAATATTAAGTGCCCAAGGTAGATTTCCAGATGTCACGTAATATTTACCAATATGAGCTAAAGAAGCATCATCTTGACTACCAAATTGCGACATATCAGCTAAATCTGTTGGAGATTTATTTGGCAGGTGAACTTCTAACCCTCTGTTATATGTGGAGAAAATAAAAGGGTTGTAAGGAGCTGTGTCTAACTCCCAGGAATTAACCGCTTGTATAAAACTGAACGAAAAATTGACGTTCTTTGTGCTTTTTATATCGCCAGGCATGGTATTAAAAAATTCAAACTCACCAGATGAAGGCATTAAATCATGTAAATTATTCATTAATACAAATACTAACTCACCGCTGTGGCCAGCTTCAGGAGAGGTTTCTTGTGCATTACCCTCAATTGAGATTGTTGCATTTTCGACATTAGCCTCATCCATACCATCAAAACTCAGTGCAAATCCATTTGCTTGAGCGGCGCCTCGTGAGACAAACTCAGCATTAAAGTTGATCTGTTTTATTTTGTTACTGCTATCAGTAATTGTTTCAAAGTAATAATGTAATACTAAGTCATTTAAATCATAATCACCTTGTTTAGGCCATAAATCTTCAAACGCTAAAGTATATTCGCCAGTTGTTGGTGTTCTTGCTTTAAAAGCTCTCAGCGGGTCTAGTGGATAGGCATCATCAGAATCAGATACGCCATCATTATCACTGTCACCTATTGTTGGAAAAGTGATAGTTGTTGCAGTACCAACAATACCGTTGCTATCAGTTGGTGTTATGGTAACACGCCAGCGTTCGCCAAGATTTGTTTGACTTGAAGGTACTGTATTTCCAGTATGTTCTGATTTACCTGCAAAGGTATCATCTACAAAGTATCCTTGGCCAACATCCACAAACCAACGATAGTGGTATGTAACTGAATCATTATCCGGATCAGCTGGTGTAGGCCCAATAATAGCGACTGTTAAGTCATCATTTACAGAGGAAGCAGTATTAGGTGTAAAGCTAATTTCAGGTTGATAAGGAGGAGAATTATTTATTTCTAAGTAAGTAATTGTTAATAAGCTATAATCTAAAGTTGTAGCCCAATATCTTTGATTATGGTTCATATCAATATCTAAAAATACATTTATTAAACCATCATCTGATATGCTAGATAAAGGCACATTAAAAAAAGTTTCTGACCATGTATTATTTGTTCCTTGAAGTAGACCTGGATCTAAATCTATGCCATCAACTGCAATGCCGTCATATTCACCATTTTGGCCATGAGTCGCCTCTGAATCAACATCCCAACCCCTGACCAGCAAGGTTGCACTTTGTATCTGATAGCTATCATTATTGTAGTCAGCAAAATTATGTTGCCAACCATAATCTTCATTAAACCAAGAATATTCATCAAAACCGTAACCACTGGGCTTGATGTAATGAGGTGAGGTTGAACTTCCTGTAATCTTTTGAGTATAAGTAAATGTGCCATCACCATTATCGACTGTATTTTGTTCTGTAGGTGAAGCATAAGCGCTAGAAGATATAAAGCCTAAGGTGAAAATAGATGCTATTTTTATTGTCTTTAAAATATTCATAATCACACCTTATAAATCTGAAGTAGTTGCGATATCACAGCCTACGGGAATAATTTGTTGAATTTCAGAGCTCTCAACTCTTTGAGAGCAAGAAATAGCATCTGATGTAACATCGACTAAAATTCCTAACCAATCATTTGGAATATTAAAATTAATGGGTAGTTCACCATACGTATCAGTCAAACCTGTAAATACAGGTGAAGTAATGATATTTTCATCTTGATCAATACCAAATATCTTCACTATATATGAACCAGCTACAGGCATGTTATCTACTTGAGGTAAGATAGATTGACCGTCAACTGAAATCGGTCTTTTAGCAACTTGATTATCAGTAAAATTACTTACTAATTTAAGATTTGCATTTGCTTGTGATTGCATTGACCAATTAAAGGTATCTGATACTGTAATATCTGAAAAACCAGTTGATTGAACAGGTTCTTCAACAACGATAGGACTTGGTTCTAGCTCAGTGGAAGACGTTTTCGCTTTATCGCTGCCACCACCACATGCCATAAGGTATGGAAAAACTGAAACTAATAGTATGCGTAACTTTGTCATGATTAAGAACCTTAGTTTACTTTAAAATGTTAATAACGCATAAAGCGAGCCACTATTAAACTATTGTTAATTATACAAAATTAATTTTATCTTTTACTTATTTGCATTATGCAATGCAGATTGGCTTTAACAATGATTTTGTTATTGTGTTAATTAATATATATTGATGCGCAATAAGATATTTAACTGATATCACAAAATTTAAAAAAGGGTTTTCAATGACAAAAGTTTTAGTATTTGGTAATTCAGGTTCAGGAAAATCAACTTATGCTAAAAAGCTAAGCTTAAATGAAAACTTAGTACATTTAGATTTAGATACAGTCGCATTTAAAAAAGACAATCCAATACAAAGAAAGCCATTACAAGAGTCTATCGCAGAAATTCAAGAGATTATTAATCAACATGACGCTTGGGTAATAGAAGGTTGTTATGGTGATTTAATTCAATGTCTTTTTGAATATGCTGACGAATTAGTTTTTTTAAATCTTCCTAAAATACTTTGTCAAAATAATGCAAAGAACCGGCCTTGGGAACCTCATAAATATGAATCAAAGGCAGCTCAAGATAAAAACTTACCTATGTTATTAGACTGGATTGCTGGATATTACGAACGTGATGATACATTTTCTTTTGCTTGTCATAATGAACTTTATCAAAGTTTCTCAGGTAAAAAACAACAGATAACATCTAACTGATAACAAGAATAAGATAATAAAAATGGAATATGCATCAGGGTTGATTCAGCTTAAGCCTAATACTGAAGACAAGGTAGAGCACTGGCGCAGTGTAATTGCATCACGCCTTGATGAAGCTGCTGCGACTTTACAAGATGAAGAGGTACAAATTGAATCTTGGTTTAAAATAGAAATTGATAATAAACAGTATTTATTATGGTACTTAAGAGCGAAGTCGATTCAGCAAGTCTTTGAAATATCAATGCAGCTGAAGCATCCTATTGATAAATTTCATTATGAATTGATGTCTGAGATCACAGCTCAAAACGGTAATATTTTAGCGACACCTATGATTGATATCCCAAGGGAGTAATATCTGTACATTTATTTTATATCATTATACAAAGGAATTTAATTTGAGTAACTTCGGAGTATATCTATTATTACCAATTAGTTTATTAATTGGTATTTCTTTAGCGTCTCAAGCAGGCGTAAATTCACAACTCAGACTTGCCTTAAGTAACCCAATTCAAGCAGCTTTTATTTCGTTTTTGTTCGGTACAATTATTTTAGGTATAGTTGCTTTTATACAAGGAGATGCATGGCTCAAACCTGGTTCATTAGCTCAGATCCCTTGGTGGGCATGGATTGGCGGTTTGCTTGGAGCCTTTAATATTGCAATGTCTATTTTTTTAGCACCTAAGTTAGGTGCCTTGGTTTTAGCGGTATCTGTAGTATGTGGTCAAGTCATTGCATCTTTGGCACTTGATCATAATGGTTGGCTAGGATATCCAAAAATTGAAATTAATACTAACCGAATAATAGGTGCACTATTTGTTGTTATAGGCTTGGTTTTGGTTGCTAAAAAATAACGGTTTGTATTTGATCAGCTCAACTTTTCTATTAAAAAATCAATAAAAACACGGATCACAGGTTTTGGGTGTTTACTACCAAGATAAACCGCATAAATATCACCGCTTGAACCTTCATGTAATGAAGGTTTCCAATCAGGCAAACATACAGTTAGCTTTTTTTGAGTAATTAAGCCTTTCATCATCCAGTTTGACATTTGCACAATTCCGCCATGAGCGACTGCAGCTTCTAATAGCGGTGTACCTCCTTTAGATCTTAAATTGCCTTGTACGGGTACTTTGAGGTATTTATTTTTTTTATGAAAATGCCAATAGGTTCTTTGCCTATCGTTATCTAATAATAAGCAATTATGATCACCCAGATCTTCAGGTCTCTTAGGTATACCATGCTGCTCTAAATATTCGTTTGAAGCACATAATAAGGTTTCGTTACGTAATAACATTCTGGCGCGTAAACTGGAGTCTGCAGGTTGTCCGATTCGAATGCCGATATCAATATTATTGCTATTTAAATCGACCATTTGATTATCTAAATCTATTGTCGCGTTAACTTTAGGGTATCGGTTTAAAAACTCAGGTAGAACAGTTGATATGCATAAACGGCCGAAGCTTTCAAAAACAGATATTCTAAGTGAGCCTTCAGGTTCGACATTGCTCTGCTTCATCGAAGATATAAGAGAATCTGCTTCAGTTAATAACTTTTCAGCACCTTCTAAAAATTGCTGTCCATCTTGAGTTAATATCAAACTGCGTGTACTGCGTTTAAATAAAGTTACCGATAATTTCTTTTCTAAATTATCAATATTCCTAGCAACAGAAGAGGGTGCCATATTTAAAATAACCCCCGCTTTTGAAAAGCTTCCACAATCGACTGTTTTAATAAAAATTCGAATTAAATCTAGCATTGAAGTATCCAATTTATCTTTGCTTATTACGCAAAGCTGATTCGCTTATGGTGATTATTCTAAACGTAATTAGAAGGGCATACAATTATCTTATCCACTTAACAATTAACCTATAGCAGGAAATATAATGCAAAACAGACTTAAAATAGAGACTATTGAACCACAAGCTTTAACACCTATGTATGCTTTAGAAGTATATTTGAATTCAACGGATATCGAGCCTAGCCTAAAAGGGCTAATTAAATTAAATGCTTCTATCATTAATAAATGTGCTTATTGTATTCAAATGCATTCAACTGAGGCTAGAAAAAATGGTGAAACAGAACAAAGAATATATGCTTTGTCTGCTTGGCAAGAGTCGCCTTTATTTAACGAAACTGAACGAGCGGTATTGCAACTTACTGAGGAGGTGACTTTATTGTCTGAGCAAGGAATAACGGATTTAACATATCAAAAATGCATCACTTTATTAGAAGAAGAACTTACAGCGCAATGCATTATGCATATTGTGACTATTAATGCATGGAATCGCATCGCACTCGCTACAAAAATGAGCCATTAATTACCTTTGTTTTTTTCAAAATGGCTCAAAGTTTTTCTTGCGCGTTGAGCTACTTTATTATCTTGTATTTGTGATATAAGCATTTTTGCATGTTCAAAATCGCTAGGTGCTTCTTGAATAATGATACGAAAAAGAGCTAAATCTTTTGCTTTATTATTATCTAATTGTCTGATCCAACTCTCTGTTGCCGTAGCATCTTTTTTATACCATTGGGAGGCGATGCTTGGTATTAAGTTTTCAAGCTGCGCAATATCTGTTACTTGATTTAATGCGAGTGCTGCTTGTTGTGGGTTTTGGCGGCTCCAGTTATGAAAAAGCGTTTGTTGTGCATCTTTAAAATCTGGGTATTCATTGTATTGATTTAACCAAGTATTAGCTTCTTCAATGTTATATCGACTTTTCTCATAAATCAATGCCGATAACATTGCGCTCTTAGCTTTTTGATTAATGACTGAGTCTAAATAAGTCTGTGCCGCTTCAGGAGATGATCTTATTAATGATCTTGAAAGATTGCGAAATATACTTTTAGGTGCATTTATATTATCTGCCCATTGCAGTGCTTCTTTTGGAGATTTGCGACCATATGTTTGTGCTATCTTATTTAATAAACTTTTATTTTTTGTTAAGCCATTCTTTTCAATATATAAAGTTGCAGCTTGTGGATCATAATTTGCCCACTCTGAAATGGCAGTATCAATAACTTCATTACCAAACTGTTCGGAAAATGATTGTGCTATTAACACAGCATTTTCACCATCCTTTTTAGCGAGTTCAGACATGATGCTGGTTATATAAGTTGTATGTTTACCATGTTTCACTTCTGATACAGCAGCTAATGCTGATTCAGGATCTGAATAAGCCCATTGTATAAATACTTCATTTATCAACCTTTCTTTTTCACGATTTCCTAAATTCGAACTTATCAGCATACTTTGTAGAGAGAGGTACTTATCTGCTGAAGAGGATTGCCACTTTTCAATAGCAGTGCGAAACATATAATACCTTTCTCGTGAAGGCATTGTTAATGCTAGCAGCTTTTCAAATACGAGTTCTGGATCCATTGAATCTAGCTTAGCCCTTAATATTTTTTGTTGCATTGCAGGAGAAAATAACTCGGCTTGTGCAAATAAGTAGTCACTTTTTTTAAAGTGATTATCTTTTAACAAATAGCTGAAATAGTACTCTTGCTGTTTTAAATGAAAATTATCTTGAACGAATAAAAGTGCACTTTTAATATCGATTAAAGCCCAGTCATGCAATATACCTCTAAAAGTGCGAGGGGCACTCTTATCTAATGGTTCTAGATTTAAATTAAAGTAAGCGTAATATAATTCTGCGGTTGATAAGGGATCTATTAATAGCATTTTTTGTCGAACAATGTGCGATAGCTTAATTTTTGGGTCATGTTTTTCTAAGTCAAATAGCATTGTCAAACTTTCTGATAACTGATTAAAGTTCATAGTGTTTGCTAAATTATGTGCTGCTAAACCTTGTTTAAACCCAGTGCCAATTTTGGCTATTTGTACAAAGTTAGTTAATTTAACAAGTTCCACATCAGATTGATTATATGCGCTATGAGTGGTGTTGACTTTATTAACAATGATTTTGGTTGATACGTCAGTATTGTGGTTTTCTAATGTCTTATTTTTAGCAATAATCTGTGGTGTTAGATTGATATAAGTAATTAAAGAACCGAGTAATACTGAGAAAATTGAAACTACACTAAATTTAACCATGCTAAAACTCATCATGTACTTTTAAATAACCTTATCCTTGATTTTAGTATTATAACTTAGATGATGAACTGAAATTTTACAATAGCTCAATTAGATAGCGCATTGATAGATTCTAATTTTGAAATGTAAAAAACGCCCAATGGAATACATTGGGCGTTTGAACTTTTTACAAAGTATAATATTGAAATGTTAGGTTTTTAAAATTGATAGCTGATATTTAAATCAAATGTTCTTGGTAAAATGTAACGACCGTTTGAAGATAGTGCATTACGTGGATCTCCTTCGGTAAGTGCTTCTTCATCTGTTAAGTTGCTTACTGAAACTTGCATTCTAACTTCGTCATTTAAGTTTAATATCAAACCTAAATCGATTTTTTCATATCCAGGCAATGTGACTGTATTTTCATTGTTAGCAAAGCGATCTCCAACAGCTGATACAGTTCCGTATAAAGTAGCATACATACCATTGGCAAAATCAATATCGTAACTTGGTGTCATTCTTACTTGCCAGCTAGGTTGTCTTTGCGCCTCGTTTCCTAAGTTGTCAGGGCTTTGGGTAATTTCGGTTTCTTGAATGGTTGAATTTAGGTTTACGGTTAAACCACTATCATTATAATAATTGAAATCTACCTCTAAACCGTACGCTTCATTTGTTAAAATTTCAGCTGGTTGACCGGGCTGAGATACAAAAGTATCGCCTTTTACTTCATTAAAAAACGAAGTAGCAAATAATTCATAATTAACACTTAAGACTTTATAGCCAAGTTCATATTGGTTCACTTCTTTAATTAAATCTTCACCACCTTCATAAGCTGAGAAGTTATCTCTAAAATCATCAAAAAATGGCATTTTGCTACCTTTGCTTATACGAACAAAAACGCCTTGTTTTTTTGTGAACATCCAATTTGCACCAGTAGTCCAAGCAATTTCAGTTTCATTATAAGATACTGCTTTATCAATTGTGCTATCTAAATCTTCATCTACTGTATACTCAATTTGGTGATTCTCATTACGAATACCCGCATCTAAAGTTATTTGTTTGTTTATTTCATAAGATGCTGCAACATATAGTGCTGATGTAGCGCCATCACCAATACTGTTTATATCGTAATTCCAGCCACAGCTGTCTTGATTATCATTACAATCAATACCGTTTAGCATTTCACCGCCAGATTCAACAACGTGATATGCCTGATTACCCAAAGACCACCAATCTTTCGCTTCAAATGTAGAGTGGTAATAACCCGCTGTTATAGAACCTTTATCTAAGGTTTTAGTGATGGCTAAATCATTGGTAAATGCTTCTATTTGCTTTTTAACAACCCAACGGCCTATTTGTTGTACTATAGTAGAACCATCATATTCAGTACCTGTTATTGCGCCTATTGCTGTATTACCACTATCAGCAACATTTGAAAGTGCAGTAGCATCACCATTAGGTACTAAGCCATAAGTATCAGCATCGCCTTTAGTTAAAATGAATCGATTAACTAAGCCCCAACCATCATCAAAAGACAAATCGATACTGCCGCCAGATACTGAACCGTCCCAACCTCTACCTTGGCCAAAATCAACTGTTTCACTGGTATTATTTGGGCCATATTGAATCGTAGCATGGCGATTATTTGTCCCTATCTGGGTATACTCATTATCTACTGTGTTTACATTAATAGGAGAGGGTAAATACCATACACCGGAGTCATCTGTTTGGCGGGTATATAGGTTTATTTTGCCATTATCTAACTTTTTAGTAATGTTAATTGTAACCTGATTACCTTTTTCAGCATTAAAACCGGCATCTCTCACTCCTGGGGAGTTTTTAACATAGCCGCCAATCATAAAATATAAGTCATCTGCTAAAGTGCCACTGAGTACTGCATCAACTCTTTGCAATCCATTATCGGATGTTGAATATTTTACAAGACCTTCTGTACTTTCTGAGCCTTCTTTTAATAAAAAGTTTGTTGTTAAACCTGGTTGGCCGTTTGAAACAACAGGATTTGGACCACCACGCAGGGCTTCCATAAACTCTACTGTTTCATCTAAGCGAAATAGTGTTGAATTTTCTAAAAAAGAAAGAGTTGGTGGTGGAAATATTGGCGCACCTTGTAACTGAACCGTTAAAAAAGGTGCATCTCCACCACCGGGGAAGCCTCGAACAAACACATTAGCTCCTGAAACACCACCTGAACTTTCCGCCCAAACTCCAGGAATTGCTTTAAATAAATCTGCAGTACTTTTTGGTGCCAGTTTGATAATATCATCTTCAGAAAAAGAACTAATGGCATAACTTGCTTCTTCTTTAGCGATGCTTTTTCCACTAAAGCTGCCTGTTACAACAATGCTTTCTATTTTCTCTTTTTCTTCTGCAAATACGTTTGTAACTTGACAGCTTAATGCAATAGCAACTGCAATAGAAGAATGTTTTAAGTGTTTATTCATAATATATAACCCCGTTTGCCAATAATAGCAGCTGCTTCATTAGCTAATAATTTTATTTGATATTATTTCCTTCCCCAGGAGCAATATAAAACAACAATGCAAACGTTTGCAAGGTTTATTTGCAATCGTTTGCATTATAGGGTTGCTTTGATTGCATTAAACCTCAGTTATGTAATAATTATTATGAAGTTTTATTTATCCCTACCAGGAAGTATGAAAAATTGTCTAACGAAAATAAACTAACGCTTGCAGGACTTGCCAAATTAGCAGGGGTTTCTACCTCTACAGTATCTCGCGCCTTAAAAGATAACCCACTGATAAAAAAGGAAACAAGAGATAGATTACAAGCTTTGGCAGCAGAGTATAATTTCAGTTTAAATCATGCTGCAAGTCGATTAAGAACGCAAAAAACCAATGTGGTTGCTGTGATATTAAATTTAGATGATGAAACAGATCAAAGTATTAGTGATCCATTTTTATTAAAAGTGGTAGGTGATTTGAATCAAGTGTTAAATAAACATGGTTATGAATTACTGTTATCAAACTCATTAATGGCAAATGATGATTGGGCTAATTATTATATTAGCAGTAGTCGGGCAGATGGCATTATCGTAATAGGTCAAGGTAAAAGCACTCAAAAAATTGAAAAAGTAGCAAAATCTGGTGCACCTTTAGTGGTTTGGGGCGATCCTACAACAGCATCAGGCTACTCAGTCGTTGGCAGTAATAATGAACTAGGCAGTTTTCTCGCTACTAAGCATTTAATAGAGGCTAATTGCCGAAATATATTATTTGTAGGTGATCCTGAACACGCTGAAATGAGTGAGCGTTACAAAGGTTATAAAAGAGCGTTATCTGATAGTTCATTAGAATTTAATCCCAACTTTACATTATCTTGTGACATTACTAGTAAAGATGCTTATGAGAAAATTAACGATACAATTCTAGCTAAGGGTTTGTTTTTCGACGGTATTGTTGCAACAAGTGATATGGTGGCACTTGGTGCAATGAAGGCACTTAAAGAACGTTATATAAATATCCCTAGTGATGTCAGTATCGTTGGTTTTGATGATATTGCAATGGCTGAATTATTTCATCCGGCATTAACAACAGTTCAACAAGACACAAAGTCAGCCGCGACAATTATGGTTGAACAACTTTTAAAGCAATTTAAGCAACAAAGTGCCGATTCAGTTGTTGTTGATATTACACTTATTGAAAGAAAATCAGTGAGAGAAAGCTAAATAAAGTGTTTTTCACTTTATTTTAAAATTAATGCAAACGATTGCATTTTGTTTTTCCCAGTTATAGACTAGGCTAATTGAAAACAATGTTGGTCTATTTATGTCGAGATTTATTGCCATAGCTGCGATTGCAGCAAGTTACTTTGTATTTGCTATTTTACTCAATAGTGTGGGCACTGTAATTTTGCAGTCTATTAATAGTTTTGAACTGACAAAACCTGAAGCGAGTGTTTTAGAAGGGTTTAAAGATTTATCAATCGCTTTTGTTTCTTTTTTTGTGGCTGCACTCATTCCTAGAGTCGGTTATAAAGTTGCACTGTTAGCTGGATTACTTATCGTTGGCATAGCGTGTTTTTTTACACCTGTGATCGGTAATTTCATTGTAATAAAACTACTTTTTGCCAGCATAGGAGTCTCTTTTGCGTTAGTCAAAGTATCTGTGTATTCCATAATTGGGCAATTAACAGACTCCGTTAAATCTCATTCTGCTCTATTAAATACAATTGAAGGGATTTTCATGTTGGGAAGTTTGGCTGGATATTGGATTTTTAGTTTCTATGTATCACCTACACCTAATAAATCGCTAGATTGGTTAAATGTTTATTATTTATTAACTGGGTTAATTACCGTTATTTTTGTACTGGTATTGTTTTCATCTGTTAATAACAAACCTAGTCAAGCACACACTACCAGCTTTTTAAATGATTTTATTGAAATGATAAAAATGAGTTATCAATCTTTAGTTTTAATTTTTGTTATTTCAATATTTCTGTACGTATTGATAGAGCAGGGTATAGGTACTTGGCTTCCGACATTTAATAATGAAGTATTAGGCTTACCGAGTGATGTTAGTATTCAAATGACCAGTATCTTTGCGGCTGCTTTAGCTTTAGGTCGTTTATTGGCTGGACAAATTTTAAAGTTTATTAATTGGTATGCGTTTCTAAATATTTGTTTAGTGAGTATGGCCTTAATTATTGTTGTTTTATTGCCATTGACACAATCAATAAAGTTAGGAAGTGTTACCAGTATTTTTGATGCGCCTATGGTTGCATACCTTTTACCATTGATCGGTTTAATGATGGCACCCATTTATCCGGTTTTAAATTCAGTGATGTTAAGTAGTTTAATTCAAGAAAAACATGCGGCTATGACGGGATTAATCGTTGTGTTTTCTGCTTTAGGCGGCACAACGGGTTCTATGATCACTGGATACTTTTTTGAATTATTTGGTGGCCAACAAGCGTTCTATTTATCTTTATTCCCAATTGGGCTCATTTTAATCAGCCTATATTTTTTCAAAACTGCAACACATAAATCTTCTTCAAAGAATACGTAATTAAGGTATTAAAATGAGTCAAATAAATAATTTAGCGGATCAGGCTGAGCAAAATTTACAATTCTTTGAAAGTGATCTTTTTAAAGCAGTACAAATGAGCAATATATTTAATGATAGTAAAACATTTGCTGATGCCATTGCAAAATCACCAATTAATGAAATATTAGCGAGTTATGACAGGCATTTATCAAACAATAATGACTTTAACATGATGGATTTTATTATTGATAATTTTGAGCTCCCAATTCCTCAGGATATACAAGTTACAGAATCAACAAGTGGTATTGATGAACATATTGATTTACTTTGGGAGAAGTTAACCAAAAAAGCAGATGCAGAAAACTTAGGATCATTATTACCATTGCAAAAGCCTTATATTGTACCTGGGGGACGATTTAGAGAGATATACTATTGGGATAGCTATTTTACAGCTTTAGGGCTAGTTAATTCAAAAAGTGACCAAGTTGCGGAGTCTATGTTATTCAACTTTATAGACTTACAAACTCAATACAATTGTATTCCTAATGGTAATAGAGCGTATTACTTATCTCGCTCTCAGCCTCCAATTTTGGGCTTGCTCACAGATTTATTACTTGAGTCAAAATCAAACAAAATAGAATTTATTCAACAGTGTATTGACGGGATCGAAAAAGAATACTTATTTTGGATGCAGGGAAAGTCTAACTTGAACACCGTTAACACTGAGCATAAAAGGGTTGTTCTTATGCCTGATGGTGCGATATTAAACCGCTATTGGGACGAAAGTAATAGGCCTAGACCTGAATCTTATAAGGAAGACATTGAATTATACGAAATTAAAGGCATTAAAGATAAAAATAATTTTTATAGGAATATTCGTGCAGCATGTGAGTCGGGTTGGGACTTTAGTTCTCGCTGGTTGGATGATTCAAATACGTTAGTATCTATAAAAACAACACGTATTATTCCGATTGATTTAAATTGTTTACTGTATAAAAACGAGCGTCTTCTGAGTGATTACTATCAGCTGCTAAATCAGTCGGATAAAAGTAATATGTATGCAAAATTTGCGAAACAAAGAGCCAAAGCAATTAATGATTATATGTGGTCAAACAATCATGGCTTTTATTTAGATTATGATTTAGACGATAAAAGTATCAGTAATGTGAAATCTTTAGCAGGCATTTTGCCTTTATTTGTTAAATTAGCAACTGACAGCCAAGCAAAATTTGTTAGTGAACAAATTAAGAACGAGTTCATCAAATCAGGTGGTTTAGTAACAACATTAACGAGTTCGGAACAGCAATGGGATGCACCTAATGGTTGGGCGCCATTGCAATGGTTTGCTGTACAAGGATTGATTAATTACGATAAAAGAGAATTGGCTATCAGCATCATGGAACGCTGGAATCAAACAGTTGAAAGTTACTTTGAACAAACGGGAAAACTTATGGAAAAGTATAATGTTTGTGAAGAAAATATAGCTGCACAAGGTGGGGAGTATGATGTACAAGAAGGCTTTGGCTGGACAAATGGGGTTTATAAGGCATTTATGTCAAAATTAAAGTAATAAATTGAAATGAAATTTGGCAGATACGACATTTTTCTAATACTCACTATTGATATATCTAAAAATTAGTTAAAGCCTCAATCCAGAGGTTTTAAATTTATAAGTGTAAAACACAAGGAGTTTTAACGTATGTTCAATGAAAATCCAGAACAGTTTTTAGAGCATTCATCGGTTGGGATACACTCGGTGTCTGCTGATGGAGTCATTCTTTATGCAAATAGTTATGAATTAGAGATGTTAGGTTATGAAAAAAATGAATATGTAGGGCATCATGTAAGCGGATTTCAAGTCGATTCTAATTGTTTAGATGATATGCTGACTAGGCTAAATAACTTAGATGTTTTAAAAATTTATCCAGCTAAAGTTAAGGGAAAAAATGAAATAAAGTATGTACTTTAAAATTCAAATGTTTTTCATGACAATGGTCAGTTCATTCATACTCGATGCTATGCTAATGAAATAGAGAAGATAATTTATGACATATTTGTTGAAAACACTTCTGGTTGTTAATCGCTCTTTAACTTTTAATGATCAGAATTCTTCATTATTAGTTTTGAAAGCCTAGTTTTTAGATTTTTTAGTCGGTCTCAAAATGATAATAAATATCAACTTACATGAGTACTGTTGAAAATTAATCAGGATATCCCCAATATACTGATATCGTATTTTAAAAAGTTATAAATGGAATTTTGAAAAAACTTCGTATTGCACTCATAGGATTAGGAGATATTGCTCAGAAAGCATATTTACCTATCATCGCCAATCATAAAGATATTCAACCAATTTTATGTACTAGAAATTTAAACACTTTAAAAGAGTTATCAAAACAATATCGTATAGAGGAATTCTACACAGACATAATTGATTTAATTAGTAACAAACCAGATGCGGTGATGATACACACGTCAACAGAGAGTCACTTTATAATCGCAAAACAGTGTTTACTTGCAGGTATCGCGACTTTTGTTGATAAACCTTTAAGTTTATCATTTGAGGAATGTGAAATATTAGTCAATTTAGCCAAAACTAATAATCTTCCATTTTTTGTTGGTTTCAATCGCCGTTTTGCACCGCTTATAAAACCTTTAGCAGAAAAAGACGCATTGCATATTCGTTGGCAAAAAAACCGCATGGGTTTGGCCGCTACACCCAGAGCGCTAGTTTATAATGATTTTATCCATGTAGTAGATAGTTTGAGGTTTTTAGCTAAGTTAGCACCGAATGAAACACCAGCTGAAATACATGTGAATACCTTTAAACAAGATAATTTGTTAGCTAATGTACATATTCAATTTAAACACTTAGATAGCTTTGTTGAAGGTTCAATGAATCGGATTTGTGGTATAACGGAAGAGCTACTTGATGTTTTTGTAACAGATGAAAAGTACCAAATTAAAAGTCTGGTAAGAGGAGAACATTACAAGTGTGGTGAATTAACCCAATTAGGATTTAGCGATTGGCAAAGTCATCTATATACAAGAGGTTTTGAAGATATGCTTCAAAATTGGCTTATTGATTTAAATTCAGGTATTGCTAATTCAGATCGTTTAGATGATATTTTATCGACACATTTAATGTGCGAAGATATTGTTAAGCAAATTGAAAAGGATTTTAAATGAAAATAATCAGAATAAATGAACACTATTTACCAAAATTAGTCACTGTATTTGAAGAGTACCGTGCTTTTTGTGATTGTGAACCTAGTCCAAAAGAGACTTATGAATTCTTAGCTAAATTAGTGCGAAATGAAGGTTCAGTGATGTTTATTGCAGTAGACTCTGATTCGGATAGTGTTATGGGATTTGTTAATTTATACCCAAGTTATTCTAGCTTAGCGTTAAAGCGTCTTTGGATATTAAATGATTTAGGTGTATCAAGTGATTTTAGAGGCAAAAATGTATCTAAAGCGCTTATTCAAAGAGTACAGAGCTTCGCAAAAGAAACACAAGCAATACGTATTGAGCTAAAAACGGGTAAAGAAAACCAAAGAGCAATGCAGTTATATCGCGCTATGAATTTTGAGATAGATAATGACAATGTATATTATCGCGTGCCATGTTAGCATTTCGTATTATTAATCTATTTATCATATGATAATACTACTTCCGATAATTAAATGACCAGTTAATTACCGGAAATGGTATAAGGACGATTTATGCAGGATTATCAAAATCTGGTATCGCATTTTGAAAAGATTTCTCGATTTAAACATTTGGCATCTATTTGCGGTTGGGATCAGGCGGCTGTCATGCCAAGTGGCGGTAACCAGGCACGTTCAGAATCAATGGCTGAACTATCAGTTCATATTCATCAGCTATTAACGCTTCCTCAACTGGCTGATTGGTTTTCGAATGTAAATCATAGTGAATTATCAACGACTGAAGTTGCCAGCTTTACAGAAATGAAACGTCATTGGCAGCATGCAACCGTGTTGCCTGAAAAACTTGTTCAAGCTAAATCTTTGGCAGGCTCACAATGTGAACATGCTTGGCGAACTCAAAGAAGTAATAATGATTGGCAAGGATTTGAAAGTAACTTTGCTCAGGTTGTTGCTTTGTCACAAGAAGAAGCACAAATAAGAGCACAAGAAGCGAATTTAACACCTTATGATGCCATGCTGGATTTGTATGAACCAGGTACAACTACGCAGTCTTTAGATATGTTATTTAGTAACGTAAAAACTTGGCTGCCAGATTTGATAAAACAAGTCGCTGATAAACAGTCCAAAGAATCATTTATTTTGCCTCAAGGTACCTATCCTCAAGAACAGCAAAAGCAACTAGGCTTAGATGTTATGAAGATGTTAGGTTTTGATTTTAACCATGGCAGGTTAGATGTTAGTGTACACCCATTTTGTGGTGGGGTACCTTCTGATGTTCGCATTACCACACGCTACGATGAGTCCGATTTTGTACAGTCATTAATGGGTATAGTTCATGAAACAGGTCATGCACGTTATGAGCAAGGTCTCCCTAAAGCGTTAAATTCATTACCTGTTGGTAGTGCGCGTTCTATGGGCATACATGAATCTCAGAGTTTATTTTTTGAAATGCAATTAGGGCGAAGTGAAAATTTTATAAAAAACCTCGCACCTATGGCAGCTTACGCATTTAAACAATCAGCGTCACCAGTATTTACAAGTGATAACTTCTTAAAGCTTTATACGCGCGTAGAACCTGGTTTTATTCGTGTAGATGCAGATGAAGTAACTTATCCTGCACATGTGATTTTACGTTATGAAATCGAACGTGATTTAATGAATGGAAAAGTATCTCATAAAGATATCCCGGAGTTATGGGATCTGAAAATGCAAAATTATTTAGGTTTGACAACTAAAGGTAATTATAAAAATGGGTGTATGCAAGATATACATTGGACAGATGGCTCATTTGGTTATTTTCCATCATATACCTTAGGTGCTATGTACGCAGCGCAATTTATGTCGGCAATGAATAAAGAAATTAATGTAGGTAGTTTAGTTGAGCAGCAAAACCTGAGCCCTATATTTGATTGGTTAGCTCAAAATATTTGGTCAAAAGCATCATTATTATCAACAGATGAATTAGTAAAGCAGGCAACTGGTGATACTTTAAATGCCCAACACTTTAAAAATCATTTAGAAAACCGTTACTTGTAAACTAAATTTAATCATAGCGTAATAATGGTGCGCTATGATTATTGGTTCATACTTTAAAGTACAAGATTTTTCTACGCCACCGTAATTGCTAATTACTAATGAAAATGGCGTAAAAATACGATCCCTCATAGCTGTAAAGTGATGCACTCTCAAACCTTTTTCCATGATCAAGCCTACAAATAAATAACCTGTATTTAATATTAAAAACCTTCACCAGATAAAAAATATGCGGCTTAATTTAATGCAAGTGAAGGGGAAAACTAACTGTTTGTAATAAATTAACATCATTTTGAATCAATTCACTTCGAAACTGAATAAATGTATATAGCATTTAGGAGGGAAACCCTTACACTAAGCACCCTTAGCTTTAAAATCGTAATAATAAGAGAGTCAGTTTTGAGTATTGAAGAACAAGAAATAAAAACACTGTTAACAAACCTAGAATGCAGAACTAACTTTACAATGAAAAAAATCACTGAATATATGCTACCAAATGTGAAAGAGGCTTTTTATCTTCATATTGAGGGGAATACACCACATATAATTATTCGTCCGGTATTTGAAGTATTTTCTGCTGATTTATGTGATATTGAAGGTGTGAGTAAAAAAGCTGATTATTTTCACAATGCAGAAATGACTCGCTTTCCTAAAAGAGTGCATAAGGGCATTAATGAAATTTTTTACGGATTGTCATTTAAGTTTAATGATAAAAAGGCTGTGAAAAAATTCATTAAAAAGATGATTAACATAATCAATCCACAATAAGTTGGCTTATTGATTGCTTAGATAATTACTTAAATTTTTCAGTTAAGGGAATAACATGTCAATTGTAAGTAATCAGTTACCTGCAGTATCTTCTACTAGTCGTTCAGATGCTAATAAAACCGCAAATACTAGCGCTGCTGGTTTTACTTTATTTGAAGCATCATCAATTGAATCAGATACAATAAATAGTTTTAACAGTGAGAAAATTTCAGAGAAAGCTAAAATACTCTATGGTCAACTTCGTCAAGACATTACACAAACCATGGATTCAGGTTTAGAAAGAAGAGAATACGATTTAAGCTACTTTAATAAGATAATTAAAGAGATCACCGAAGTACCCATTAAAGTGGAAGTTGAGCGCCATGAGATGAAAGAGGCTATTTTATTTGCACGTTTAGGTATTGATTTCTTAAAAGTTAAAGAAATTGAAATCAAAATTGAGATGCTTACATTAACAGGTCAAGATATTGAAAGTTCAACAGCTTTAACACAATCAGATAAAGATATATTTCGTGAACGCATTAATGCTCTTAAAATGCAATTGGAAGAACAAAAGGCAGCTTTAATGAAAGGAGAAACGCCTGAAGAACTTGAACCATTTAAAGCGCTTGAGTTTAAACAGACCGATAAAATTAATCCTTTGTATAATCAGATACAAGATTCAAATAAATACTTATTATAAAATATCATGTTAAATTTATGACTCAATTGATTAAAGCAGCTAATATAAGTTTCAAGAACTTATTTACACAAGGTAAAGAATGGAAGTTTTACCCGCAACATTGGATCACTTAGAATCTTACAAAGACTTTTTGCAAGCATGCTTGGATAGTGGTATCAAAAAATATGAAATACCATTGCAAGACCCAAAATCCTATCTAGAAAAGATAGTGTCGCATACCATAGAGGATTTTCTGCCTGATGATTGGCCTAAAACCTCTACGTTTTTTTGCATTGAAAATGATGAGATTTTAGGGGCAATTAGATTTAGGCATGGCACAACACCTTATATAGAACGCGTTGTTGGTCATGTAGGATATGAAACTAAACCTACGGCAAGAGGTAAAGGGGTAGCCAAATTGATGCTTTCTTGGCTGCAACAAAATATCATCAGCCAAACTGTGATTATTACCTGTGAATCAAATAATATTGCTTCAAGAAAAGTCATTGAAAGTTGTAGCGGAAAATTTATCAATGAAATATACAGCCATGAAAAAAATGCTGAAGTAATGCGCTATCAATTACCCGGCTTTAAAAAAGAATCTAAATAAGCGTATCTTGTTTAATATTTAAAAATACTCCCTTTGATATACTAGTTTCTAAAAATGTTAAATGTAATTCTATATATAACGAATATTAAGCTAGTCAAAGTTATTAATAATAGTTATCATTAACCTTTATTATTAGTGTTTAAGCTAGGTTATTATGAAAAAATTATTATGTATTTCAGCTGTTATAGCGTTATCAGCATGTTCTATGACAAAAGACCAAGTAGCGCAAAATCCAGATGCATTATTTGCAAATTATAAAGATAATGCTCAGCAACTAGTTTCTTTGATTTCAGAAAAGGGTAATGATTCAAAAGTTGAAAAGTATTCAGCGGCTCTAGTTGAAGTATCTCAACCCATCATAAAAGCATTCATTGCAAAATTTCCTCAGTGTGATGAGTATTTAACTGCAGTAAGTAAAGCTGCTGATATTATTCCTACTTTGCCATTAAGTGAAATAGAATCTGGTTACCATGCAGATGGTAAATTGCCACAACTTACAGATGCTAATTGTTATCATGCTAAAGATTTATTAGTTCATCCAGCAACAGTACAAGCGATGGCTGTGATTGGTATTAAAACGGATAAACAGCGTGAACAAGCAAAACATGAAGTTGAAGAAGTTTTAACGCACTTTGCTCAAGTAGAAACGGCTTTTAATAAACTTTAGAAACAAATTAAAAATTGAGTAATTGTAATAAGAGCAGTATAACTGCTCTTTTTTATCTCTAAATCATAGGTTTATTTAAGGCTAACAAAGGTTAAAGTCAGGTTGTAAGTCACAAATGTTTTTTTTAATTTTATTTGCTGATGCTAAATTATCAATTTCTTTTAAATAATTGGCCATTTCCCAAAAAGAAGTAGCGTTATTTCGATTTAAATTTAAACCATAATTAATCACATGTTTAATATTTAGCGCATCTTCTGGCTTAGTAGACATTGCAAAATAAACACTTAATTTTTGTAGTAACTCCAATTCAATTTGGGCATCAAATCCAAAACGTTTACCAAAATCATCATAGTGCTGCTTTAGATTGGTAAAGTTACTTATTTTAGTTTCATATGAAGGCTGCCATCCAGTGAATGTATTTCTTAAAGCGAACATAAGTGATTTGTGGCGAGTTGAACTGTGAGTCTCATCAGGAAAATGAATACTTAATGATTTTTTGTTTTTATAGTTTGTAAGTATTGTTTTTATTTCTTTAAATGGCTTGAGCATGTGCTCACCTTCATTGGCTAAGGTCATTGTCAGATGTGATTTTTGTTTAAACTCGTTAGTCGTTAATTTAGATAAATGATCATATGTTTGATTATCGTCGAGAGAGGGGCTAAATGCGTAATACGATGAAAATGCTAGACCCCCTCTGATCCATTCATTCATCACAAAGCGACCTGCATTTGAATGACCTAACAATATTTCATATGGCGCTGTTCGATAGCGAGCTTTAATATGAGGGATAAGCTCAATGTTTAGGAATTTTGATAGTTTTGTTTGTCTTTTAATATCTCCCTTTATAGCGTGCAGCTCTTGCCCTTTGCTCTGAACTCCTACGATTATTATTTCAGGTATTTCATCGCTAAGAAGTGCTATGCTTGCAACAGCAGGTAACATATCCCATTGTCCATGTAGTAAATATAAGATAGGGTACTTTCTTTGTGATGTGTTGTAGTTATCAGGTAAATGCACGTAATAATCTCTTTGTTGATCAAACTCCTTAGAATAAAATGTATGCTTTTCTGCATAAGGTAGTTGTTCAGAGCAATCAGATGCCAAAGAAATTATAAGTATGAGAGCAAGTAAGCAATGTTTCATTGATATTCCAAGTAATATTTTTAGAACAACTTACATTATTGATTTGACCCAATAAAACAATAACAAGGGGCTTATGTTTTTATTATGTTTTCCTTAGTGTTTGTTTTATATATAAAAATAATAAGACTTTAAAATGGAAGTATTTACTTTAGGCGATTCAATTGTTGATGTGAGTCGCTGTAAAATAATTAGAAATGAACAAACTATTAGCTTAGAACCAAAAGTAATGGACTTGTTAATAGTCCTTTGTGAGAACTCCGGTAATGTTGTAAGTCAGCAACAGATCCATGAGCTTCTTTGGCCTAGAACAACATTTAATAATTCATCCATTTTGCGTTGTATTTCTTTATTACGGAAAGCACTTGGAGAAACCGCTAATAATTCTTCAATTATAATAACGCACCCCAAACGGGGTTATAGTATCGGTATTCCAATTGAAGCAGTTGCTAATAAATCGAAAGAAGAAAATAATAGATATAAAAACATAGCTGCGATATTCACTTTATTAGTAAGTACTTTATGCTTCATTAGTTTGTATCTTAATCAGACAATTAATGAGTCTCATAAAACTCAAAATCATTCTCTCACACCTCTTACTTCAAATAGTAATAATGAATATTTACCAAGTTATTCATCTAATGGAAAATTCATTTCATTTGTACGAGAAAGAAATTCTGATCAGCAGCATATCTTAATAAAAGATCTCACTAATGAAGATGAGGTTTTAGTGGATGTAAAATTTTCGAAGCTGAAATCAATTTCTTGGGCCCATCAGGATAATGGATTAACTGTTGTTTATAAAAGTGGAGGAAATAACCATATTTCATTATATGCTTTTAATCCTATATCTAAGAAAGTGACACAGAAATCACACGTATTGTTTAGCACATCTGGCGATATTATAAGTAAAGTCGAATGGTTGTCAGATAATGAATTTATAGTCGCGGTTAAATCAAACGATAACATTTTCTCAATTATAAAAAGAAATTTAGCTAAAAATAACAGCGAAGTACTCTACCAATATACAGAACCTGAATTAGAGGTTATTGATATTGCTTTGTCTCGAGAGACACAAAAATTAGCAATATCTATCCGTGAAAAAGCAAATGTGTATAGAATTGATTTGTATGATTTTATTTCATCAAACCTAAAAAAGTTAGTACATATAGAAAATGGCATTCATAGCCTATCTTGGCAAGCAAGTAGCGAATCGTTATTGATCTCTAGTAGAGACAAATTGTTTAATATTTCTGTAGAAGGGCTGAAAAAGCAAATTCCATTCTCAAATTATAAAATTATTTCTAATGCCTCAAGTACAAAGCGTTTAAATAAAGTGGTCATGGAGTTAGGTAACTATGATATTGATATTTTGGAGTTTAAACCTAAAGAGCAGCAAGAATTAACAAAACTGATAGATACTGAATCTTTAGATTTACAGCCGTTATATTCTCCTTCTGAAAGTCGATTTATATATCAGACAAGCAGGCGAGGGTTCGCGCAATTAGTTATTAGTGATGAGGAAAGTGAAAAGGTATTATTTATTAATCCTGAGCAGGAAGAATTCTTCGGTTTTACATGGTCACCTGATGGCAGTAAAGTTGCTTTAGCCACTACGACTCAATTGTATATATTTGATGCTAATACAGCGTTAGAATTAACAAAAGAAAAGTTAGAGAGTAAAATATATATTAGAGATTGGTTTAATAAAGATCATGCTTTACTCGTTAACTTAATAAAAAATGGGCAATCAAAACCTGCGAAGTTAAATCTTTCATCCACAAAGATAGACGTTTTAGTGGATATACCAGCAAGCTGTTCGGTCTTAGATTCAGATGATAATATATACTTTAATAACAATAATCAGATATCAAAAATTGATAACAATAATCAGGTTTCAAAGTTTTGGTATAGTGATACGGGGGATATTGAGAATATTCTAATAACAGATAAAAATGCTGTAGTTCAAGTTAATTTCAAAAATAACAATCAAATTTGGATGGTTGACTTAAAGTCACTTCAAAGTAGGAAGGTTTACCATGATCTAGATCCTAGGTTAATGATTTCTGATATTTCAAAAAATGAAGAAGCATTATTATTTCATTCTCCTTTAAGTGTAAAAAGAGAAATCGCAATTTTAGATTTAATAAATTAAGATAAAACAAAATTTTACATATGCTTATTTTTGGATGGCTGCATAAATAGGGTTAGTGATCTCTTATAGAGAATACAAATTAAATACAAAAGCGTAAGAGCTTTTAGACAAGCAGCAATTATATTGGTAACTATAAGGCTTTGTGATCAAAACAAGTAACTAAAATATAGATATTATTTGAGTTACTTAATTTGCTAATGTTATGTTTTAGAAAGCGTTTACCTATTGGTATTTATAAGAATTAATGTTTCTTAACGATTTCTAATTTAAGTTAGCACCCGCCGTCTGCATCACTAGAACCGCCAGCAAAACCTGAGAAATTATTACTTGATGATGAATTAGATGTGACACTTGATTTGATAATTATTGGGGTAGTGTTACTGTTTTATCTGTTTTGGCAGTATTTGTATTCCTAGTCTTTTTTAAAGTACCCAGAAAACATAAACAACACAGCGTAACAATCCCGATGGGATATGACCATAATTGAGTCGTCAGGCCGCTATATAAAGCAAACATAACAATCACTAACAGTAATATTCTGAATCCGTTTTTCATATGTAATCTTCTTTAAATTGAGTAGAAAAGGCTAATAAGAGAGCGTTTATCATTAGGTTTATAGCGGAATATTCTTACCCTAGAGTTTTACCTTATAAAAATGTAATATGATCAGTCGTATGCAGATGTTATTAATGTGAAATCTTTAGGGGAAGTATTATGATTATAGAAGAAGAGAATAAAATCTTAGCTGGTGTATGGTTTATAATAGCTTCAATCATCTTTTTATCTGCATTATTGTCTGCGTTGAATGGGGGATTAGTATTAGTACCTTCGATAGTATCGCTTGCTTGTATTGTTTTATTTGTAGGGCGTCAAAGAGTGTCTGCTTATCAAATTGAAACCGATAAATTTAAAAAAATATTAAGTAAATTAGGCTTCCTGACAATTATTTTCACTGGTATTGGCACTGGTTTTTTAGCCACTATGTAAATTAACTTTCTTTTTTATAGAAACTTGTTGGAATCTAAAATGCATTCAAAGAATACTTCTTTAATAATTGCTGGAATACTTTGTGTCATAAGTGCTCTGATGCACCTTGCTACCATAATTGGCGGTCCTGATTTTTATCGTTTTATGGGGGCGGGAGAGGGCATGGCCCAAATGGCTGAAGATGGATTAGCTTATCCTGCTATTGTGACTTCAATTATCGCATTAATTTTATTTACTTGGTCAGCGTACGCCTTTTCAGGTGCTGGCGTGATAAAGCGCTTACCATTATTAAAGATTTGTTTAGTTTTAATTTCTTCAATTCTAATGTTAAGAGCTGTATTTGGTATTGTTTTTATGTTCATAACTATTAATCATCCATACCTTAATGAGCTTCAAGCAAGACCTACTTTTATGATAACAACATCATTGATTTGTTTGATATTTAGTTTGTTTTTTATTACGGGAATATATAAAAAATGGCAATTGTTATCTAAGTAAAAATCGGTAGGAAATGAAACGTAAACTCAGTTTATCTCAATATGTTAAACGTAGAAATGGTGTTCCTTTAGGTAGTTCAGGTTCCTTGTTTAATATGTTACAACGCTCTCTTGGTGCAGGATCATTTAGTGAATTTTGGCGATATTGGAATCCGATATGGGGATATTATTTAGGTCGTTTTATATTTTCACCGCTTAAAAGTTTGTTTCCAACCAGTATTGCACTTGTTTTCACTTTTACATTTAGTGGTTTTTTGCATGATTTAATAGTTTCTTTGATAAAAAGAGAAATGGAGCTCGTAATAACTCCTTGGTTTTTGTTGATAGGAATATCAATAGTAATTACAGAATATTTTAGCTTTAAATATATACAGCTGAACTTTTATGGATGTGCAATAATTAATATTTCATTTTTGACCGGTACATTTATACTATCAACACACCTCTATTAAAAAAGTTATTCAATTAAATTTTATCCATATAAATTATTAGGCTATATTTAATTTTATGATGTAAGTTAAAAGTTAAAAGTTAAAGGTTAAAAGTTAAAGGTTGGAAATTTATGCAAGGATCAATATTTACAGCTTTTTCAGATATGATTATCGACCAAATGGGAATGGAAAAGTGGAATGAGTTACTTGAAAAAACAAATCCTTCCTCAGGCGGCGTTTATACATCTGGTGCCCAATACGAGGACAGTGAACTCATTAACATGGTTGTTTTGCTTTCAGAGCAGACAGGTATTGCGGTGGATGACTTAATAGAATCATTTGGAACTTATGTATTCGATATTCTATATAAAAATAGTGGTGTTGATGTCTCTTCCATTGATAATTTAAGAGATTTTCTACTCGCAATCGATAATGTGATACATGTTGAGGTCCAGCGTCTATACCCTAATGCGTATTTACCTCAGTTTGAATATGAAGAGGGAAATGATGGAGATTTGATTATGTATTACAGCTCAAAAAGAAAATTATGCGCTGTGAGTGTTGGTTTAATAAAGGGTGCTTCAAATAAATTTAATGAACCTGTGACAATTTCTCATCCTGAATGTATGCATCACGGTGCAGAAAAATGTAAGTTGATAGTTAAATTTGATGCCTGATTTAAATCCATATAAAACTGCATATGAGCGAGAAAGGAAAGCTAGGGTATTAGCTGAAAAACTTTTAGATGAAAAAACGCGTACTTTATATGATAAATGCCAAGAGCTTGAAGAAACATTAAATTCGTTAGAGCAAATGCAGGAGCATTTAATACAATCTGAAAAAATGGCATCTATAGGACAACTTGCTGCAGGTGTGGCACATGAAATAAATAATCCAGTAGGGTATGCTTTATGTAATTTATCTATTTTACAGGAATACATACAAGCATTCATCAAGTTAGATACGCATATGAAAAATCAACCTTCTTCTGATAAAAAACATTCATATCATACCTTAAGAGATAGTGAAGATATTGACTATATTATCGAAGACATTGCGCCACTTATGGAAGGTACATTAAAGGGACTTCATCGTATTGATGATATTGTTTCTAATTTAAAAAAAGTAAGTCATGGTGGAGAGTTAACAAAGAAAAAGTGTAATGTGAATTCTTTAATAGATGAATCTTTAAAAGTCGTATGGAATCAAATTAAATATAGTATGGCAATTAAGAAAGATTTTTCTGATTTGCCTTTATTAAATTGCCATGAAAGTAAAATTCACCAAGTATTGATAAATATGTTTGTTAATGCGAGTCACGCATGTGGAACTGAGGGTGCCTTATTAGTAAAAACAACATTAGAGTGCATTAACGAAGAGCAATTTATAGTCATAGAAATAACTGATAATGGCAAAGGGATGTCTAAAGTTACGCTTATGAAAATTTTTGACCCATTTTTTACCACTAAGCCAGTCGGTGTTGGCACTGGTCTTGGTCTGTCTATTTCTTTTGGAATAATCACTAAACACGGTGGGAATATTCAAGTTACAAGTAAAGAGGGTAAAGGAACAAGTTTTTTTATTCACCTACCCGTTTAATTCATCTATTGCTTAGTTTGAATAATAACTTTTCTTTTATGATGTTGAAGTCCAACATTTACACCTAGCCATACAAAACCAATAATAAAACTCATAGTAGCAAAATCTAGATATCTAAAGTTATCATGGATCTCATACTGATTATTAAAGTCGCCACCTTTGAGTGTAGGTATCACTATATCAATAACCCACGCACCTAATAAAATAATGTCCAGCCAAACTTACTAATAAAGCTAAAAGTGATGTTCTGAATAGGCGTTTGATTACTGAGTGATAACGGATCTACTTTAAATACAGATGCTAAGGCTTTCATTGTTTCTAATGAGCTACTTCCTGTTTTTTCAACCCTTTGAATTGTTCTTATACTGAGTCCTGATATCGATGCTAGCTCCTCCTGGCTCCAACAATGTTTTTCTCTGAGGTTTTTATTTTTTATAATTTAGTTTCATACAGTTACTCATAAAGATCACCTTGTTTATATTTTAATTCGAACATTGATAATAAACAAAATTGGCTAAAATGGTGCTGTCATTAAGGCGACACCAACATGACACCTGTGTGTCATGTTCCCGACTTTAATATGATACGCATGAATTTTCATAAGTTTAAGTATTAATTACTTAAAAACGCGTTTGAAAATATAATTGTTATAAACAGCAATATTGTTCAATATTTTTAAATCCACGTTGGGTATATTCACAGTATAAAAATGAATAGGAACTCAATCATGACAGTTATAACGTCAATGTTTATATTTGCGCTAATAGGTGCTATCTCTCCTGGTCCAGTCAATATTATCGCAACGGGTTCAGGCGCAAGTTTTGGCTTTAAAAAAACTTTACCACATATAATGGGAGCTAGCATCGCTTATAGATTAATCGTTTTATTTGTTGGTCTTGGGTTAAATAAATGGATAAGTTTATACCCACAGTTTATGCATATACTACAATATGTTGGTGCTGCATTTTTACTTTATATGGCTTATAAAATAGCAACAGCAGAACCAAATCAAGTTAATGAAATACAAACAAATAAACAATCGCCTTTATTTATTGAAGGAGCACTTGCACAGTTTTTAAATCCAAAAGCTTGGTTGGTATCTATGTCTGGGATCAGCCTTTTTGTAAGTTCACAAATACAATCATTCCTGTATTTGTCAATTTTTTGCATGATCTCACTTTTAGTTTGCATAATTGGCATATCAACTTGGGCTGCAATGGGGCATAGTATTAGCGGTTTATTATCAACAAAAAAACGTCAAATTGGTTTTAATGTGTTTATGGGTCTGCTTTTAAGCGGTACTGTTGTTTCAATTTTATTGAGTTAAATATAGAGAGAGCTATGAAACAAGACAAAACTATGTTTTTTAAAAGAAATGAAACACTTCCTTTTATTGAAATGCGTCAAGCTAATTTGTCTACGGCTTGTTATCATAGTCATTCTCATGATGAATTTTCATTTGGTGTTATTGATAGCGGCTCTGCGCAATATAAAAATTTAAACAACATAAATACAGTAGGGCAGGGTGATACAGTATTTATCAATCCTGGTGATGTTCATTCATGTAATCCCGACTTAAAAGATTGGTCTTATCGGATGCTCTTTATCGATACACACTGGATTGGGCCATTACAATCTGAAATGACAAATACAGATTCTTATGATTATTTACCTTTTTCAGATGTCTTAAGTTCTTCCAAAATAGCATACCAGCAATTTAGTGCATTATTCTCCAGCTTAATGTCAGAAAAAAATCCCCTAATATTAGAAAGCATGCTGATATCGTATTTACAACAGCATTTTTTAATAAAAAAACAAGAGAAGATTGATCCTGTTAATATACGAAAAGTAAAAACACTTTTGTCGGATGAAATTAATATTAATCATTCACTGGATGATTTAGTCCAAGAATCAGGCTTGAGTCGATTCCATTTGATACGAAGCTTTAAGCAAACTTATGGTTTATCCCCCCATGCTTATCAATTAGATGAGCGTATAAAAAAAGCTAAAAACTTATTAAAATCTGGCCATTCAATTATTGAAATATCCCATTTATTAGGCTTTGCTGATCAAAGTCATTTACAACGCAATTTCAAAAAAAGATTGGCTGTTACCCCTAAGCAATATCAAGGTTTTTTTATATAAAAGGGAACATTCTAAATCGAATCGTTCCCTTATCATGTTTGCTGACATTAATTATAAAACGATTAAAGTAACTTCAGCATTGTTTTGGCTTCTTCTTGTTCTGGATGAATTTTAATTAAATTTTGTAATGTACTTTTCGCTTTTTGTGTTTGGCCTAGGTCTTTAAATCCTTTAGCCATCGTTAAGCTCAATTTTGGGTGATCAAAATATAGTGCCCCAAGCTCCATTAAAGATAAAGATATTAGCTTATCACTAACATTTTTAGCTACCTTTAAACTATAAAAACCATACATAGCAAGTAACTGAGGTTGGTATCCCTTTGATGATTTTTTGTATTCATCAGCTGCACTGTTATTTGAGTCAATTAATTGCGCAATCAGATCATACGTTCTTTCATCATCCCATGGCACACGTTTAGCTAATGTAATGCCCAGAGATACGACTAAGGCTTCTGCTACTTTCACTGTTGATGCGGGATTTTGTCCGGTAAATAAACGTTCATCACTGGCTAAATGGGCTAACATCATAGGGCTGTTTTGAAATTTGGCACCGCGTTCATTAAGTTTATTTTCTAATAAAAAGTCAAACTCTTTAGACCATTTTTTACCAAACATAGCTTCCTCTTCATTAGTAAAGCTATTAACTATTTTATTTGCTACTAAATAGTCACCATTTGATAATTTAACATCTACCAAAGCTGCTGGGCCATGACAAACAGCACCAATAGAGCCTTTATTTTCATAAACTTCAGCAATTAAACTCTGTAAATTACGATCAAAAGGTAAATCAAACATCGCACCTTTTCCACCAACTACAAAAATGGCAGCATAATCTGAACTATTAACTTGGGATAGTTTTAATGAGTTACTCAGCTTTTCAACAGCGTATTTATCATTGAGAAAATCTTGATTATATGGTTTGTCAGCATCATATTTATCGGCTTCTATACTGCCACCTCTTGGCGATGCAATATCTATTTCTAGACCGTTATTTTTGAAAATAGAATAAGTTTGAGAAAACTCATCAAATTCAAAACCAGGTTTTGTTTCCCCTTTATCTACACCATAACTGCTGAGTACAATAAGTACTTTAGGAGCGGCATCTACAAAAAAGCTATAAAAGCACATTATTAAGGGGATAACGCATGATAAAACATATTTTAAATTCATATTAAATTCCTCATTTATTTAGGACTTGTGGTGTCTACAAGCTTAAAGTAAACGTTTCATTGTGAAAATAATGTGAAAACGGTATTAATTATTGGTAATTAATTCTTATTAACTGCTTGACTCAGTTTATCAATTAAGGGTAAATTCGGTACGTCAGTATATTAGTTCGTTTGATAAAAACTTTAATTGATACCACCAACTTAAAAAAAATAATAATCATTACAGGAAGTAGAATGAAAAAACTATTTTTTTACACATTAATGACAGCGCTGTCAACCGTTTCTGTTGCAGCACCAATCCCTGCCTTAAATGAACTCATGGATCAGTGGATCAGTATTGAAAGTCAAAAGGGTCAATTAGAACGAAATTGGCAAGCCCAACAGCAACAGCTAAAACAAAAATCGAAACTGTTAGAGACCGAGAAAATAGCTTTATCAAAAATTTTACATCAAGCAAAACTCAGTAAAAGCGATGTAGATGACAAAAGGCTTGCTTTAATAAAGCGACAAACCCAGTTAGAGCAAGAAAATATCATAGTAAAAAATAAAGTGATAGCAGTGAGTGAACTTGCTTATCGTTTATTGCCTCAACTACCTCCGCCATTACAAATCCAATGGAAAGAAAAGTTATTGATACTGAAACAAAATTCAGCATCATCAAGTGAAAAACTAGAACGCCTTCTGACATTATTTAAGCTTGTGAATGAATTTGATGAACGAATTGCCATAAATCGTACTTCAATGAAAGTGCCAAATACTAAAGGTGAAATACAGAGTTTATTAGTTACTCAGATATTTTTAGGGATCTCACAAGCATGGTATATCAGTGATGATGGGAAAACTTATGGTTTTGGTAGTACAAAAAATTTAGGTTGGTCTTGGTTTCATAATAAAGCTGCAGACAAAGAATTAGGTTACGCCTTAACACCTTCGGATTTGTTGAATCTTACAGATATGATTAATAACCCTACAAAAGCAACATATATGAGCTTGCCTATAAAGTTAAAAGCTAAAAAGGATATTAGCTAATGCCAAATATATTCATTTCAATACATAAAATTTATATCACACTTTTTATGGTAACGCTGTTTAGTCATCAATGTTTTGCTAACGATGATGCAGTTTCTAAATTATTACAAAGAATAGAAAACTCTAAACAAAGTTTAAATACGATTCAAAACCGTATAAACAGACAATCTACGTCCTTAAATAGTCAATTATCAAAGCAGTTAAACGATATTGAATCTTTACGTACAAATGCTGCGGGTCTGCAGCGTCTGGCCGATGAGCAGTTAATCAGTTTTGAAGCATTAAAAACCAGAGTCGATTTGTGGTCTGCTCAAAGTAATTATCAAAAACAATTACTTTCAAGTTACTTAGAAAGCGCAACTATAGATACTAATCGTTTATCAAAAGTTGATGGTGAACCTGTTGTTAATATTCATGCTATGGATATCATTATTAATGACATAACTCAAAAATTAACGCCAAGTTGGCAGCTAAAAGAGATAGTAAATGAGCAAGGACGTATTGAAAATATGAATTTCTTAAACATAGGCCCTATTGATGTTGCTTTTTCACAAGCAAGCAATATTGGTGGACCCGTTACATTCGAAAACTCAAATCAAGTAAAGCTGCTAAATGGTGTATTTGGTAATAATGAAATTAAACAATTAGATAATTTAAAAGATAACCAAACTGGATTGTTGACCTTTGATCCTACGTTAGGCAACGCCTATAAAATAATGAATCAAGGAGGCGGTATTATAGATCATCTGCAAAAAGGTGGTGTGTGGGCAGTGCCAATTATCTTTTTTGGTATTTTCTCTTTAATAGTTTCAATTATTAAAGCTTTTCAACTGATGAGATTACCTAAAATTGATATTCATATTGCAGATAAACTTAAAGAGCTACTTCATGGTGATGAAATAGCCACACAATCTCAAGTTAATTTAGTTTCTACAAGTACTAAAGGAGCGCAAAAAAATCTCATTGATATTGCTATGAAAACTCAAATATCGCAAGAAAGAGATGATTTGTTAGTTGCTTACCTTATTGAATATAAGCATAAAATTGAAAGGTTTTTAGGAGCCATAGCAACAAGTGCTGCAATAGCCCCATTACTTGGTTTACTAGGTACAGTCTCAGGAATGATCAGTACATTTATGATGATGAAAACCTTTGGAACCAGTGATGCGTCGACTGTTTCGGGTGGTATATCAGAAGCATTGATCACAACCGAATTAGGGTTAATCGTTGCCATACCTTCATTAATTATGAGTGCATTATTAAGTTGCAAAACAAAAAGTTACAGTGCAAAACTTGAAGCGAATGCGATTAAGTTAAGTAAAATTAACTTTAGTTAATATAGTGGTGGAGTTTATGTCAATTTTAAATGAGAACATTTTTCTATTTAATAACATAATTATTTGGGCAATTTTGCTAGTGGCAGTGTTTAGCTATGGCATTTTGATTGATTTATGTTTTTTTAATAAAAAGTCTCAAAACTGGTTTGATAAAACACTTTATTGGACATCATGTATAAAAACAATCCTAGCCTCATTACCATTACTCGGGTTACTTGGCACAATCACAGGTTTATTAACAACATTCTTTCGTATGTCAGTTGATAATGGCTTTAACTTACAAGAGGTTGTCAGTGGTGGCATTGCAGATGCTATGTTTACCACACAGCTGGGTTTAATTTTGGTGATCCCAGGCTTATTAATGTTGTCTTTTTTAAATTCTAAAAAAAATCGTTGGATGGTCGTTAACTTATGAAATCATTTATACAAAATAGAATTGAAGAAACAAAAAGCCAAGAGCTAGATTTAGCTCCTTTGCTAGATGTCGTTTTTATACTTTTAATTTTCTTTATTGTTACTACGGTATTTGTAAAAGAAACTGGCGTTGAAGTTGATAAACCGACTGCAGTTTCAACTAAACAATTGCAAAAATCAGTCGTTATGATTGCCATCACGGCAAACAGAGAAATAATGTATGCAGGCACAAATGTGGGCATTAAAGGTGTACGAGCCACTTTAACGCAAGCGATTAAAACCCAAGCTAAACCGCTAGTGATCCAAGCAGATAAAATGGTACCGACAGATTTGTTAGTACAAGTAATAGATCAAGCTAAACTTGCCGGTGTGTTAAGCGTCAGCATAGCAACGGTAAATGAGTGATCTAATGACTGAGAATGATAAAAAACAGACGAATGCCGTTAATATATTACTTAAGATGATGCCTTGGGTGTTTAGCTTATTATTAGCAGGGTGCTTAGTGATGGCGATGTTAGTGTTTAAAACAAATGATTTAAAACCTGAAGAAATAATCACTATCCGTACCATAGATATTGCTTTACCTTTGCCACCCCCTCCGCCACCTCCAATGGAAGTTGAGCAAACTAAATCAGAATCAAGTGCAGCCTCTATTGATTTAATAGGTATGGGGCAGGGTCCTAAAATAAAGTATTCAGATACACCTAAATTAGAAAAACCTAAAAAATCTAAGTTGAAATTACCAAAGTTTGATATGAGTTCGCTTAATTTAGGACAAGCTATTTCAGTTGATTTTCCTATTTTAGAAGTAAAAAGTTTAGATCAAATTCCACAAGTAATTTCTTCAAAGTTTTTTCCACCGCCAAAATCAATAATACGTAAGGGTATTAAACGAATACCAACTGAAGTTGAGATTATTATTGATCAACAAGGTAAGCCCTATATTAGAAAAATTATCGATCCTATTTACCCTGAGATGATAGACACAATTAGAAAGTGGGTGAAACATGCACGATTTACTGTTCCCAAAAAAAATGGTCAGCCAGTGCAAGCCGTATATTTATATGGCATTAACTTTAACTATGGAAGGTAATAAGTAGATGTTTAAAATTAATCAAAATAGAGTTCTATTAACCTCAGTTTTTACCTTGATATATTCAAGTTATGTATTTGCTTCAAATACTTCTCAAAATCTGGCTTTTAACATTAAAGTTGGCAAACCAACTTTTGTATTACCGCAATTTAGTGGACCATACAGAGAAAGAGAAGCAAGTATAGCGCCTGATGAGTATGAAAATGCAGAAAAACTGAGATCTTTATTAGAAAATGATAACCAATTCGAAGTGCTAAAAGTACTTGAGAGCTTTTATGATTTAGAGCTCAGTCCAGCAATGTTAACGCTAAAAGCGCAAATTTATTTCTCTATGCAAAAATACGATAAAGCAGAAGTCCTTTATTTAAAGGTGCTCGCGAGAAAGCCGCAATTGGTAAGAGTACACAGAGATTTGGGGCAGTTGTATTTATTACAAGACAAACCTAAAAGAGCACAAAAGCATTTTTCAAAAGCACTTTCATTAGGCTCTAATGAAGCAATAGTACATGGGCAATTAGCCTATTTAAACTTAACTTTAAATAGTCCTTTTAGCGCTATTAGTGAATATCAACAAGCGATGGCACTGCAACCAAATGAAATTCAATGGCAACAAGGTTTATTTAGTGCTTTATCACAAGCAAAAATGTACCCAACGGCACACGCTTTATTAGCTGAAATGTTAGTTAAAAATCCTAACGAAATTGATCTTTGGCTCAATAAAGCTGTTTTATCATTGAATCAAAATAATAATAAAGAAGCTTTGATAAGTCTAGAAATGGCAATTCTTTTAGGCGATAAAGATGATGGTAATTTGAAAACAGCTGCTCAGCTTCATTTACAGTTACAAAGTTACGAACGCGCATTTGAACTCATATCTAAACATGTTGATCAAAAATTACTTAATACCAATACTTTGAACGAATATTTGACTTGGTTAGATCAAGTTGAAATGTGGCAAGAAGCAAGTGATTTATTGAAAAAAATAGAACCAAAAATTAGTGGTTTAAGCGCTAAAGAACAAAGTGTGCTATTTGTTCAAACTGCAAATATTAATGGTAAAAGACACAAGTTAAATATAGCTGAAGATTATTATAAAAAAGCGTTAAATGCTGATCCAACTAATGGTGATGCGCTATTAAAATATGCTTTATTTTCAAGTGACAAAAAAGCACATATAAAAGCTGAGTTACTTTATATACGTGCTGAATCAATGCCTGAGTTTGAAAAACAAGCTTTATTGGGCAAAGCACAATTGTATTTAAATATGCAAAACCATACTGGAGCACTTATTCAGTTACAAAAAGCATATAGTCGCTATCCTGAGTTGGCTGCATTGAGTGAACAAATTAAAGTAATTCAAAATATCATTAGATTAAAAAACAAAAACCAAGCGTGATTTAAAAATAAATAGAAAAGGAATATTTTATGTACAAATTAATTATACCCATTGTTGCATTGGGGCTGTCAGCTTGTAATAGCACATCTGATTCAGTGAATTTAGCGCAATGTGCTAATAATAATTGGGCTGATGTTGGGTATGAAACTGCATTATCTGGCAAGTCTGTGCGTTTTTTCAATAAATATGAAGAGCAGTGTGGTGAAAAACTAGCCGTAGATGCAAAGTCTCATTATTTAGACGGTTTTACATCTGGTATTAAAGAATATTGTACATATGATAATGGCTATAAGCTTGCATCAAAAGCATTACCGAACAAAAATACATGTCCGTTTGAATTAAGAGAACAATTTGAAAAGGGCTATAAAATGGCTGCATTAGTGCTCAAAGAACAAAAAGCAAACCTTAAGAAAATGCAAGATCAGCAAGAGGCAAATAAGAGATACCAACCTATTAATACTAATTAAATTTGAAGTAATATATAGCCCTAAAAATAGTTTTTAATTTTATATTTAAACTAACTTAATTGTATAGATAATTAGGTTAGCTTTAATAGTTTAAACTACTATTATAACAACATCACAAAACGTTAAATCAACACAAAATTCAGATCATGCATGTTTCAATAAATATTCTAATATTATTTTAATAAGACTAATAATAAGTATGGGTAGATAATTAAGTATCGATACAATCTTAGTAAATACCCAGTTAATATTTATTACTTCTTAAAATATAACAATCCTTACTTATTAACTAGATATTTGAAAAGGAGATGTCATGAGAAATAAACTAAGTACTCGAATTTCTTGGTTAATCACTGTTGCTTCTGTGTGGATTATTTTTGAATTTGAAGCTGGTGATATACGGCTAATAATTCATTGGCCTGCAATTTTATTCATATCTATTTATATTTATGGTCTTTCACTTGTCACATTTGGACTTTCTAAAACCTTGAGCTCTGTTGTTGGTTTAAAATACCTTTTTATAGAAAAAGAAAATAGTGCTCTCGAGTTAAGTAAAGTTTATAAATGCCAAATTAATTTTTCTATCGTTGCTGCAATCATTTATATATTTATAGTAATAATAGGACTACTGGCAAACTCTGATATAGACAGCTCTAAGGTGGTGGTTCCAAATATAGCATACTCAATATTAGGTCTCTCATTTTCAGTTTTAATCAGTGGATTAATATATTATCCACTTTGTAAAAAGTTATCTTAATTTGTATAAAAAACCATTACAATTTAGTAAGATAAGTAAGCTATGATATGTTATCTTTGCTATTTATGGTTCTCATTTATTGTTAAGTTACCCTAGAAACTCAGATTATCATAGGAATCATGATGTCTCAGCATGCTAACAAGGAAATAAAATGAAAAGTGAAATAACTGTACTGAATGTAACTCAAACCTCAAGAACGCTCGCTTTAGTAGTCGCAATCTTAACCGTATTCATAGCTGGTATTGGGATAATGACACTAGCTGCCAGCGCACAAACTGATATAACGTTTAAATTTATTATTCCAATAACTGTAACCGATACTGCGAGCGCGTTTTTATTATATTTATTTTTACCTTTTTATACCTTAGCAGCTACTTATATACTAGTTGCTGCTTTTTGTATCGCATACAACCTAGTTGCAAAATATACTGGCGGGATAACTTTTCAAACTAAGCCTCAATAAAATTAATAGAAGGTTTATAGATAACACTTTTTAGATAAAGTCAGTTGCAGTAGCTTATAACTTTTGAACAATGCCCTATAACCCAGTCAATTAAATTTAGGACTGTGTCCGATATATTAATTAAAACTCACTTGGTTTTGACCTAGTTTATTTAACTGTTTACTATGTATCATTCTTGCCATTATTTAGTTTGTCGTTTCACTATGAGTTATATTTCTCATTTATTGCTTGTACTTTTATCTACTTTTATTTTTGGTTGTACTGACAAATTAAAAGAGCTGAAAGCGGTATCATTTCATAAATTTGTAGAAGTAGGAGTTGTTGATGCAGATTTATCTGAAGATGGCCTATTGTCTGCTTTGTTAGATATTAATCAAAATATTTCTATTTTCAATAATACGAATAAACAAAAAATGATTGAATATCCTAGTACTCACTTTAAAGAGTTACAGTATCATCTTGTTCTTTCAGGTGATAAATCAATCATTGCCAGTGCAGGCAAAAAATATATTACTCTGTTTTCAGTTAATACGGGAAAAGTAATTACGACATGGCAGGTTAAAGGATTTAGTGAAGATATTCAAATTACAAAAATATTGCTTAATTACTCAGGAGATAATGTTTATATAGGCCTAAATGAGGGCAGTATTGTAAATGTTGACTTAAAATATAATAAAAGATCTCTTCATAAAATTCACAATTCTTCTGTCACTAAATTAGTAATGCATAAAAATGGTCAAAGTATTTTTTCAGCAGGAAATGATGGTACTGTGGTGCAATGGCATGCTTATACAGGTGAGGTAATCGCTTCAGCGGCATTAAGCCAAAGGATCACCAGCTTTGCACATGATAGTTTTAATGAGAGAATATTTATATCAGATGCGCTTAAAACACAAAAAATAATAAATTTAGCCTCTCGAGGATCAGATATCTCCCTCAAATATATAGAAAGATTTAGGTTTTTTAGGCAGGCAATCTTTTTGTCAAATGGTAGTAAACTGTTAACAGCCTCATCAAAATTCCAACTTTCTCTTTGGGACGTACAAACAGGCAAAGAAATTGGATTTGGAAATGTGAGATCTTATAACTTTGGCAGCATGATCTTAGATTTTGCAGTAACAAACAACAAAGATGTTTATTCAATTACTTCTGATGGTGTTTTAGAAGTTTGGGGCAACAAAGATTTATAACGATAGCAGAAAACAAAAAAGGTAAGACATTAGTCTTACCTTTTGATCATTAAGAATTAACTAAAATGATAATATTTACTCAGTTATTTATTAACAAACAGTTATAGAGCAACAATGTTCTCAGCTTGAGGGCCTTTTTGCCCGTCAGTAACAACAAACTCCACTTTTTGGCCTTCAGCTAAGGTTTTAAAACCGTCGCCTTGAATTGCGCTAAAGTGAGCAAAAACATCTGGACCAGAAGCTTGTTCGATAAAACCGAAACCTTTAGCTTCGTTAAACCATTTTACTGTACCAGTAGTTGTATTCGACATAATTGAATCCTATTTTTTAAAAGTAAATGAGCCATGAGGCGATGATGCTGGAAGTCTTACTGTTACTTATAAAAAACAGAACGAGGAACTTTAACTGACTCTTCGAAATGATATAACATAAATATACTGCGTGCTTTCAAACTGAGTGAATTATATACAATAGAGGTTTAATGTAAAGTGTTTTGTTTATTTTTTGTACAGGCTGTGTTTTATGTAATAATCAAACTAAGGTTCAATTTATATTTAATCCAATGAAATTATTGTATATTTATTTTTACTTCTTAGTCTTTGAATTTAATAAGGAAAAGTAATGAACAACATTTTTAAAGATATTCCAGAAGATCTTAGCTTAGAAGTTTTTGAAGACTTAACAAAAAGTAAAAACATAAAAATCGAACGGATTATTTCTAAAGGTCACAGTTCACCTGAAACAGGATGGTATGATCAAACCCAAAATGAATGGGTTATTGTATTAAAAGGTGAAGCAATTTTAACATTTGATAATAAGCCTGATATAAAGCTATGCCAAGGTGATTATTTAAACATTGCAGCTCATCAAAAACACAAAGTAAGTTGGACTACATCTGAAGAAGAAACCATCTGGTTAGCAATTCACTATGATTAAAACAACATCAGTCTATATTAAATAACCAAGTACAAAAATGGTAGTATATGAAGCCAAAAGAAATATACCAATCGCATTTATAATAAAATTAAAATATCGTTTTGATTTAACAGGGCATTTTGTATTAAAACCCTCTTTAAAAATACCAACTAAAAACAAAATGATTGAAATAAGTAATACGTAAGGTAACTGGGGCACATAGCGTTCAGCAATACTTTTAACAATAGGGTGTTGTGAAATTCCTATAATGGCAGCCCTTGAAATAAAGGCATGACTAACAGGCCTGACCACTTCATTTTATAGTAAATATTGTTCACAATTATTTTCCTTAATATATGTATCACGAACTATTCTAAATTGTTCCTATTTGTTTGCAAATAATAACCGGAGAGCTGATAATCAGTCACAATATAACAAGACTAAGGAACAGTTATGTTTAATCGTATGTTTTATATTTGTTTTTTATCTCTAATACTCATGTCTTGCGGTAGTGATTCAAAATCTAAAATCGAAGAACTCTCTGTTCTATCATATAAAAACTCTTGTATTGGCATGGTGCAATATTTATGTTCAGTATCGATAAATGAAAATACTGGTGAGCCTAAAAACATTCATACCTGGATTGAAAATTTTGATTTTATTTGGGGTCATAATTATCAGCTAAAAGTTGAAGTTACTCAGCTTGATAATCCTCCTGCAGATGGCTCAAGTGAAAAATGGCTAGTTATAGAGGTAACTTCTGATATTGAAGATAATGTCGGACAGCAGTATTTAATAAAATCTATCCGATTGCTCTCGAATACTTTCACAATTGGCCTTGAAACTAATCAATACAAATTTTTAGGAAAGGAGTTTACGTGCTCAAGTGATGTCGATTGTGATGCTTTAGTTGGCATTAATGATACAGGTGGTGTCGTTGATGTTACTTTTGAATATGCTGGTTCAGGTAATATCACTTTAGTGAATTGGAATTAAAATGGATAAATTTAAAAATAGAGTTCCACCACCTATCGTAATGCTAATTTTCGCTGTTTTAATGTGGGGTATATCTCAAATATCAATTAATATTGAAATGAGTTATTTAATTCGAATGTTGAGTTTATTAACACTGATATTATTCGGAATGCTTTTTTGTATAGCAGGTGTTGTCTCTTTTAAATTAGCTAAAACAACGACTAACCCTTTAAAACCTGAAGCTGCAACATCCCTTGTAGTATCCGGTATTTATAAATATTCAAGAAATCCTATGTATCTTGGTTTTGCGTTATTTTTGTTAGCTTGGTCTGTATATTTAGCATCTATGCTGTCTATATTGGGTGTGGTAGTTTTTGTTTGCTATATGAATCAATTTCAAATTATGCCTGAGGAAGCTGCTTTAAATAAAGTTTTTGGTGATGAATTTGAACAGTACAAGTCAAAAGTAAGAAGGTGGTTATAGTTAAAAGCGATTAAACTTGATGTGAGTCAAAATAGCTACTTGCTATGCGTATGATAATCATTATCATACGCAGTTCCTCTATTTCTTATATCTTTAATATGTCTATTAGTAAACTCAATGTATTACAGGTATTCCAAAAGGAATACCAAAATCTTTTCAAATTTATTAAGTATAAAGTTAAATGCCCAGATCTATCTTCTGATTTACTTCAAGACCTCTACCTGAAGTTACACTCAGTTCCTGAAAATAAGGAAATAAATAACCCAAAAGGTTATTTAAATACAGCTGCTAGAAATTTGATTATTGATAATAGTCGTAAACCATATCAAGCAATTGAAACAGGCCAGGAGGAGCAAATTGACTTAGCGATTTGTGATCAAATTTCGCCTGAGCAAAGAGCGATTAATCAAAATATGGTTGAGCTACTTGGATCAGCATTAAATCAATTACCAACAGATAAAAGAGATCTAGTTACTTTAAGCAGAGTACATGGATGGACAAATCAACAAATTGCAAGTCATAAAAATAAATCATTGAGTTGGGTGGAAAAAAATTTAGCACTTAGTCTTATTATGTGCAGCGACATCGCGCAGGAGAAAAATACTCATGGAAAATAATATAGCAGAAATCAAAATGGAAGCAGCGATGTGGATAGTGAAATGCGAACATAAATCACTTACCTCTGATCCTGAATTCATCAATTGGCTAAATACTTCAGAAAGTCATAAACAGATATTTGATTCACTCAATCAAAATTGGCAATCCCTTGGAAGCATATCAACAAACAAAGTCATAGATACTGAAATTAAAAAAGTAAGTCCTATCACTTTTAAGTCAGCACAAAATGTTAAAAAAGTGCCAATTAAGTTCATCTCATATATGGCTTTGGTAGCGAGTTTTTTCTTTTTTTCCATTATCTACTTTAATTTAGACACACAATATTATTCTAAAAGTTATAAAACACAGGTTGCACAACAAGCTGATTTCGATTTACCTGATGGTAGTACCATAAGTTTAAATGCAAAAAGTGAAGTGCTTGTATATTTTAATGATGATAGACGTCAAATAACAATACTCAATGGTGACGCACATTTTGATGTTGCTAAAGATAAAGCAAGACCATTTGTAGTACGTTATGAACAACATCAATTTACTGCTCTAGGAACCGCATTTACGGTTAATACTCGGCCTTTTTTACAATTAGCAGTAACAGAGCATAAAGTAAAAGTGAACTTCAAACACACAAACCGTGTGATCCAAGAAGGCTTCTTGACCGAATTTAATCACTATTGGCAAACAGCTAAAGTCATTCAATCAGATCAGAATTGGCGTGATGTTAAACTAAACTTTAAAGCGAGATATTTAAAAGATGTATTAACGCAAATACAGCCTTATGTCTCAAAGCCTATCAGTCTACTTAATCAAGATATGGCTTACGAATTGATTTCAGGCACTGTTAATCTTGAAAAACCCATGCAAGCATTAAAATTAATCACAAATGGCTTAGGATTAGAAATCATACAAGAAAACAATGAGGTAAAACTAAAATAATTAAGCTTTTATTTTATATGAAAGGTGAATTAAGAATTAAATTCATCTTTTTTAATTTATTTTTACGGGTTTTGAATATGACTAACGTCCTTATTGGTAATGAATATAGTTATCACTTACATTACTATCGGAGAGTTGTAAATCCATGTCTGGTAAATCAACATTTAAATTAAGTAGTTTGGCATTTGCTGTTGCAATGTCTGGTTCTGTTATTGCACTTGAATCAAATACATCAATCACAATTAAACAACAATCTTTAGCAAACGCACTAACAAGCTTAGCCAAACAAAGTGATATACAAATTTTTGCCAGAGATAAAGTTATTAATGGTTTAAATGTGAATGGTGTATATCAAGCTAAATCTGTTAAGCATGCTCTAATGCAGTTACTAAACAATACGCAATTAGAAGCACAATGGGTATCTGAAACTGATGTTGTAATTAAGCATAAAGAACGCGAAGTCAAAGCGAGCAGTATTGTAAATCCAAAAAATAATTTAGTTAGAAATAATCAAACATTAGAACATATTAGTATTTATGGCCGACATAATAAATTGATTTTAGAATCAGGTACTGCAACTAAATCTAATATGAGTTTAATGGAGACTCCTGCAGCCATAGTTGTCGTTGATAAGTTTCTATTAGACGAACAATCTACGTCTACTTTACAAGATAGTTTAAGAAACATAAGTGGATTAACGCAATCAGGTAATAATTACGGTATTGGTGATAATTTAATTATTCGTGGTTTAGGTGCTAATTATATTTATGATGGTATGTATGGTGGTGCTGGTTTAGGCAACAGTTACAATCCAACCAGAACAACAACAAATGTTGACAGTATTGAAGTATTAAAAGGACCAGCTACTGGACTATATGGCACAGGTTCTGCCGGTGGCGTTATTAATTTAGTAGAAAAAAAACCATTAGATAAACCTTTCTATCAAGTAAAAGTAACAGTAGGGCAATGGGATAATCAAAGCATGATGTTAGATGCAACATCCGCTATAAATGATGCTATGGCATATAGGTTTGTTGCTAATTTTGAAGAAACTGATGGCTATCGTGGCCTAAGCTCTGCCAGAAATGAAGTATATGCCTCTTTACGCTTGAATTTACCACAAGATCAAGAGTTAATATTTTCAACAGCCTTTATTGATGATGAAAATCAAGTTGACTCTATCGGTCATCCAGTTCGTATTTTGAACTTAGATAGCATTAACGCCAATCCAGGAGAGATCACTTGGCAAGACTTAGTCAATGATACTGATGCAGATAATGATGGCAATTGGGGATTACAACTTAGTGATGTACAAAGACAGGAGTTAGCTAAGTCATTGGCTGCAACTGATGGTTTAAAACCATTTGATTTAGGTAGCCAAGGTTTAATTTCACCTATGTCTAAGCCTAATAAAGGTGAAGAATTAAGATTTAAAATAAGTCATAGCGTTGATTTTTCGAATGATACTAGCTTATTACAAAAAGTTCAGTTTAGAGAGTATGAAACAGATTTTATTCGTCAAACAGGAGCTTTTAACTATGTTTATTGGGATCGCCGAGGAGAAATAAACGCAGATCCTCGTGCTCCGCTTATTATTGATGATGTGATTTATCCATTTGCAGCAAGGCGCCAGCAATACAGAAGAAGTGATGCAAGTGAAAAAAGTTGGCAATATTTTGCTGATTTTAATACGAGTTGGTCATTAGGTCCGTTTAAAGGTGAACATTTAATAAGTGCTAACTATGAAGACCGTTCAATGACAGTTAAAAGCTGGAGTTTAAGTGATGCTGATGGTAGCTCTGCCGCAGAGCCGCTGCCGTATATTCTAGATATTCGTAATCCAAATTGGCCAACAAAAAGCTTTATGGAATATGATCCAACTTTAACTTCTAATTATGATTCTTCAGTTACTTCGTATGGCTTAAGTTTTCAGGAAGTGCTTTATTTTAATGATATATTAACGGGTAGATTTGGATTCGCACACTCTAAAATTAAGCAAGCCTATCAGCATAAAGGCACGCCAAGAACCCCTGATATTTCTGAAGAAGAAGATTTTTCAGATTCAGGAAATACTTACAACTTGGGCTTAAATTATCGAATCACAGATGATTTTGCATCTTTTGTAAACTTTTCAAAAGGTCGTACAGCTTCCAGTATTCTAGGCTTTAGCGATATTCCTGATTCTGAATCTAAGTCATTTGATTTAGGCATACGTTTTACTGCATTTGATGAAGAATTATTAGCTTCTCTCGTTTATTTTGAAACAAGAAAAACAAATATTCGTCGTTCACACCCTTTATACAATGATAATCCTGAAGACAGTGAATACAACATCAGTGTTCCTAAGTATGTTTTTGATAATGAGGATAATACTAAAGGTTATGAGTTTGATATGAATATGGCAATTAATGATGTGTGGTCTATGAATTTGAATGCCACGTATCAAGATGCTGTTGAAATCATAAACCAAAATGAACAAGCACAATCGGGGCAAAGAAAAGGGATCCCTAAAAAGTTTGCCAGTATCTGGACGAGTTACGAAACATCATTTAGTGAATCCGATAAAGCTTAGTTTAGGTATGACTTATACCGGTGAGCGAAGTATTAATTCAAACGCATTTGGTTTACCCGATTCAACCATAGACGCATATACAGTGTTGGATGCTGCGGTTAGTTACGATGTTGAAAACTGGAATGTACAACTAAATTTAAGAAATCTAACCGATGAAACCTATTATGTTAAAGCACTATTTATCGGTGGTTTACCAGGTGATAGTCGTAACGCTAAGTTAACTGTGAGATACACCTTTTAAATAATTAAAGTTTAAAAAACAATATTAACGATTAAAACCAATCAGGTATTTGCCTGATTGGTTTTAATGTTTATACATCTAAATCGGAAGTTTTAAATTAATAATGAATCATAGATTGAGTATTACTTTTCGCGCTTTAGCTGCCATTTTTGGAAGTTATGGACTCGCAGTTGCCAGCAGCTTTGCTTTGGTTCCAATATTTATGCATGTATTTGGTTGCTTTAAAGCAGATGCCGTTTATCTAGGAACTATTTTTAGCTACGTATTTTATTTTGCTTGTGTAATTTTTAGCTTCTCTCGGTCAAGCGCTTTATTGGTTTGGCGTGATATTGCATTGGTGAGTTCAGTTTTCTGTTTAATTCATTACATAGGAAATGTTTCATGAAACCCAATTTTAGAAAATGTATGATTTGGTTGCATACTTATAGTGGATTATTAATAGGCTGGCTTTTATTTGCAATATTTGTAACAGGCACACTCAGTTATTTTAATCCCGAGATCAGCCAATGGATGAAGCCTGAACTTGGTAGTAATAAATCATCTGATAAATTACTAAATCAATCTTTAACTTTATTAAATAAACAATCAAATGACTCTGAACGATGGCAAATTAATTTACCTACGCAACGCAATAATCAATTTGTAATCTCTTGGTTTATCCCTGGTGAAAAAAGAGCCAAGCGCTTTTCAAAAGTATTAGATAGTGAAACATATAAAGAAATCTCAGTGAGAGATTCGAATGGTGGTAATTTTTTTAGAACATTTCACTACACGTTAGAATTACGTCAATTTGGTGGTCGTTATATTGCTGGCATTGTAGCTATGGTGATGTTGATAGGCGTTTTTACTGGTATTTTTACACATAGGCGATTTTTTAAAGATTTTTTTACCATACGGCTTAATAAGTTAATGAAAACACTCACAGATACACATGCTGTTATGGGAGTGATCACCATACCTTTTTGTTTTGTAATTAGTTTTAGTGCTTTGCTGATTTATATTAGTATCTATGTCCCTTTTAGTGCACAACATCATTTTGATAATGGCTATAGAGATTTAAACAAACAAGTATCAACGTCTTTACCTAAAGTCATCTCTTCCAATATTGCTGTTGAACCAATCAAAGATCTTATGCCTATTGTGAATACAGTTAAAAAACATTGGCCTGAAAAATCTGCAATCAAATCTATCGTATATGAAAGACCTTTTGATTCAAATGGCCGCATTATAGTCTATCGAAACCCACTTATCTCATTATCAAATAAAGAGGAAGTATTAGCATTTAATGCACAAAGTGGTGATCAATTAGCCCCAATTGAAGCTGAACGTACAGCAAGAAAAATACGCAGAATATTTTATGGAATACATGAAGCGCATTTTGCAACACCTATGCTTCGTTGGTTGTTATTTTTTATGGGGGTAGCCAGCTGTATTTTAATTGCCAGTGGTTTGATTATCTGGTTAAAAAAACGCTTAGATAAAGTTAAAAAACGTCATTTTGGACACTTATTAGTTGAGCGTTTAAATATAGCTGGAATAGCAGGGTTACTATTAGCCATTACAAGTTATTTTTATGCTAATAGAATTATCCCTATAAATATTGAATCGAGAGCAGAATTAGAAGTATCAGTTTTTTTGATAGTTTGGCTTATTTGCTTGATTTATAGTTTTTTAAGGCCTGCTTTAAAAGCCTGGGCTGATATTATGCTAGTAACAGGATTGGCTTTATCTTTATTACCTTTAATTGATTTTCTTATCGAAAAAAATTGGCTAGTTAACGCTTTAGTAAATCAAAATATGGCCTATATTGGCTTTAATTTAGCTTTACTCATATCTGGAGGCGTGTGTTTAAAAGTATATTCATGGCTCAAAGGTATAAACAGAAAAAATAAAAATGCTGTATCTCAATTTAAAAACAAAGAGGAAGCTGTATGTTAATCAGTTTTATCCTTCAATTCATTGCTCTATGGTGTTTATCTATGACAATGACTAAACATTTTCGCTCAGTATTAAATACACCTTTCACAGCTAAAAAAGGAAAAAGATTTACAGTGTTAGGTTGGTTTTTATTATTAGTGTCATTCGTGATAGTGGCTTATCAAAACACGGCTATGATGAGTGTTTATTGGGTTTCCTATCTCGCATTAAATATTTTCATTGTGGCACTTATTAATGCCTCGTGTTCATCAACACAATAAACTCAAAATAACACTTTTCAGAAATGAAGTAATTTAATTGCTGTACTACTTCATTTCTAATTCATTTCTAAAACCCCTTAAACAAGATATTTATTGTAACCTTACTCAAATTTCGTTAATGTTCCTTTACTAGAAAACTCATTTAACCCCACTGTTTATAGGGTGTTAAAGATAGTTAAAGGATTAGCAGTGTTTAATAAAGTAATACTCATAGTGTTTTTAGTTTTAGTATATTGTGCAGTAAATTATGGTGAAACATTCAGTTCTATTGTAATGAATTATTTTGACTCACCAGAAGAAATACAAGAGCTCACTAAAACCTATACACCCCATTTATGGTCCGATTTCAAAGTATTAGAGATAGATGCTGAATTATGCGCTATGAAAGGTAAAAATATCCTTGAATCCCTTAGCTTTAAATCTATTACCAAAAACTTAAAATATGATAAAGCTAAGTATGTATATGGAAAATTCAATGATAACAGGGCATCTATTACATGTGCAAAGCTAGATGGTAAAACATTTGTTTATACCTCAGTTGCAGGTCCTGATGTTGCTTTGGTTAAAAAACTTCGTAATGAAATAGTGTGGAAATTATGATTAAAAATGAAAACACCTTATCCAAATTTTTAATATTATTAGCGGTTATATTCGGGATAACATTTGCGTACTTTTATTCTGTATTGGATGAAATTGAGTTGCAATATATCCTGATGTCTATTTTTACGTTAGCAAACCTTATAACGCTTGCATTTAAAAGCTCGAATACTTATAAAAAGAAAAATAATATTAAATACCTAATTAGAAGGGAGGAGCAGTTACTGTTTTGTCAAAGTACAAGTATGAGTCCTGCATCTATTTTACTGATTGATAAGATAGGTGAAATTACGGTTTCAAATAATTACTTATCTTTTATAGAAGTTGGAAATGGCCAAGGGTATGACTTTCAAGTTAAGGGTCGCTCACATGATATTATGAATCATTTGTACTCCATACTTAAACCACAAGAAATAAAATCGATCAAACTGGTAAAGATTTGATGTTTCGCTTTCTTATAAGTCATTTATAAAGGTGTTAATCTTTGGATATTGAAGTAACAGATAAAATAAAACTCATTCAGTTAACTGCATCAGATGCATTCAGTATTTATAATTTAGTAGAGCAAAGTAGAGATGAGTTAAGTGAATATTTATATTGGGTGAAAGATGTCATTGATCCTGAAACAGCAAAAAACTATATCTCACAGCGTATAAATAGTGGTTTAAGTGGCGCCAGTTGGTTCAAAATACAATTTAATTCTAACGACTGTGGTGTTTTTGCCATCAAGTCTATTTGTGATACAACGGGTTTAGCAGAGTTAGGTTATTGGCTTTCTCATCACTTTTATAAAAAAGGTATCATGACTTCGATAGTTAAAAACCTACCTCATTATTTAAAACAAAATACTAACGCAAAAATAATAGAATTTAGGTGCCTAGAAGAAAATTTAGCTAGTATTAACATTGCACAAAAATCTGGTGCAGTACTTGTTAACTCCTTACCAAACTATATGGAAATAGCTAATTCAAATCAAAAATTGAATATTTATCAAAGAAGGATTTAAATTAACTCATTTTAATTTATTGGCGTTCAGATAAATTATCTAGCACAATTTGTGAATCCTTTTGAGCATAAAATTCCACAACAAACTGCGTATCATCAGATAAAAATTCTACTTTATGCCAATATTGGGGAGGAGAGATCGCATGCTCTCCCATTTTTATCGTGATCTCTTTTTCAATTTCTCCGCGTCTGTCTGTAAAACCATAAAACTTTAATGTACCAGCTAAAACACATATCTTTCCATAAACACCATTGCGGGTATTATGAAGATGTAAAAACATTTTGGGCACATTTTCCTTATTTAAGGATTTTGTTGTTTTGTAATTGATGAAATCTTCAGGGATGTTATCCATTGCATGTTTTCCTTCACTACGAAGTAACTAAACTTACTTTTTTAAATATCGTATCATAGTTAGGATTACCAAAATTAAACCAATTAATAAAAAAGGGTAAAAACTCGGTATATGTAATCCTTGAACTAACAAACGATCATGTTTGGCGATCCCGGCCCATTTATGGACACTTGCTTGAGTAAATTCGGGGTTTATAAATATTTCGGCAATGTCTCTTCTGCTCCTATATCTCACTATTACAATTCTATCCCAAGAAGAGGTTAGTTTATGAGTCCAATCACTACCAAAAATAGGATGCGAACCTTGTTTGGCTAATAATTTAATCATCTGGGCACTGAAAATATCAAATGCATCTCTTCCTGATATCGTATCTAATTTCTTCTGTGGATATTGCGCTATTTTAGCGTATTGATATAAATTCACAGTATAAAATGCTTTACCATCATCGTTTTCTAAAAAAGATTTAAGTACCTTTATGTTATGCTTTCCTGAGTTATTGTGTTGCGCTTCAATCTGTTCAATATAATAAGATACTTCTTGATCAGTCAAAGGAGAATGTCCTCCGTGATACCAAATAATAAAGATTATCGTTACGCTAGCTAGCAAGCCTAAAAGTAGTTTTGATGTGTTACTTTTGTTCATTGTTAAGTCCATTCTATAGTTTTATTTAAAGTACTTGTATAATGCAAGTGCTTTTACAGTGCCAAATCAACTTGTTTTTTGCAAGTGCTTTTATTTATAATGAATAAATGAAACAAAATTCAGAAAACTTTCGCTCAAACTGCCCAATTAATTTTGTATTAGAAATTTTTGGAGACAAATGGACCTTATTAATCGTTCGTGACTTGATGTTCAAATCAAAGCGATCCTATGGTGAGTTTTTACAATCAAATGAAAAAATCTCAACGAATATATTAGCTGATAGGCTGCAGAAGCTTGAAGCAGCAGGTATTGCGATTAAAGAGATCGATAAGCAAAATAAGTCTAAGTTTATTTATGCTTTAACTGATAAAGGTAAAGATTTTCTGCCTATCATGCTTGAAATTACAGCTTGGAGTTGTAAACATGATGCGACTACAAATACCCCCGACAGTTTTATTGAAGCATTTGAAAAGGATAAACTCGCTTTATCAATACAAATATTAGACAACTTAAAGTGAATGGTCATTGCTCTGGTTCTTGAGCGTCCAATTCTTCTATTAAATTAATTGAGACGTTTACAAAGTCACTTGCTGTAACTATGCCAACAAGCTTACCGTTAGCTAATATCGGTAAACAGCCAATTTTATATTTTTGAATTGTTAATGCCGCTTGATGAACTGATGATTTTGAATTGTTCGTCATGATTTCACTGCGATAAAACGCAATAATTTTAACACTTTGTTCGTAATCAAATCTTTTAAATGTATCGGTTATTATTAAGCTAGATTCTTCAGCAGCAAGTACATCACGTTGGCTTATGATCCCTAAAAGGGCATTATTATCATCCACAATTGGAATATGGCTAATGCGATTTTGGACCATCATAATACCGACATCTTAAGGTATTTTCTTTACCAAGAGTGAAAAGGTCATCTGCCATGATTGAGATTACGCTAGTCATAATTGTATCCTTAGAATTAAGTATTAATATACAGGGTGATTACATAAGATCAGGAAGGTTAAAGCTAGAAATCAAAGTTAATTCATAGTCTAATAATGAATTGTAAAACTAATTTTGATTTTTTAATTTTTTTACATTATCGAAAAGCATATGTTCAATTTTAGACACATGACTCGTTTTATTTACTGCTAACTTTGATTTTATATTAGTTGTATTAACAGGTTTTACGTTTTGTTCCTCTTGTATATTTGAACATGGAAATTGGCTAAATATGAGCACATTATTGATATTGCATTTTTATAGTGTTGCAGAAGCGGAATAAGAAGTGATTAATAACCCAAGTAATAAAACATATTTCATAAATTAACACCCTCATAAATGGTTGGTAGTATTAAATTACATTATTGTGCCCTTAAATACAAATAACAAAATGATTTAACGTGTTGAATTTAATAGGAAATAAATTAATTTTACTGAAATTTAAATTAATTGTTAGGGAAGTATTATAAAATTTAAGGATCAAATCTTGTTATAAGCAAGGAAACGGAAGTGCCTAGGTTATTGGCTTTTGGCACTTCTTCTAACAAATTCGGATTATGGAAAACCGAGACTTATAACTTCATATGTAAAATAGGGAAAGGTTTCCCCATATCATCAATGGGTGAGCGAGATATCACTTTAAAACCCATATGTTGGTAAAACCCAACAGCTAATGGATTTTGTTCGTTTACATCAACACTATTTGCATTTAAATTATCAATTGCGTATTGCAATAATAACTTACCAACGCCACTTCCTCTTATTTTGTTTAAAATAAATAACATTTCAACTTTCATTTCATGGACACCCACAAAACCAATGATTGAACCTAATTTATCTTTAACACATTTTAATGTAACTGCAGGGAAAGCTTGTTCCATGATAATTGGTTTAAAAAACGCGATATCTTTTTCAGTGATAAAGTCATGTGTTGCTCGGACTGAGTTTTCCCAGACAATTAGCATTTCAGCATAATGCTCAGGAAGCACATTTTCAACAATCATAATATTCTCTTTTATTAGTATTGAATTGATGAGCAGCCGCGAATGGATATATTATCAATCAAGATTGAATAAATACAGTAGAAAATATTTCACCATGAATTCTGCTCTGGCAGAAAATAACTTACTAACCAGAGCATGAACAAAGATTATCTCGGTTCAGTTTTTAAACCTTTTAATAGACAAATACACATTAATAATAAGAGTATGGTAAAGGGCAAGCCTGTTGATATCGCACCAGCTTGAAGCGCTTCTATTGCTTGCGTACCTCCGACCCATAATAAAGCCGCTGCAATCACACCTTCAATGATAGCCCAGAAGATTCTTTGAGGTGCCGGAGCATCTATCTTGCCACCAGCAGTAATGCTATCAATTACCAAAGAGCCTGAATCAGATGAAGTAATGAAAAACACTATGACTAATACGATAGCGATAAGCGAAAGTAATGAACTCATAGGGAGTGAATCGAACATCTGAAACATAGCTAAAGGCACTTCCGATAAACCGTCAGTGCCTAAAGTACCTACCTTATTCATAACTTGATCAATCGCTAATCCACCATATACCGACATCCATACAATTGTTACAAGTGTTGGAATGATTAATACTGCAAGAATAAATTCACGAATAGTTCGCCCTTTAGATATTCGGGCGATAAACATACCAACAAACGGAGACCACGATACCCACCAAGCCCAATAAAACACAGTCCAACCCTGAAACCATGCTTCATCATTACGTCCATGAGGGTTACTTAAAGGAATAATATTCTCAACATAAGCAAATAAAGTTGTTGGAATTGTACCAATCGAGACTGAAAATCCGGTGAAAATTACAAATACCAGTAAAGCAAAAGCCAGTACCATGTTAATTTTACTGAGTTGCTTTACACCACTTTCTAATCCTCTGGCAACAGAGAAAACTGCTAATGCAGTCACACCAATAATCACAGATATTTGCATGCCAATGCCACCTTCAGTACCAAATACATGATTAATGCCGCTGGTGGCTTGCTGTGCGCCTAGACCTAAGGAGGTCGCCAAACCAAATAAAGTTGCTAAAACGGCGAGTATATCGACAACATGTCCAGGCCAGCCCCAAGTTCTTTCGCCTAATAAAGGGTAAAAAATAGAACGAATAGACAGCGGTAATCCTTTGTTATAGGTGAAAAACGCCAAAGATAAAGCGACAACACAATATATTGCCCAAGGATGAAGACCCCAATGATACATGGTCGCACCTAAAGCCAAGCGTGCAGCCTCTGCAGTATTAGGTTCAACACCTAATGGTGTTTTATACCATGAGGTTAAATAAGCAACGGGTTCAGCTACGCCCCAAAACATTAATCCAATGCCCATACCTGCTGCAAATAACATTGCAAACCATGAAAGGCGTGAATGATCTGTTTTAGCATCAGTGCCACCAATGCGAATTTTACCATACGGTGAAAAAATGAGTGCTAAGCAAAATAATACAAAGATATTTCCTGACCACATGAATAAAGCATCAAACGTCCCAATGATTTTCCACTTTATACCATCTAAAGCTGTTTTTGCTGTTTCTGGTTCACTCACCAAAATAGCGAGAAGAAACATGAATATTAAAGCGGTACTGACGCCAAAAACAGGGTTATGAACATCAAAGCCCCATTTTTGAACATTATCTTGCCCTATTTTATAGTCTGTACTATCAATACTATAAATATCTGTATTATTTTTCATAAATTTATTAGCCGTGTTTTTGTGTCAGTTAAAGCTTGGCTTTAACTATTCTCAATGCTGCTAACTTAGTCACAGTCCATTGTTGGCAAGCTGAGTAAAACCGAGAAAAGAGTCGTGTTACCCACAGAATTGAAGTGAGTAAGCAAAGATTTGTTAGTGAATCTTAGCATAACAGCCTAATTAAGTCGAAGTAGCACATAATTTCATGTTTATATATTTCATAATCAACTCAAACATTTATAATATGCAAAATTTATATCCATAGGTTGTGTGTTTTGAAAAATAAACGGTATTATCTGATAAATGAATGATAAATCGGTGAAGTAATATTTAGAATGACAGATAAAATCAATATCAGAAATGCAAAACAAACAGATCATAACTTCATTTTTACGCTATCACCAGACTTGGCACAAGTCGCAAATCTAAAATGGCATGATGATAATACTGTTTCAAAAATGCAAGATGACTATATAGCTCAAATGTTAAAGCAAACATCAGTTAATAATATTACATTGATTGCTGAGAAAAATGGTGTGTCATTAGGTTTTGTTCATGCTTGTGAGCACCAAGATAGCATATCAAATGAAGCTTGCGGTACAGTGCCTTTACTTGCAGTTTCTGCAAAAACTCAAGGAATGGGCGTGGGTAAATTGTTAATACAGGCAGCTGAAAAATGGTCTAAACAGCAAGGGTATCGTTTATTGCATTTAGAAGTATTCGCTAATAATGAAAAAGCAAAAGGTTTTTATAATAACTTGGGTTTTGAACCTGAAACCTTGCACATGGTTAAAGCTCTTTAAGTATATTTCTTATTCTTAAAATTTAATATTACACTCGTAATTTACACTTAGTATTACAAGTGTAATCCTGTGGGTGATATTATAATAAAGGATAAGATATGTATCATTTTCAGAGACGTTTCATCATATTAATGTTAATACAAAGCTGTTTAATTATGTTTTTATCTTTCTCCGTGGTAGCTAACGATGAGTTTGCCAAAGGAAAAGTCGAATATAAAAATGGCAACTACACAAAAGCAATGTCACTTTTCAAAGTTGCAGCCAAACATAACAGTGTTCCAGCTCAAAGCTATTTAGGCTACATGTATAGCAAAGGCAAAGGTGTCAATAAAGATTTTGATACAGCATTTACCTGGTATATGAAAGCCGCAGAGCAAGGATACAATCAGACACATGATTAGAATTTTAGATGCCTAATACACTTTGTTCATTTACATTATTTATAATCAGCTCACGTAACCATTGATGTCCGGGATCTTGTTCAAAGTGTTTATTCCACAGTAAAACATAGGCGCCGGGTTCAATATTTACAGGGATATCAAGTACACGTATCTTAAAACTAGATGCTAATTTTTCTGCATACCTAGCTGGTGCACATAAAATTAAATCACTTTGCTCACATAAGCTCATAGCACTATGAAAATCCGGCATATCAATGGCAATATCTCGAGTTAATTGTTGTAAGTTCAATACATCATCTAATAACCATTGTTCCATACCGCCAAAAGAAACTTGGATATGACGATAATGTAGAAAGGTTTTCAGATCCCACTTCGTTTTTAATGCCGGATGGTGCTCTCTCACCAAACACACGGAATGCTCTTTAATTAACTCAACATGGTTTAATTCACTTGGAATATCGTCAATATGAATGGGAGAACGTTTATCCCACTCTCTACAGGCGATGCCAATATCTATTTCACATTTTAGTAATTCATCTAAACTATTAGGGTTCCAAGTTTTTGTTTTTAAACGAAGGTTGGGTGCTTTATTTAAAAGTTCAGGCATAAAAAATGGAAAAGTTAAAGAGTAAGCAGTATCTAATAAATGAATAGTAAATTGTCGTTTACTCTTTTTTGGCTCAAATGCAGTAGGGCGGGTTAATTGTTCTAATTGTTGAATGATTAGATGTAGCTGAGGTGCTAATTCAAGTGCGCGAGGTGTTGCTTTTAAACCTTGAGCAGTGCGTTCAAAAAGTTGATCATTAAACATGTCTCTTAACCTAGCCAAATGTTTACTGACAGCTGACTGACTTAAATGCATGCGTTCAGCGGCAAGGGTTACATTTAATTCTTCTAGTAATATTTGCAATACTCTTAATAAATTTAAATCTAGTTTACTCAAGGCTGAATTCCAATATGGAATAATGGTTTTTATTATAATTCATTTCTGCTCATAATGATATTTTCATATACTAGGTTTCTTATTCAAGGAGACTCAAATGAAACACAATAGCACCTTGGTCTTGCTTATGTTGATGGTTGTTTTTAGCCCTTTAGCCATAGATATTTATTTACCTGCATTACCGATAATGGCGCAAGAATTGTCAGTTGATATTACTCAAATGCAGTTGAGTATTTCTGTTTTTATTTTATGCCTTGGTTTTGGGCAATTAATAAGTGGCCCATTATCAGATCGATATGGTAGGCGCCCGATCGCAATATGTGGTGTAGTTATCTACGGGGTCTCGTCATTCGTATTATCGAGCGTAAACAGCATTGAAGCATTTCTATTTTTTAGAATAACACATGGTTTTGGTGCTTGTGCCATTGTGGTTTCTGCATTTGCAAGTGTTCGTGACAGATACGATCCTATCAAAAGTGGCGTAATGTATAGCTACCTTAGTAGTATAATTTGTTGCGTACCAGCATTGGCACCTTTGTTGGGTAATATATTAACTGAGCAATTAGGCTGGCGAAGTAATTTTTATGCTATGGGCTTTTATGCCTTATTTGCTGGACTGGCTGTATTTTTAGCTTTGCCGGAAACACGTCCAATCGATACCGTTAAACATAAAAAGTTAATATCAATTAAACACTATAAACCCATTATGGCAAACCCAATATTTATATTTAATACTTTGATTATTATGCTAACGATGACAATTATACTGGCATTTGTAACTAGCTCCCCTGCTTGGATAATGATCCATCTGCAGCAAAGTCAAAAGACGTTTGTTTTTTGGTTTAGTTTAAACGCAGCTTTAAATATTGTAGCCTATATACTTGCGCCAAAAGTATTAATTAAATTTGGCGTAATAAATACCACCGGAGCAGGCATGATCACAGTATTATTTTCTGGTGTTTTAATGCTAATTTTAACATCATGGAGCCATCCTGCAGGCTTTATGTTACCTGTAATGGTAAGTTCTATTGGTATTTCATTACTTATGGGGGTAAGTTCAGGGCAGGCATTATCACCTTTTGGTAATAATGCGGGTATGGCATCAGCGTTATTGGGGTTTATTCAAATGAGTGGTGCATCCTTATTAGTATTTTTATTGCAGCTACTACCTATGAGTATTCCTGAACAATTTGCTTTGATTGTGTCGGTGTTTATCCCTATTTATATCTGCTGGAAATTACCCAAAATAAAAAGTATTTTGTCTCAAGATGCGCTTTAAATTTAAAGCAGTTCCTTTCAATAGCGTCTAATATTTTATTTTTAGACGCTATCTGATTTATTACAATTTTTGATTTATTAGCTTAGCAACAGATCTGGTTATTTTCTTTGATCTTGATATATAACTTCACCATCAAGTACAGTCATGACAACTTTAGTTTGATTTATTGTATTTGGGTCAATATCAAAAATGTTTCTATCTAAAATAACTAAATCAGCAAGTTTACCAACTTCTATTGTGCCAACGGTATTTTCTTGACGCATGACATACGCACCATTTATTGTGTATGCCTTTATTGCCTGCTTTAAAGTTAATGCTTGAGGATAACGGGTGACTGCATTTTGTAACCCTAAAAATGGATTAAATGGACTCACACTCCAATCACTACTCAAAGTTATACGTGCCCCTGCATCATTTAATGATTTGATGGGTACTGCATTGTCAGATCTTACTACGCCTATTAGTTCTTCATTTTCATGCCAATGTTCTGGATTTGTAAACTCTCCAGCCACTTGTGCATCGGCAGTCACATTTAATAGTGCAAAGCGTGTATAGTCTGCTGGGTCTACTATTTCTACATGCGTGATTCTGTGTCGGCCTTGTGAAGATGCTGCATTCTCTATCGCATTTAAGCTCTCATGAATACCGCGATCGCCAATGGCATGAATATGAAAATCAAAACCTTTAGGCTCTAATGCCTTAATATATTTCTCTACCCTAGATTGTGTAAAATAATTAACGCCATTATTCGTTTTAGTATCAAGTAGCTTGATTTCATACTCGTCAAACATTGCTGCAGTTGTATTTATCAAAATACCATCAGAATAGAGCTTAATTTGGTTAAACCTCAAAAAGCTATCCGCTTGGTTTGAGTACAGCGATATTAAGCTTTCTAATTGGGTATTATCATCAAGTTCCGGGTAAGCCCATAACCCAACTGCAACTCTTGCTGTTAATTCATTATTCTTTTGTACTTTTTGCCATGTTAAATGATCATCTCTTTTCCAAAAGCTACGGGCATCGCTAATAGAGGTGATGCCATTTTTTGCAAGTTCAGGTAATGTATATTGTACTAATCCGTTATAGTCAGCTTGCATACTTTGAGCTGTCGGTGTCATAGCTAAGTCCATCAGTAGATTACCAGCATTATCAATTAAGACGCCATTTGGCTCACCTGTGATTTCATCTTTTACAATAATGCCGCCAATTGGATTTGGCGTATTGCTATCAATATTTGCAAGTTCAAGTGCCGCAGAGTTAACCCACATGGAATGTGATGTCTGTTCCATGATAATGACAGGTCTATCAGGCACAGCTTCATTAATGATCTCAAGTGGTGATATTGAAGATTCAAATAATGCGAAAATTGAATGCCCATAACCAATTAACCATTTAGAATTCGGATTTTGATATGAAGCTTGCGCTATCGTATCTATAAAATTTTCAGCATTTAGCTCATCTGTATCTAGGCTAAACTGAGTGTTTTGTGAGCCAGATTCTATAGGGTGAATATGCACATCGTGAAAACCTGGCATCATCATTTTGCCTTTAAGATCTGTGATAATTGTTTCTGGTCCAATATAGTTTTCAACTTCTTTATCAGAACCAACAAAAATAATTTCATTATCTTTAATGGCAATTGCTTGTGCCCACTCGTGCTGTTCGTTGACAGTGTAGATCGCTGCATTTCTAAATATTTTTGTTGCTACTATTCCCATATTATTATCTTCCTTTTTACTCTCTGAACTAGAGCAACCTGCTGCTATCAAAGTAGACAATGTAATCCAAATGATCATTTTGACTTTTAATGTTATAAAATTTTTCATTAATGCTTCTCCAACTCTTTAAATTTAAGTCATTATAAACAGCTTTAGGTAACCACAAGGTAACAGTAGATTTATGGGCTATGATATAGTGTTTCGCCAATATGAGATGCTATGATAATACCGTCGGTTAAAAGGATAGTTACCTAAATTATGTTAGTACTTTTTGTGGAAGATGAGAGAGACTTAGCTGAGCTAACCATAGAATTTTTAGAATTAGATGATATTGAATGTGATTATGCAGATAATGGTGAAATGGCTCTAAATCTCTTAAGTTCAAATGTTTATGATGTAATTGTTTTAGATGTAAACATGCCAAAAATGGATGGGTTTACTTTATGCGATAAACTCAAAAGTAAGGGCGATCATACACCTGTAATATTTTTAACAGCACGAGACGCCCTTGATGACAAATTGACTGGTTTTTCTTTAGGTGCTGAAGATTATTTAACAAAACCCTTTGAACTACCTGAACTAAGTGCACGGATAAAAGTGCTTGCACAACGAAACAAGCCAAAATCAACAATCTTTGAACTTGATACCTTACATGTAAATATTCAACAATGTAAAATCTATAGAAGCAATAAAGAGGTATTATTAACACGCACTCAGTGGTCATTATTAAAAGCATTGATAAACCATAGCCCAAATGTAGTGGATCGCATTACATTAGAAAATGCCATATGGCCAGATCAAATACCAAGTAAAGACATGCTTAAAACTTTAGTCTTTAGAGTCAGAACTTTGATTGATTTACCGCAAGAACAATCTTTAATTCATACCATTCGTGGTACAGGTATTGTACTGAGGACAAATGCTAATGGCACATAAAAAATCTCTACATCGATTTTTGACTCAAAGATTTACATTTTTATTCATTAGTTTATCTATTATTTATGTGTTTGTTGTTGGTTTTATAAATCTCAATGCAATGGATGATACCACTTCATATTACATGCAATATGAAGCGCAAGTACTAAGCGAATATTATCAAAAAGAAGATGATATTTTAGAGTTCGATAAAGGCATAAAAGAATATTACTGGGGAATAGATAAATTACCGAAACTTTATAAAGAATTTTTAGATAAAAGATCATTGGACGAAAATATAATGATGTTGTTAGAAACCGATTCTCATTTTATTTATATATTGCCCTATAACGCAGCAAACTTGCCGGAAACTTTTGTTGTTGTTCACCTTTTTGATAAGAGCGCACACTCATATAGTGAAAAAAAATTGCATATACAGTTAAGTATCTTATTTTCAATCGCTTTGTTAGTTGTAATGTATTTTGTATTGCAAACCAATAGGCAAGTTTCATTACAAGTGAGTAGTTTAAAAAAGTGGGTTAGATTCTTAAATATTGACAATATAAATTCAGCTTCATTACCAAAATCCCTTAAGTTTGATGAGCTAATACAAATCGCTTCAGTAGTATCTCTTAGCTATCAACAACAGCAGCAATTAAATACAAAGAAACAAGCTGTATTAAAAAGAGAGCAAGCCTTTTTAAGCTCTTTGAGTCATGAATTAAGAACGCCAATTTCTATTATTTCTGCAGCATGTGCGTTATTAGAGAAAAGAAATGCGTTATCAGATAAAGATAAAAAAGCGCTGATAAAATTAAGCCATGCTAATGATAATATGAAAAGATTAACTGAAACTTTATTACAATTATGGCGTAATCAACCAACTTCAGAAAAAATAACCCAGATATCTTTAGGCGATTTACTTGCCTACGAAATAAAAGAATCACAAGTTAATAGCAGCATAGTTGAAGTAACACATAATAATATTAAAAGTTTTCAGGGCCATAAAACACATGTTTCAATTGTGATGAGCAATCTAATTAGAAATGCTCATCAATACACAACAACTGGCAAAATTCACATAAAATTAGATGGTTATGTTTTAATTATATCAAACCAATTTGACAATGATTTACATACACATACCAATGAATCGTTTGGATTTGGCATTGGTTTATATATAGTTAAGAAAATATGTACTGATAATAATTGGATGATACAAACGGATACAACAAATTTTATTTTTAGTGTTAAAATTCAGTTTAAAAATCAAACTATAATTTAAATATTATTTAATTTATCTAACACTTGTGAGATTTCATTTTTGAACCGCCTATTTTGGGAAATTTATAGCGTTATACTATTAAGTATTTTTGTTGTTTTATTGCTTTCTTATTCCGCTTTTAATTACCTTAACCAACATAGATACCAAACACATCTTCAAGAGGTGATGTCTGGTACTGCTTATTTATTAAAAGCAGGCGTAGACAGACAGGAAGGTGACAACCAACAAAGGTGGTTAACATTATCAGCGTCATTATTGAATGCTGATCTGTCGATAAAAAACTTAAAAACAATTCCCCAAAATCTTAAAAATAACCAATCATTTATATTTAAAGAGAAGTTAAAATCTGATCTATTTGTTATTCAGCAACAACTTAATTTTGAAAATAACATTTTAGAATTTAGATTTGAAAGTTTTACAGAACAAATTGCGACTGCAACCGCTTTCTTGTTGTTAAATGAGATAGGTCGTTTTGATGTAAGTGAACGTCAAGAAGCCTTTGATAATATCACTCAAATGTTTTCTTATCCCGTCTATCGCAGTTCCCGTCAAGATTTATCTTTAGACAGTAGACAAATTGAACGTTTAGATCGGGGTGAAACTATCATTGAATGGGATAAACAGTACGGCCGAGGTTTATCTATCAATGTATATGCTCCTTGGGGAAGTACATCAGATGTGTTATTTCTAGGCTCAATTGATTTCTTTGAACCTTATCCAGTTTATATTGTTGTCTCATTTTTTATTTTTGCTTTAATTTTAATTGCGCTAAGTGTATTTTTTATTATTAAACATTTAACGGGGCAGTTATATAAATTACAAGATAAAGTGGATGCAATTAGCCCTAACAATACATTAGAAGTAGAGCAAACGGCAGACAGCAGTGCGATAGCTGTTTTATCACTAAAAGTTCATAATATGGCTGAGCGGATCAAGAGTTTATTAGATGAAAAAGCTTATATGATAAGAGCTGTTTCGCATGATCTGAGAACACCTATTGCTAAAATGCAATTTCGTTTAGAGATGTTATTACAAGATTTAGATGAAAATCACCCCGTTGTTTTAGGCTGTAATAAAGACTTAGACCAATTAGGTACTTTAATTGATGAGCTTCTGACCTATGAAAAGCTTACATTGCAATCTCGTGTCGATTTATACCCAATCGACATTATTGAGTTAGTCACAGAACAATTACAAAGTTATAAATTACTGTATCCAAAATTAACGATTACAGTAATATCAAAGCTTCCCAAAAAATTCACATTTGAAGCAAATGAGCCTTTAATAAACCGACTATTAGATAATTTAGTGAGTAATGGTGCAAGATATGCAAACACTAATTTGAGCATTTCACTCACTATCAAAAATGCGTATTTAAAACTACAAATTGATGATGACGGTAATGGTTTAGATGATAAAACGATTCCAAAATTATTTAGTCCTTTTTATAGGGAAGAAAGCAGTAGGAATAGTGAATATGGTGGCTATGGCTTAGGTTTGGCAATCGTAAAGCAAGTTGCAATGCAGCACAATGCGAGTATTACAGCCTGTAATAATGAGTTAGGGGGCGCACGTTTTACATTATTATTTCCTACAAAATTTAAAGCACTAATTGAAGGTGAAAATCATGCCTATAATTAAAGCTTTTACTTTTAAACTGATGAGAATAAATCTTATCGTTTTTCTTCTACTTTTTTGTACATTTGTTAATGCGCAATCACAAAAAGAAGGCGTTAAAAATAAAGCTAAAGTTCAAATTTCTAAAAATAAAAAGGATAGCGTAGACCAATGGAGTGATTGGAATAGCCCAACCTTAGCTAAACCTAAATATGGAGTAGGTATACAAGGAGATATTGAAAGTAAACTTAATCAATTAGATAAGAGTAACCTATTAGATAAGACCAATGGCGTACTGGTTAAAAAAAATAATAATAAAGCGGTAGATAAAATGAAGAAACCTAAAAATATTAAGCAAATGATGGCCGAATTAAAAGCCATGGAAGCTGAATTAAAACAGGAGCTTAGTCATGAATCTGAATTTTAAGTTTATTAATCAGTTAACATGTTATGTTTTATTAATTTTTTTAACACCTCAAGTGCTGAGTAATGAGCAAACTGAAGTTGATAAGCTGTTTACTTTAGGTATGACACAATCTAAAAGTAATAATTGGCTTGAAGCAAAAGATGCTTTTGAATCTCTTTTACAATTAAATGCAAACCTACACAGAGCAAGGGTTGAGCTTGCAACTGTATATATGCATTTAAATGAACACGACTTATCGATTGCTCAATTTGATAAAGTACTCTCTGTAACAAACCTGCCTGAAAATGTACGTAAAAATATCTTAAATTTAAAAATTCAAGCTTTGACGGAGCTTAATCAAAAATTAGCTGCTCAGGTTAATAAAAAAGATAACAACAGCACTTTTAAAGGTAGTGCTGAAATAGGTTTGGGTTATGATGATAATGTACGCTTTAGTTTCGGTGATTATTTTTTAGAAGATGACCCTTATTATGATAGCTATTATGTTGAGTTAAGTGATGGCACTTTATTGATAATTGCCAATGATGGGTATGTTTATGATATGGACGGAAATCAATTATTTAAAAATGATGGCCAATACGAAACAACTAATGTTAAAAAAGGCAGTCAATTTAACGAATTACGTTTAAATTTACATCACAAATATGCTTTTAATTCAGATAAGAACATTACTTGGAATAACGCTTTAAATTTTAAGAAAACAAACAACGTAGACTTACAAACTTATAGTAAATTTCAAATAAAGTTAGATTCTGAAATTAATTGGAAGCTAAATAAAGAAATTGAAATGAGCTATTTAGCGCATTACAGATTGCTACAAAGAGATAGCCAAACTCAAGTACAATCTTATGGTTTAGAGGCTAGTTTGGCTTATTATAACGCATTAGGAAAATGGCAAATTGGCTTTAATTGGATGGATAGAATTTATGAAGAGTCTTTTATCGAAAGGGACATTTATGCCTATATTTTTGATGAGGTTAAAAGTAATACACGTAACCTGTCTTTAGCTTGGTCTAAATTATTTTTAAATAATGATCTATTTCTATTAGCTAAGTTCGATTACTTAGATATCAATGAGCAAACACAATATCCAGATTTTGATTACTATGATCAATATAGTAACTCTGACCATACAGGCATAAAATACTCTAGTTCTATCATTTACTCTTTTACTCCAGATTTGAAACTATCGCTCACAATGTTAAGTCTAACCTTAGATTATACAGATGATTTTACATATTCTGGTGATCAGCAAGACAAAAGTAGCGCGATTAAATCTAAGCTTATATATAGTCTTAATGACAGGTTTGATATCTTTCTTGTGGCAGAAAAAACAAAACGAGATTCAGATCAATATGAAGGGATTCAAAGCGATAAATTTCTGTTCAAAGCCGGTGTTCGTTTGAATTTTTAGTCTGTTTTACTTGAACGCCATAGTATCGTAGACAGTAAAATAAAAACTCCTTTGCCAGGTTCTGGCGGTCATACAATGCTTGAAAACTGGAATATTATTATTGAATTTCAAGTAAAAAAAGGGCTATTCTAGGTGATGCATTTGATTTTCACTTATATCAAAGGAGAAGCTAAGTTTGAAATTGGCACTTTTCTCTCTGAACTTAATCATAGCAAGAGTGGGCGAAAACAAATTATGATCATGAAAAATCAGCTGATGCTGAGCAAAGAACATTACCCCAGAAAAGATTTTAAACTAGTGATACCAATCCTATTAAGTTAGTGTCCTATTATAAATTAGGATAATTTTCAATAGTATAGGTTTATATTTCCAGACTAAACCTAAGTACCTGCATCCATGCAGCTATTGTATATTTTAACCATTTAGATTGATCAAATATTTATTGGAATTGGTATTATTACCACTCTGACATCTTGTTTGATGAATACTTAGAATCGTAGAGTCATTATTTAAAGTTAGTTTTAAATTTCTTTAAGTTCAAACTTTAAATTTTCACGCGCATCTTTTAGTGTGATACCGCGTTTATTTAATTGTTTATGAAGCTGTTTTTGAAAGTTTTTTTCAGCTCCTGATTTAATCGCTTGTTTTAATTTTTCTTCATCCTCAAAATGACATATAACTAAAACACTACTTGGGAATAGGTCAAACTGCACCGTATGCGTTAATTGTGTAAAGCCTTCTAATTCTTTATCAGCTTGTTCAGTCAATATCTCTAATGTTTTAAGTAATTTTTCATTTAATTTACGACATATTTTTGATAGTTTCATTTGTATTATTTAGTTCTTACTAATCTATTTGTAATCGCTATTATACAGCTTATTTTCGATTGAATATTTATCAAAAGACTCAAAATAGTAAATAAAGGGAAGTAATGCGTCATAAATATCAAATTTCTACGGATAAAAAACGATTAAACTTAGCTAAAATTCATGACTATCTCTCAAATGTATCGTATTGGGCTAAAGGCAGAACTTTAGAACAAGTTGAAGCAAGTATTGAAAATTCACTCTGTTTTGGTGTGTTTTATAAAAATGAACAAGTCGCTTTTGCCCGTGTTGTGACAGATACTGTCTCCTTTGCTTATTTATTAGATGTATTTGTTTTTGACGAATTTAAAAAACAAGGAATAAGCAAGTTACTACTTGATGAAATATTTAGTCATCATGCATTACAAAATGTAAATTGGCTATTAAGAACCAGTGATGCACAAGGCCTATATGAAAAATATGGCTTTAATTCTATCGATAATCCTGCTACTTATATGAAAAAATTAAGCCTTGGAAATAATTAATTATGATTTCAGCTGTATCGACTTTACTTGTCGTACATGATCTTAAAGTTTCCAAAAAATTCTATATAGACATATTAGGTTTAGAATTAGTTTCTGTGCATGACAACTGTGTCCAGTTAAAAATTGGTGAGCATGAGGTTGCTATTTTTGAAGGTGATAACACTGCCGTAGGCTATCGACATGGATATGAGTCAAACTCGACATTAGTGTTAACTGTGAATAACCTAGATGAAAAAATTATCTACTTAAAAAAGCAAGATGTTGAATTTGTGCATCAAACGCCAAATGAAAATCAATGGGGTCGCTATGCGGCATTTAAAGATCCATCAGGTATCGTGCATGAGATTTTTGAATTAAAAGTTTAATATTAAAGGTTTAGTTAAGGGAAGGTTCATATCCAGTGAAGTATTTTACATATGGTTCTAATATGTCTTTAGCCCGATTAAAACAAAGAACACCAAGCGCGAAACGCTGTGGTAGCTTTAAGTTATTGGCTCACAGCTTAAGGTTTCATAAAGCAGGACAAGATAATTCAGGGAAATGTGATGCGTTTTATACTGCAAACAAATCTGATTATGTATTGGGTGCTTTATTTGAAATTGATGAAGCAGACAAAATTTATTTGGATAAAGCTGAAGGTCTAGGTGTTGGATATGATGAAAAGCAAGTAACATTGCTCAATGATCACAATGAAAAAGTTCAGGCTTTTTTATATAGTGCCACACAGATTGATGTTCATCTAATGCCTTACTCCTGGTATAAAAATCACGTTTTAATAGGTGCCATCGAATCAAGTTTACCAAAAGAATATATTGATAGAATTAAATCAGTTGAAAGCTTAGATGATTTAGATAAGAACAGAGATGCATTGCAGCAGGCAATACATAATTAAATGACTTTTTATTATAAAATAATAGGAAACCCTATGAAATTAATAACTTCGATTGCACTAGTCGCAATGTCTTTTACAAGTTTAGCAAATACGCAATTACCAAATAATCGTCATATTTCAGTGACTGGGAACGCAGAACTCAGTGCTAAACCAGATATTGCTGTGATCCATTTACATGTAGAAAGTAATAATAAAACAAGTTTAGCGGCTAAAACAGAGGTAGACTCTCGCGTTAATAATTTACTTGATGGTTTAAGTAAATTTAAAGTAGACGAGAGCAATGTATCTGCTTCGAGTATTTCCACTGAGCCTAGATATTCATATCGCAATAATGAAAATCCAAAAATTACAGGTTATGTTGCCAAACGTACTTTAAAAGTGACTTTAAATGATATTAAAAAACTTAATACGTTTATTGATTTTGCGCTCAGTGTAAAAATAAACTCAGTGAGAAATATCGAATTAAAATCGTCTAAAGAAGCAGTATTTAAAGATGAAGTGAATGCATTAGCTGTAAAAAATGCGAAAGAAAAAGGGCGCTCTTTAGCAAACGCTTTTGATGCCGATTTAGGCCGAATTTATAGCATTAATGCAAACTCAAATAATAGCGTATATCGCTATGGTGCAAATCAAGATGCTGAAATGGTACAAATGAGTGCAATGAAAGGGGCTGCACCAAAACCTGGGCGCTACTTACAGGAAAACATTAAATTTTCTGCCTCTATTAGTGTTGTTTTTGATTTAGAAGTAAAGTAGTCTACACTGTTTTTTAGACTAAACATCAGGGCTTTAAATGATTGATATATCGGTTTTACCATTATTTTTCACTGCGGTTTTCTTTTTAGTAATATCGCCTGGTCCTGATTTAATTCTGATATCTTCATATTCATCCACCAAAAGGTTTAAAGCTGGCTTGCTGATCGCCCTTGGAATATTTTTTTCAGGTATTTTACAAACTTTACTGGTAGCTTTTGGCTTAGGACAGTTAATGCAAGCTATGCCTATATTTGCCTTTATTATTAAAATAGTGGGCGCTTTGTATTTGGCGTATTTAGGTATCAATATGCTACGTGCTTGGTATCAAAATAATTATAAAGACAGTACAACAAACAGGGTTCATCAAGCTTCAAACTTACAGCTTATCAATAAAGGCTTTTTAAACAATCTCTTAAACCCAAAAGCGTTATTATTTTTTAGTTTATTTTTACCCCAATTTACAACTGGCAGTGCAGCTTTATCGGTGCAGATTATTATTCTAGGTGCATTACTTAGCTTAGTAGGATTAATTTCAAATACGATTTTTGCACTTTCTTTTAGTCAATTTGCTAGGTTAATTGGCAATAAGTTCAAACTTGGTCGTCATATTGATGGCTTATTAGGTTTTATCTTTTTGGGCTTAGCAACTCGTTTAGCAACAAGTAAATAATATGTTTATTAGTGAATTCGCAACCCAAGCAGGGGTGACAGTTAAAACGATTAGATATTATGAAAGTATTGGTTTACTGCCTGAATCTAAAAGGCAAGGTAAATATAGACACTATGATGATACTTATGTCGAAACCGTAAAGCAGATCAAACAAGCCCAAGTCTTAGGTTTTAAATTATCAGAAATAAAATATTTTATACAAGGCGAGAATATTGAGCGAGGATTACCTGTGCAAGTAATGCTAACAGCAATAAATAATAAACAACAACAAATTGATGGTGAAATACAAAATCTAAAACTAAAGGCTAAAATGTTAGAAAACTTAGCTGTTGAATTAAAAAGCTCACCTTGTATGCTTGACTCTCCCGTATAGGGCAAGGTTTATACTCTTTTCAACATTTAGTTAAAGGAGTATAAATGAAAATTTTAAAAGTTATTTTATGTGTTCTGGTGTTTATTGTTTTTTTTGGTGTATATATTTTTAATATATCTGGCAATATTTCCAATAATGCCATTGAAGGATTTAAACTGCCCCGTATTCCAGCATCGTCTTCTAAAGTTGATGTTCACCTTTTAAAAACAGGTTACATTACTGTTCCTGAAGCATTTTCAATGGCGCAAGGTTCATTATTTAAACCTTTCGAAATGGTTCATGGCGCTGTTTTAGTGAAACATGGTAGTAGCAGCTTTTTATTTGATACTGGGTTAGGCAAACAAATAGATAAACAATTTCATTTAGATATGCCTTTTTGGTCAAAGCCATTTATGACATATAAAAAGTCTACACCAGCTGTTGATCTAATCAAAAATAATCCAAATCTGCCTTTGCCAAATAGAATATTTCTAAGTCACAGTCATTGGGATCATGCCAGTGGTTTAGTTGATTTTCCTCAAGCAAATGTTTGGATTTCATCACAAGAGTTTGACTATTTAAAAACAGCAAAACCCCCAAGTGTGTTTCCATCTCAAGTAAACTCTAAAAGTATAATGTGGCATAGCTACCAATTAAATGATGGTGCTTATGCTGGCTTTGATCGCAGTTTTGATATTTTTAACGATGGTTCTGCTGTTATTGTTGAGTTATCAGGCCATTCTCCAGGAAGTGTTGGTTTATTTGTTAATGATAAATTCGGTATCAGGCGGTTTTTTATTGGAGATGTCGTTTGGAACTTATCTGCTTTAGATAATTTAAAACGTAAGTCATGGGCCGCATCATTATTGCTAGATCATAATGAGAATACCACTGATAATACAATACTAAAACTCAAAGCCTTAAAAGATAAAAATCCAGATCTTAAAATTATCCCTGCTCATGATTTAAGCGCATGGAAATAAACTGATGCGTCTGTTAAGCTGTTTATTTCATAAAGTTTCTCCAATTTAGTCCTGCAAATGTGTCAATCTTATTTAGCATTAGTCAAAATCGATGAACAACTTCTGCTGTTCATCGATTATAAATATGATTAATTGTATTTTTTAAATTTAATACTTGGGCTTTATTAAGCTGATCATTAGTTTTATTTCAATACAAAGAGCGGTGCACGTCACCTTCAATACTTTCTATATCACTTAGCATTATCTTACCGTTATAAACATCATAACTATTAAAGTCATTTATAAGATATTTATTACTTTCATTATTGCCATTTAATGGAATTGCATTTAAATAATCGCCATCATTTTCGCCGCTGCCATAATACAAAGTGTTTGAGTCAACCTTGACGTGAAAAAAACCTTTGGGTAGCGTAAGTTGAGTATGAGTTAGGTTATGCTGATTTATATCTATCTCATCAGATATTTTAAATGTATTGATTCGGTATAAAGCGTTAGTATGTTGTTCAATTAAATAGCTATATACCAGGTGTTTGCTATCTCTTATCCCATATGCCCATTTCCCTTCAAGTTTTACCTCTCTATTATTAGCCAAATTAATCAGTTTTAATTCTGGTGTGCCATTTTTAACGATAGTAATTGCAGCGCTATTTGTTGTAAGCCAATCGAGTGAGATTATTGGGTGTTCACTTGTGAAAATAAGTTGTTCTTTTTTAACTTCCTTTGCTGGATCGAATGTATTTAAATCGCTTATCGAAATATGATAAACCTTGTCTTCTATATTTATTAAAATACTTTGGTCATCAGCTGACAGGGATAAATAGTTCAGTGGAAGTAGTTCTGAAAAATTAGTAACTATCTGTGCATGATGAGTATTCTGGCGGCCTAAATACAATTGCCTTCGACCACTACGTTTGGAAACAAATAAATAATTTGAGCTATTATGAAATAAAGCAGGGTTAACATCATAAACACTTGAGTTATCAATATTACGCATTGACTCTGGAGCAATTAACCAGCGATTACTAAAGTTTTTTTGCTCAGTGCTAAATAGTAGGTTACGACCATCCGGAAATAATGACATCTGTGATGATAAATACTCAGATACGCTCACAACAGTTGTGGCATTTTTGCCATAGAGATCACTTTTAATTATTTTATGTAGAGGAGGTGCTGCATAATAAAGAACTTGCTCGGAGTCATGGTGCCAAATGGCCTCAATGACAGGGTGATTAAATTTAAAGCCTTTAGTTATCTTGTTACTAGCCAGATCTAAAGCTAATAATTGGGTTTTGTAATTACTATCTGTACTCATTATGAGTAACTTATTACCATCTGGTGAAATATCAATACCGTGATGCCCCCAACCTTTAGGCTCATCTTGCGTAACAAAGCGATGATTTTCAGTTTTGAGGTCAAATAAATAAATTTGATTAGGCCATAAATCTTGCGGTTGAGCAGCGTAGTAGATCTCCTGCCGCGTTTCATGGTAATCAATATCTTTTATTCGTTTGTTACCACAATCAAACAATTTATCGTTTTGTTTCCAGTTCATGACTAAATTAGCTTGGCTTGATTGCTCTATTTGACTGTTTGCAGTAAGCCTTGCTTTATATACACCACAAGTATCTTGGGTTTTATCAAAATAAAACAAGTAGGTGGTTTCATCGTTCGAGTCTTTTGTCACTGCAACTATACTACTAATAGTTGCTTTACCTATATCGACTTGATGTACCTTTGAACTGTGAATGTTTTTTACCCAAAGTTGATTTGCGATATTTTCTGAGTTCATCTTCAAGTAATAAAGATGCTTTTTATCTGGATGCATTCTCGCAGATTTTTCAGCCCCTTTTGAACGTGTTAATTCTATTGTGTCAGCCTTATAATTTGGCTGTTCAGTAGAGCTAACAACTTGCCAAAGAAGTACACTTGAAAGCATTAATATTACAGCTATTGTTACAATACTAAATGTACTTAATCTAACCTTTTTTATGCTGGTATTCTGTTGCGCTATTTGTGGACGTGTATTAGAAGTTTCAACTAAAGTTACTTCACATATTAATCGATAACCGCGTTTTGGTACGGTTTGAATATATTGAGGTTGCTTAGGATCATCTCCTAACACTTTACGCAAGTTTGCGATTAATTTATTAATTGCATTATCTGTAACGATAGAGCCTGACCATAGGTGTTCTAAAATATAGTCCCGAGAAATGATGGTATTAGGCTGACTTACAAATATCATCAGTAGCTCAAATAGTTTTGGATCAATCGCTAACTCTTTATCTTGATATAATAATCTTGTTTGTTTCCTATCAAGGATGAACCCACCAAATTGAATCATACTGTATCGTTGTCCAAAAAGTTAAATATTAGTGCCCTTAAAAGTAAATAAGTCTATCATGCAGTAAAACAGATATAAAACAGTGGATTAAATAAATGTCTATTTTGATAATAATATGGTGAATTCACTTGTTTTTCACTTTTTTTCCTTAAAATTTCATTACTTTTCTATTCAAAAACATAACTGTAGCTTTAAAACACTAACCAAGTTAAATTAAAGGATATCTTATGTTTAAACACATAATTACTGTTTTCATTGTTACATTTTTTCTCAATATAGGGGTGACTAATGCCAAGGTGCGAGGGGAATCATTCGTTGATGGATTGCCTTCAAAAATATTAGCAGAGCAACGAGAACTACTGGTTCACTTACCTAACAATTATCACAAAAATACACATACAAACTATCCCGTACTTTACCTATTAGACGGTCAGAGAAATTTCAATCATGCTATCGGTTCATTAGATTTATTAAACCAATCTTACATGGCGCAAGAAATGATTATTATCGCCATTAAAAATACGCACCGTACCAGAGATTTTACGCCAACTTATGATGAAAATTATAATCGCTGGGGAATGTCAGGTGGTGCAGATAAGTTTTTAGATTTTATGGAGCAAGAACTTATTCCTTATGTGGATAAAAGCTATCGTACAAATAATTTTAAAATATTATCAGGTCATTCTTTAAGCGGCTTATTAACTGTGTATGCACTGCAATCAAGACCACAATTATTTCAAGCACATTTTGCGTTCAGCCCAAGTTTATGGTGGCATGACCAAGTAATTTTTAAGCAAGCTGAAAGCTTTTTAGCTAATACAACTGAGCTTAATAACTATTTATATCTAAATTTGGCTGATGAAGGTGGTAATATGCTGAGCGCTTTTGAGAAATATACTAAGTTACTAAAAAAACAGACTATTAAAGGTTTTAACTATCATTCAGAAATTGACGAACGAGAAAATCATGGTACTTCTGCGCTGATAGGGCAAACACTCGCATTCAGATATTTATATAACACATTGCAATGCCCACAAGAGATAATTGCCCAGGGATTACCTGCAATTGAAAATTTTTATAAGAAACAATCTACAAAATATGGTTATCAAATAAAGCCTAGTTACTCGACTATTACTCAAGCAGGGAAAAATGCGCTATATAGAAAAGAGATTATTAAGGCGATTACTTTCTTTGAGTTCAATGTCAAAAACTATCCTAATATCGCTGATGGTTATTCTCGATTAGCCTATGCTTTAGAAGCCGATGGTCAATTTGAAAAGGCGCTAAAAATGACAAATCTCGCGATTAATAAGAGTGTGCAGGAAAATGTTGAGAGCAACTCATTTAAACATCATAAAGCCCACTTATTGGCTTTAATTAACAATAATAAGTTATAACCTTATTTCTGCTTAAGTTAAAAACCGCCTATTACATTGTTTAATATCAATTTTACAGGCAAAAAAAAAGCCCTAAAGGGCTTTTTTGAGAATCCATATCAACCGTCACCGATATGAGCAATGTAGCAAGTAATAAGGGGTGAGCATTGATAGCCTAGTAGCAAGGGGCGATTGTTTCCAAGCTATCAATGATCTTACAGTTTAACGTACTGCTTAACGTTTACAGGGTTCTTTCTGTATCTAAATAAAGCATGGCGTCCTGCCAAAATATCGTCCTTGTGGTCTGAGGTTAGGTACTGCGTTTCGTTGATAATGATTATCAATTAGAATCATACCCAAGTCAACATCTAAATGATAATTATTTGCAATAAGTTCAGCTGATTTGTCCGCGGACTGTTCGGTGTCCGTCCGGTGGAGATGAAAATCAAATATTTATTATATATTATATATATTTTTCAATCAGTTATGTTTTGGCATGATGCTTGATATACCTTATATGAATTTACAACTGAACAACTATATAAAATTCATAAAGGAACAATGAAATGCTAAAAATAAACAACAAATCAAAACTATTAAGTATCGCTATTAGCTGTATTGCTATTTCTACTGCGACAATCAGTATCGCCCATGATAATAATACGGCTATTGTAGTCTCAGGAGACCACCAAAAATCTCATTTAAGCAATCCAAATAGTGAGTTGATGATCCGAGCAATCAGACATAATGATTTAAATAAAGTTAAAACTTTATTAGAAAATGGTGTGGGTATAAATGAGAACCTTGAAGGTGATGGCACCGCATTAATTATTGCGGTTCAGCGTAATAAAATTGAGCTTGTACAAACATTAATTGATTTAGGAGCTGATGTTAATCAAGCTACAGATATCGATGCGAATGCTTTAATTAATGCTGCGATGAAAAATAATATTGAAATAGCTCAATTACTTTTAGAGCATGGTGCAGATCTAGATGCGATTGTTGTCAATGATGAAACGGCTTTGATCACGGCATCACGCGCAGGGCATTTTGAAATGGTCAAATTTTTAGTAGAAAGTGGCGCCGATGTTAATTTAGGTGTGCAGGTACAATTACGAGATGGCACAGAATATCGCAGCCCACTTAATGGTGCTAGAAATATGAAGATTAAACAATATTTAGAAAATAACGGCGCAAAAGCATAGTTATTTATTATATTCATCAATTTAGGTCGCTCATGCGGCCTTTTTTATTTAAAACAAATCTGTCTAAACTCATTATTTAGTTTATACTGTTTTTATATACAGTATTTAGAGTTGTAAAATGAAAGTTATTCCAATTTATATTGAAGCGGGGATCTCAGGCTTTGAATCACCTGCGGCAGAATATAAAGAACTGGGCTTATCTTTAGATCAGTTATTAATAAAACATCCTAATGCGACTTTTATTGGTATCGCATCAGGGCAGTCCATGCAGGGCATCGGTATTTTTGAAGGAGATTTATTATTAGTAGATAGAGCTGAAGAGCTTAGATGTGGTGATGTGATTGTTGCAAATTTCAATGGTAACTTTGTATGTAAATTATTAGATAAAAACAATGCTTTATTATTATCTGCATCACCAATGCATCCGCCAGTCAAAGTGAGTCAAGCAGATGAATTTCAGGTAGAGGGTGTGGTCACACGTTCAATTCGTTTACATCGTCAAGCAAGTGAATTATTACAATGTTTGCCTTAGTTGATGCGGTTTCTTTTTATGCCAGTGCTGAAAAAGTATTTGATCCTGCCATTCGCTCTAAACCTGTTGTGGTACTGACAAATAATGATGGCTGTATCTGTGCTATATGTCCTATCGCTCGAAAATTTAATATCCCTAAATTTCAGCCTTATTTTAAAGTTAAAGATTATTTAGCAAAGCATAATGTGGTGATACGTTCTTCTAACTATGAATTGTACGCCGATTTAAGTGAAAAGATGATGAATGTGATCGGCCGGTATTGTGATAATCAATATGTATATTCAATAGATGAGTCATTTTTACAGTTTACAGGATTTAAACATTTAATTGATGATTGGCATGAGTATGGGCACCAGATCAGGAGCGCTGTATGGCGAGAAACTAAATTACCAGTCGGAGTGGGCTTTGGCACAACACCTACGTTAGCAAAGGCGGCTAATCACGCTGCTAAAAAGTTAAGTGGTTATAATGGAGTGGCGATTATTGATACTGAATCAAGCCGTAAAGAAATATTAGCAAAAATGACCGTGACAGATGTTTGGGGTATAGGCCGTCGGTTAGGAAGAAAACTGCAACTTATGAATATCAATACAGCGCTTGATTTATCAAATTGTAATGCGCGAGACATGGGGCGACTTTTTAGTGTGCTGGTGGAGCGTACCATAAGTGAGTTAAATGGCATTCAATGTTTAAGCTGGGATGAAATTAAACAAGCAAAAAAAGAAATTTTTTCGACGCGTAGCTTTGGTAAGCGCATTGAAGATAGAGATAGTCTTGTCTCTGCATTAACGGCGCACAGCACAATTGTTGCCAAAAAACTCAGACAACAAAACTCTCTCACCAAGCGCATTGTTATTTTTGCTGCAAGCTCACCCCATGAAGCGCATTATTATAAAAAGTCATTTTTATATGACTTTCCTGTTGCCACTGCAGATACCTGTGTATTAGCTCATGCTGTTAGCACGGTTTTACCAACTTTATTTAAACCTGGGATTCGTTTTTATCGTTGTGGTGTGGGGGCGATTGATTTAGAAACTGCGCAATTTAAGCAAAGTGATATGTTTAATACAAGCCAAGACAAGCCTGAATTAATGGTCTGTTTTGACAAAATAAACCACAGATTTGGCCAAGGGACATTACAACTTGCCAGTGAAAAAAGTACCGAGCAATGGCAAATGAAACGACATTTTTTATCGCCTCATTTTACCAGTTGTTGGCAAGACATCCCTAAAATTAGGTGCTAATACTAATTCCAATAAATATGTGTTCAATCTAAATTACTTTTTGCTTTACGGTTTGATTTAGCTTTATTTTTACGACGATTTCTTTGCCAATATAAATAAAACCCCGTTATAGATAAAAATACAGGGCTTAAACCTAAAATACACCAAATTACTTTACTTGAAAGACCCGCAAAATAACCAAAATGCAGTTTTCGAAAACTATCTAATGTCACTGTTAAAGCATCGGTTTGCCTGATGTCTTGAGACATATTTAGAATGCCTGAATGTTTATCAAAAGAGACTAAACTACCATACTCACTATGTAAGGGGTTCAGGCTATCTACAACACCATAAAAAGTGATATCTAAGTTGGGTTCAAAGGGTAACACTAAATAAGTTGCAGTGAAGGAGTCGATTAACTGTGAACTGGTATGTTTCAGTTTTTCAATTGATAATTGCTGGTTATGATATGGTGCGTTCATAATGACAGGCTCTTCAATGATATGTTCTGATACTTCATGTATTACAACAGATGCGTTCCAATAAGCCCCGGTAAAAGCAAGAATTAATAAAACAGGGGAAGATGCAATGCCTATCATTTTATGCAAATCACTGAAAAATATTTGTTTTGCTTTACTTAAACGTAAAGTAAAGAACTTCAACCAAAATTGACGATATAAAATAATGCCACTAATAGCTAAAAATAAAAAAATCAGCGCGATGACAAAACCAACAAATGCACCTTTTGTTGCTAGCAATAACTGATAATGTAAGTCGAGTAACCAGTCTGTTAAATCATGATCTAAATTGACGGGCTCTGATAAAATATTGCCTGTATATTGGTTGATATAAACCTTTTTCCAAATATTATCCTGATGGCGAATAATATAAGCTGTATCAGTTCTAGCTTGATTATTGCTAATGCCATCAAATATTTCCCAAGTACCCACTTCATAGTTAGGGAATTTACTTTTAATATTACTAATCAAATCATCTAAAGATAGACGAGGGGAGGTTGGTAAAACGTTTACTTGCATTTTTTTGGGCATTAGCACCGTATCAATTTCAACTTTAAAAACTAAGATACTGCCTGTTATACAAATTATAATTAAAGGTAACATGGCTATTAAAGCTAAATAAGAGTGCCATTTAAAGATTTTTTTTCTCATCTGGTTTACCGTTTCAATAATAAAAAAAGTGATACAGATAATCTGTATCACTTGGTATTAGCTCTGAGGGAGCAATTCCATAGTCAGTGGAATGAGTTATAGCTGCCAACTTAACGTTGCAGTGTAATTAACCGGCGCGCCGTAATATCCTTGTGCCCAATATAAACTATTTATGTATTTTTCATCAGTCACATTATTTGCATTGACAGAAACAGATACTTTTTCGTTAATATCATATTCGGCCATTAAATTAATAACACTGTAAGCATCTTGATGAGTTACAATTTTTTGTCCCGCGTTTGCATGATCTTCAGCTACAACACCTTGATCGCGAGAAATATCGTCTTGCCAGCGCATATTCATACCTATGCTAAGACCTGAAATAGATTCAACTTGATAAGTGGCCGCCATTTTTAATAAACGACTTGGCGTATAGTCACGAACGACATCATCACCAGAGATATTAAAATCAGTTAAACCTATGCTTACTTGTAGTCCTGGATAGAGCTCTCCAGCAAGCTCTAGTTCAAAGCCATCACTGCTAATGCCATCTAAGGCAATATATCTATGTTGATCTTTTGGTTTTTCTTCTGTTAAAGGGTCTAATTGTGCTAAGTTAACTTGTTCTACATCAAAGTAAGCAAAAGAAGTGATCAGTTGACTATCGAAAAATTCACTTTTTAAGCCTATTTCTTTACTTTTTCCTGTAACAGGTTTAATAATCTCATCATTGATATCTAGTTCTTCTTGCGATAAAAATGTTTCGGTATAACTACTATATGCCATCAATTGAGGTGTAATTTGATAAACAGCACCTAAATAAGGAATAAACTCTTTATCTGAAGCATCTTGTACTTTGTTGTATGCAACGCCTTCTGCATGCCAGTCGTTGTAACGACCACCAGTGATCACATGTAAATCGTCTACTAAATTAAATCTCGCTGTAAAATAAGCCGCTTTTTGTTTTGCAACGACATCACTGCCATTTAAACCATCCTTAAATGTTGGTTTAACCGCATTTCCATCCCATACCGCAAGATCAGGCATTGCAGGAAAACCATGACCTGTTGTGTAGTCATATAAAGATGAATCAATATAACTGGTTTTTGCGTAATTAATACCTGTTACTAGTTGATGTTCACGACCAAATAATGCAAATTCACCACTGACATATGCATCAAATAAATCATGCTTATCATCTAAATCGTACTCACTGCCATAACCTGTTAAACCTAAGCCTGTAGCTTTATCTGGCGTACCATAAACATAAAATAATTCGGTATCTTCATCTGTGGTTTTATGTGAATAAGTAGCTCGTAGTCGCCAATCATCATTAAAATAGTGACTCAGCTCTAATACCGTATTGTTTTTTGTTACTTGCCAGTTAGACCAATCTGCAGATGTATTAGTTGAAACATCATAATTTGTTGCACTGCCGTCAGTATAATATAGCGGTAAAGCCCCCCAGTTATTACCTGTTGCATCATTATCAATAAAGCTGTGGCTGATAGATAAATAAGTATTATCTGATAAGTCTGCACCAATAAAAGCATAAGCAATGCTCTTATCTTGCTGGTATCTATCTAGGTAAGAATCTTTCTTTTGTTTTACAGCAACAAATCGCGCACTTACGCTATCTGTTAATGGTGTAGATGCATCTAACTCTATGCGTTGATTATTCCAAGAACCTACCGTGGCATTAACACTTAACTCTGTATCTAAAGTAGGGCGTTTACGAATAAAATTAATGGTTGCAGATGGGTTACCAACACCTGTCATTAAACCATTTGCACCACGTATAACTTCGATACGTTCATAAATCGCAGTATCTTCATCGGCATGATTATTACCTGAGGTAAGCGGTAAACCGACACCATCGATTTGAAAGTTAGTAATATCAAAGCCACGAGCTGTATAATAAGTACGATCAGTTTCTATGCGTTCCACATTCACACCGGTAGCAGAATCAAGTGCAGAGTTAATATCTTTTAATTGGAAGTCTTGCATTTGTGCACTAGTGATCACAGATACTGATTGTGGTATTTCAATAATAGATAAATCCAATCGAGAAGCTCCGCCGACTTCATTGGCAGCATAACCTTCAATATAAGTACCTTGTACATCTATTTTTTCGATATTTTCATCAGCTTTATCGTTTGCCATGCTAGATGTAGCAAATAAAATTGAAGCTGTAATCAAACTTAAGTTATATGTTTTCAATTGTTTCATCCCATTATTGAAAAGTTAAAATTGGCTAACTTTTTGTTGTTCTATGTAAAATTCAGCGATAGAGTAACGGCTCGAAATACAATTGTAAATAAAAACCATTATCAATTACATTAACCATCAAGGTTATAGGTACAAGACTAACAAACGTTAACTTTGAAATAACAATCAATAAACAAAATAAGACGTTATAATTTTTGATTTATAATAAATTAATTTCTTTTAAGGGTTACTTCAGAAACTAATTACCTAGAGATTGAGAGTTGAAAGGGATTATATTTATGATTTACGGTAGTTCGGATCTGTCAAACATCGGGGAGCTACTCTGGGGATAAAAAGACTGAATCCATTTTATTAAACTCTTCAGGATCTTGTAATTCTGCTCACTATTGATAGCGACCTTTACTTTTTATAGAACAGATTTGTTAAATGGGTTAATTCATTCACATCTATCATATCGATATTTTTCTGTACTTTAAAAACATGTCTCACCTCTGTATCAAAAACACACCTTTAAGTATAGCTTTCAAGCACGAGTTTCATATATAAAAATGAAATTTATCTAGTAAATAAAATTTAACCTTTTGCGTTTTACTACAATAACTTAAACTCAGGTATCTCTATTTTAAATAGACAGGAAAATTTATGCTGAAATTATCAGCGATACAATTATGTTCATCACCTAATGTAGCAGAAAATCTAATATCAATTGAAAATCAATTAAATGTCTTGATAGAAAGAGACAAGAAATGTAAGCATATTGTTGCTTTACCTGAATGCTGTTTATTTTTTGGAGGCAAAGAAACACAACAGCTGAATTTGGCACAGCGAAATGATAGTAAGGAATATTTAACGCAAAGTCTTGCTAGGCTAGCAAAACAGTATCAAATCACATTGGTCGCGGGCACAATTCCTGTATTAGCACCTTGCGGTAATAAGTTTTTCAATTCAAGTTGTGTATTTTCACCAAAAGGTGAAATATTAGGACAATATAATAAGATCCATCTATTTGATGTTGCTGTAGATGATAACAAAAACAGCTATTTAGAGTCTCGCTATACACAAGCGGGAGACTCTATCACTGTGGTACAAACGCCTGAAACAAATATAGGGTTAACAGTGTGTTTTGATATAAGGTTTCCTTCTTTATTTCAAGAGTTACGCTTACAAGGCGCTGATATTATAACTGTACCAAGTGCTTTTACTTGTGTGACAGGGAAGGCACATTGGCAGGCATTATTACAAGCTCGTGCCATAGAAAATCAAGTTTATATAGTTGCACCTGCACAAGAAGGCATACATAAAAATGGCCGCGAAACTTGGGGGCACAGTATGATAATAAGCCCTTGGGGTGAGATACTTTGTTCTTTAGAGCAAGGTGAGGGGATTATTACAACAGACTTTAAACAAACAGAACTGACTACCATCAGAAAAAACATGCCAATACTGATACAAAATCAATTTAAGACATATTTAAAGACGTAATAATTACTTACACTTTGTTGTTGCCATTTGTGGTAAATATTACTAAAGTGATATCAAAATGATATCACTTTAGTTTTAAGGATGTATAAAATGAAAGAAAAAGATGGATTCTCACTCAATGGTTATATTGCGGTTTTAAGTATTGTTATAATTTCTATTTTTGCCTTGGCAAGCGCAGTCAACAACCCTGCCTGGCTATTATTACTAGGTATTGATGCAGCCTGTTTATTAGGTTTATTTATGGTTCAGCCAAACCAAGGGCGCGTATTAATGTTATTCGGAAGTTATGTCGGTACTGTTAAAGCGCCAGGGTTAAGATGGACAATCCCTTTTTTTATCCGAAAAAATATATCATTAAGATTAAGAAACTTTGAAAGTAGCCGAATTAAAGTTAATGATGCTCATGGTAACCCAATAGAAATAGCCACTGTGGTTGTTTGGTCAGTAAAAGATACATACGATGCCACATTTGAAGTTGATGATTACGCCATGTTTGTGAACATTCAAAGTGAAGCAGCACTGAGAAATATGTCTAGCCGATATCCATATGATCAGCAAGATAGCAATGAAACAGCATTAAGAAGTGATCCTGAAATTGTATCTGAAGCACTCAAAGTTGAAATACAAGATAGATTAAATAAGGCGGGTGTGAAAATTCATGAAGCACGAATAAGTCATTTAGCGTATGCGCCAGAAATCGCAAGCGCCATGTTACAACGCCAGCAAGCATCTGCGATCATTGCTGCGAGACAAAAAATTGTTGATGGTGCGGTTGGTATGGTAGATATGGCACTGACTCAATTATCACAACGAGAAATTGTTGAACTCGATGAAGAACGTAAAGCCGCTATGGTGAGTAATTTACTAGTTGTATTATGTAGTGAAAGAAATACGCAACCTGTTGTTAATGCAGGCTCTCTTTATTAATGTTTATAAATAAAGGTTTAAATTGTGGCCAGTAAAAAAAGCTATCCACTACGAATTAGCCCAGATGTTTTAGCCGCAGTGCAAAGATGGGCTGATGATGAGTTAAGAAGTGCCAATGCACAAATAGAATATATATTACGGGATGCCTTAGTTAAGTCAGGGCGAGTAAAAATAGTGCAAAAAGTTATCACTGAACTAGAAGATAAGACACAAGAAAAAGATTAGTGCTTTAAGTCCGCTGAAATTGTTTAATGAATTTAGTGGACTAACGATAACTACTTACTAAACTTTAAATTAAGGTTTAGTAAGTGATATTTTTCATATATGCGTAATCTTTTGTTCTTGTTATTTTACTTCTCATATATTGAAACAAGTTTGGCACAGGTCACTACGCTGCCGGTAAAAGAGTCGATAGATCATATCGCGTCAAGTATAAACTGGATGACAGAAGACTACCCTCCTTATAACTATATAGAATCAGGAGAAATTAAAGGCATTTCAGTAATATTGATCAAGAAAATATATTCTAATTTAGATATCCAGCCTGAGTTATTAAATCTAAGCTTATACCCATGGGCTAGGGCGTATAAAACATTACAACAAGACAAAAACAGCTGTCTGTTCTCTATGACACATACTCAAGAGCGTGCTGAACAATTTAATTTTATAGGTCCGATCATTGATACTCGAATATCCTTGATCTCTTTATCAGATCGGAATTTAGCAACACACCCAAAAGCACTCACAAAAATGCGCATAGGCGTTGTAAAAAATGATATTGGACATCAACTATTGCTTAAAAAAGGTATGTCTGAAAAGCGCTTTGTATTTTTATCGACAGGCTATGAAATGGTTAAAATGTTAGCCATGGGCAGAGTTGATATAATCGCGTATGGTGAAAACATTGCAAAGTTTCAATTTGGGAAAGCGGGTATTTTGCCATCCCAATACAAAGTGATATCAGTACTTAAAAACTCTCAACTAGGCTTTGCCTGTAATAAGCAAGTGCCTAAACCTTTTATAGAAGCATTGCAAAAGTCGTTAATGAAAGTAAAAATAGAAGAATTACAACAATTTAACCAGACTCAGTAGAGGTTTAACTAAAACTGATATTTCACACCTAAATAATAATAAGCACCATTAAATCCAAAAGGGGCAGAACGTCGAGAGTAGGTAAAAACGCCTTCACTACTGACTATAATATTACCTTCACTGTCAATTATCGTACCCGCATGAGAGTTACCTATTTTATTTTTATCTGGGTAAATATCAAAAATATTATTTCCGCCAATGCTAAATGACAAATTTGCATTAACTTGGTAATTGACTTGTAAATCAGTCAGTATTTTTTCTCCGTAGGTTTGCGTGCCGCCATCTATTACAGTGTATTCCCCGTAACGGTTAAATGCTAAATTGAATGTAAAATCATCTACTTGGTATAATGTATTGAGGCTAACTCTATCTTTTGGCTGCCACTGGGTGATAATAGAAATAGACTGCTGCGAAAAAATATCTTTAGGTGCGATATTACCTAGCGCACTATTTTGTGGTGTAAATACATTATCAACTTGCGTATCTGTGAAATTTGCAGCAAAAGTTAAATCTAAATTACCATAGAGAAGTGGAGCATTATAAGTTGCAATAATATCTACACCATGTGTATGTGTATCTGCACCATTTAAAAAAAATTGTGCAGCACTTACACCTGAGGTTTTTAAAGTTGCATCTAATGTTGATGATAAACCTTGGCCTAATGAATTACTCAATACAATGCGATCGTCGATATAAATAGAATAAAAATCGATTGTGAAATCAATTAAATTATTAACTTTAAGAACCGAACCTAAACTAAAATTAGTCGCTTCTTCTTCTTTTAATTGTGGAATTGATAACGCTTTAGCTAAAAAACTGTCATTTCTAAATATACCAATTTGTTGAGCTGATTGGTCACCGCCATCTGAATTACTAAAAAATTGTGTGCTGATATTATCAGTATAAAGCTGTTGCATTGAGGGGGCTCTAAACCCTGAACTGGCAGCACCACGTATTGAAACTTTATCAGAAACACTCCAATTAGCAGCCAGTTTAAAGTTGGTACTTTGACCAAACTCTCTGTAATCATCGAATCTTAGCGCACTGCTCAAAAGCAATTTTGGCGTTATTTGTGTTTCTATATCTGTATAAAAAGAAACAACATCTCTTATTTCATTAACGGCTTGCCCTGGTGCTGTGCCGATAAAACCTTGAGTGCCAGCTAAAGCGTCAGTTTCAAATAGGCTATTTCCTAAATTATCTGTATCATAGTCTTTATAAGCATATTCATCGCCGGGAAGTACTTTAAACTCATCGGTTCTAAATTCAGCTCCCATTGCCAAAGAAAGAAAATCAAATTCATGGGTAAAATCGAAATTGATTGTTCTCAAACTCAGTGATAACCCATAGGCATATGCTTCGCTTGGTAGGCTTTGTCTTATCTGTTGTGCTGTTAAGTTTGAGGTATATTGCAGTGCGTTAGCATATGAAGCATTGATTGAATCGCGCGTTGTATAATCTATGGTGTTTTCACCATAGGTATAAGATAGGTCAATAAACGAATTATTACTAAAGGTATTTTGATAACCGAAATTATATGAAACATCTTTAATTACTGAATTAATTTTAGGTAAAAATCCAGAAGGAATAACTGCATCATTATCCTGTAATTTTGGGTTAGAACTTTGATTCGCGTTGTGCCTAAAAAAAGCAGCTGATTCATTATCCCGATGAGAATAAGTAACAAAACCATAAAACTCTCCTTGATCGACTTCATAAGCAGAGTTTATTGTAAGCCCTATTTGTTTTGTGTCAGTATCACCAATCCGAAAGGTTTTTCTGGCAGCATTATGCTCTCGAAAATTGTTTGAAAGTTTAATATTAGCATTAATGGAAGAGCAACCTTCAAATTGACACGAACCATGTAAACCAGCGCGGTTAGTTGGTTTCGCATTTTTTATATCTAAAGTAGCAGTTAAAAAACCAGAATCATTTAAATTAAAGCCTCTAGATAAATTAAGATTGATATTATCGCCATCACCTAAGGTATACTTTCCTAAAGTTAAAGCAGATATGCCACCTTGTGAAATATCATTTAGAACAATATTAATTACACCTGCGATAGCATCAGAGCCATATTGTGCGGCAGCCCCATCCCTTAAAACCTCTATTCGTTTTATTGCTGATACAGGTATCGCATTGATATCTGTACCTGCAGTGCCGCGACCAACAGTAGGATTAATATGTATTAAGCTTGCTTGGTGGCGTCTTTTGCCATTTATCAGTACTAAAGTTTGATCTGGCCCTAAACCTCTGAGTGTTGCGGGGCGAAGTGCGTCGGTACCATCACTAATGGCAGAGTTAGAAAAGTTAAAAGAGGGGGCAATAGTTTGCAATATTTTACCAAGTTCAGTTTGACCAGTATGATTCAAAATATCATTTGTTAAAATATCTACCGGAACAGGTAAGTCATCGGCTGAACGCACGGCGACTCGGCTACCAATAATTGATATTTTTTCAGTTGGTTCGACTTCTTCTATTATATTGCTTGCAGCAATAGGAATTGTTTTTAGAATATCATTCATTTGCGCTATTTTATCATCAGCACTAATGGTCACCTTGCCAGTATCTGTGATTTGTGCGCGTAAGCCTGAGTGTAATAAAAGTTGGTTTAGACCTGCTGCAAAAGAGTAAAAGCCATGAATGTCATTAGCATGATATTGTTTAGTTAATTCAAAAGAAAAAAGAATGGTTTGGTTTGATTGTTTGGCAAAGGAAATTAAAGCTTTATCGGCACGTTGCTTTTTTATGTCAAACTTTAGCATGGTTTGTGCAAAACATGCGGGAGCAGCAAAGATTAAAATTAAAAAAAGTTTAATTTTAAATTGCATAAAAAACGTATAGATATGAGATTTGCATACAATAGCGTTTAAAATACTAAATAGCAAAAAAGCCTCAAGAGTTTAATTATTATTTGTAATTAATAATCTATGAAAATGGCACAAAATGCTAGAGGTACAAAAGTAAATAACCTGTAAAGTTACAAAAACACTTCATCATTTTTAAAATGAAAGTAACGCTGGCTTTACAATGGGGTATTCTAAACCTCGATAGTACTCAATTGTATTGTTTTGTTTGGTAATTTTATAAACTGAATATTTAAATTATCAGAAAGTGATTGCAGTAAAGTGTCGATATCTCCAGATTTAAAATAACCAGAAATTTTTAAATCTGATAAATTATTATCAGTAAATTGAAACTGAATATCATTATATCGAGATACTTCGTTTAAAGCTGTATTTAAAGGTGTAGCGTCAAAAATAAGCATTCCTTGCTGCCATGAAAGCTCTTTTTGAATTTGATCCAACGAAATTTTACTTATTTGAGTATTGTGAGTAACGAGTGATTTTTCACCCGAATTAACAACCAAACCTGCTAGTTTATTATGCTCTAAGCTTTTAAAGCTAGATATAATATTATCTAACCTTTGGTCGATAGTATTCGTATCACTGATCAAAACTTTTCCTTCAGTAACGACTAACTCTAAGTTATTAGTATCATTCTTCTGGACATTAAAAATAGTGCCTAGCGCTGTGAACGATTGATCTTCAACACTGACCGTAAATGGTCTATCTTTATCTTTGGCAACATCAAACCGAGCTTCACCTTTTAATAAAGAAATTTGCCTATGACTTTCTGTAAAAGCGACTTGGATTTGGCTATTAGTATTTAATCTAATACTTGTACCATCAGTTAATGAAAAACTGACTTGCTCACCAATTTTTGTTTGGTAATCTTTAATTTGTGCAATATGTTGGCTTGAAGTTATAAATGGCAATGAAATATCAGTAAAGATTAAAGACGCACTAGAAAGCATAATGACTGCAAAACTTGCTGCCATAGCAATTGGCGCAAAACGTTTTTGTTTACTTTTAGTTTCTAAAGGAAATAAATCACTTAGTTCATTTAAAACCGACAAATCATCCCAAAGTTTAGCTAAATTAAACAAAGCATTTTTATGTGCGTCTGATTCTTTTAACCAAATTGACAGTGTTTTTTGTTCATCAGCTGTTAAACCTCGATCCATGCGACTGATCCAAAGGCTGGCATGCTCTTGAATTGTTTGCTTACTGCTAAATTTGGTGACTTTTGCCATTTATGAACTCTTTTTACCTTTAGATAGTGTTGAATAACTAGCCATTTTATCATTCGCTTGCTGTTCTGCCCTTGCCATATATTCAGAACAAGTGAGAAGCCCTTTTGCTACGTGTTTTTCAATAGTACTTTCACTTAAATTTAAATAGTCAGCTATTTCACGTTGGCTTAAGCCATATACTTTTTTAAGAATAAAAGCTTTTTTAACACTTCCTTGTAAGTGATCTGTTGCCTTGCAAAATAATAAAAAACGTTCTTTACTTTCAAATTCGTTTTCAAAATTCTGTGTTATTAATTGGACAGGTGGCTCGCAAGAATCCTCTAATGAATCTTTATATTTATTATCCCATTTTTGAACGTGATTAAGCGCGAGGTTTTTTGCTGTCTTTAACATGTAGCTACGGGCATATTGTATTTCTTGTTTTAAATCTGCTTCGTAGCTCTTTATGAAAGTTTCTTGAACAATATCTTCGATATCTTCAGGGCGGACTATTCGGCTAATGTAGTAACGAATATTGGCTGAATAATTAATAAAAATGTCAGTTATTTTATTTCCCTTAGCCATAAACCTTTTACTTTTTATTTTTTATGAAAAGCCAGTGTAGATCGAATTTTGTGAGAGCTCAATAATAAATAAATAATTTCCAACTTAGATAATACACGCTTTGAAGATAGCCTATTGATTATGGATAAGTTAAAATATGTACTTTATGATTGAAATTTAATGAAAGTTTAATATTTTCTGTTCAAGGTGACTTTTGCGTAGTTTATTTATATTTTTAACATGTTGTTTTTTCCCCCTCCACACAGTTATTGCAGTAGAAGTAGAAAAGTTTTCAGGTAGCACCGTTTATCACTCTCAAAATTTTGTAAAAGAACGCTCTGGTGCTTCTGTTATATTTAATGATAATTCACTCATACGCGTGCGTCTTCAAAATGATGCTAAATTACCTACATTTGAAGTTAATTGCGCAAAAGACCATCAGAATATTACTTTAACAATTTCGAAAGGCTCGATTAAGCAGCAATTAAATGGCAAGACCATGAGTGCTGAGGTTAATTATGGTGGCAGAGCTTTCAAAATTAAGGTTTTTGGTACAATTACTGATACCGGTAATTCTGAATTAATACTTGATAATAAAATAGATCAATCAGCAACATTAAATTCAACTATAGAAGCATTTAAAACTCTATATGCAATTGCTGATAAAGGCATGGGTGGTGAAATGCAGATAAAGCTTAATAATAAAACAAGTATTATAAATCTTACTGGCATGAGTAACGTGAGTAATATTTATGAATCTAAATGTGAAAATTATCAAAGTCACTAAATCACACAACTTAAACAGTTTCACGGAATTACAATGTTAGAAATTTCAAACACAGTCATATTATCAGAGTGGGAAATTGAGTTAAGTGCTATTCGAGCTCAAGGCAATGGTGGGCAAAGAGTTAATAAAGTGGCAACCGCTATCCATTTAAGGTTTGATATAAAAAGATCAACTTTACCTTCAGTATATAAAGAAAGGCTGCTAAAACTCACAGACAGTCGCATTACCTCTGACGGCGTAATTATTATCAAAGCGCAATCGTTTAGAACCCAAGAGATGAATAAAGATGATGCACTAAAACGCTTAAAAGAGATCGTTTTATCGGCAATGGTAGTACAAAAATCAAGACGAGCAACAAAACCAAGCCGTAACTCACAACGTAAACGTATGGATAGTAAAACGAAAAAGGGCAATACTAAAACTTTACGAGGTAAAGTGAAGTTTTAATCTACTCGGTGTTTCCATTGGTAGCACCATTGACTAATATTAGAAGCCTCAATTGGTTTACAAATATAATACCCTTGCACTATGTCACAGCCAGTTTGTTCTGCAACTTTCCAATGTTCAGCTGTTTCTATGCCTTCTGCAACAACGTGCATATCTAATGCATTGCTCATAGCAACACAGCTTTTGATTAAATCATACTGTGTTCTGTTGGTAACTGAATGTTGAAAAAATGATTTATCTAGCTTTAATTCATCAAATGGTAATCTATGTAGCCTTTCGATAGAAGCCGAACCAGTGCCAAAGTCATCTAGTGAAAGTAATACACCTTGGATAGCTAACCGACTGAGTGCCTCAAGCTCGACCTCGTGATTATCTTCTATGATGCTTTCAGTTACCTCTAAACATATCTTATTCTTAGGAATATTAAGTTCTGCTACTTTTGTTAAAAAGAGATCTGTGAACTCTGAAAATTTGAGTACATAAGGACTGATATTAATAGATAAAGTGATATCTATTCCTTGATTATACCAAGCCACCCAATCAGTGAAGGCTTTATCAATCACATTCAATGTGAGGTGGAATATTAAATCTGTTTCTTCAGATTTATCAATAAATTTATCAGGGGATATAAGGCCAAGGCTAGGGTGTCGTAATCTACAAAGTGCTTCTACACCTACCAATTTGCGATTTCTTAATTTCACTTGGGGCTGATAGAAAACTTCAATATCATCATTTTCAAGTGCGCGTATAATTTCATAAATCTTTAATTGTTGGGTTTCACTTTTTAATTCAGGGAGCTTGTTTTTACATACTAAAGTAAAAATATGATCAAAATCTTTTAGGTCGATAGGTTTATGTATGCTACCAACAAAATTTAAATTATATTTATTGGCTAGATCTTCCACACTTTGAATTATTTTGGTTGAAACACCACTAACAATAACGATATAACCCTGAAACTTACAAGCTGCTATTTTTTTAATAACTGAACACCATCCGTACCGGGCATGTTTAAATCTAAAAAAATCATATTAACATCTTTAAAGCTTTTTATTACAGCGAGTGCTTCAGGTGCAGAATTAGTTGTATGAACGTAATTAATGCCATAATTTTTAGTTAATATATTTTTGCATAACGAACAAATTGCTTTGCTGTCATCAACAACAAGTGCTTTTATCCAAGAGTGTGATTTATTATCCATTTTGTTAAGCCAACCCATGAAATTGTTAATTAAATTCTTGTGATTTAAAACTTAGTTCATTAAAAGCGTAGAATTAAATATATAAATGTCAAAATCACAATATATAAAATGATCATAAAGACGATATATTTTATAATTGTTAATATCAGGATAATTTTGTCTTGCTGCAGCAATAAATCTTCAAGCAGTTTCGTTACATACAGATTGACACCGGTGTCAATTGTGTTTATTGTTAGCCTATCTGCACAATAGTGCATTACTTAGCTTTGTTAATAAGAGAATAATCATGCTTAATCCATTTGATATTGTAATTTTTGGTGGCGGGGGAGACTTATCACTTCGTAAGCTATTACCTGCAATGTATCGTGCATATCAAGAAGGTAATTTACCTGAGGGCTCTTCAATTGTACCTACGGTACGTGAATTAGCAGATGAACAAGAATTTATAGAGAAAGTTAATCAAGCGCTACAAGATCATTTATCTCAAGGTGAATACAATAAAAAAGATTGGCAGAAGTTTAGTACTTTTATTAAACCTCTAGCACTAAATGTGACTGAAGTTGATGATGGCTGGAAAGCACTAAAAGCCATGTTAGAAACTGATTCTGCAGATAAATCTCGCGTATTTTATTTATCTCTACCACCTGCTGTTTACGGTAGTTGCTCTGAAGTGCTATCAAAGATGAATTTAATTACCCCGACGTCTCGTGTCGTTGTTGAAAAGCCAATTGGTTATTGTGGTGAATCAGCAGAAGTAATCAATGCTAAAGTAGCAGAGTATTTTGAAGAAGATCAAATCTTTCGAATCGATCATTATTTAGGTAAAGAAACAGTACAAAACTTAATGGCACTGCGTTTTTCAAATGTTATTTTTGAAAATCTTTGGGATGCTAAAACAATAGATAATATTCAAATTAGTATTTCTGAAACTGTTGGTCTTGAAACTCGCGCTGGTTTTTATGACAAAGCAGGTGCATTACGTGATATGGTTCAAAACCATTTATTACAGCTATTATGTTTAGTTGCGATGGAATCACCAAATAAATTATCTGCAAATAGTATTCGTACAGAAAAGCTAAAAGTATTAGAGTCACTTCGTCCATTAGTTGATGAAGCAGTAGATGAAAATGTGATCCGTGGTCAATATGTACCAGGAGAGCTTGATGGCAAAGTGGTACCGGGATATTTAGAAGAGCTAAATGCTGCTTCACATACTGAAACTTTTGTTGCTATTAGAGCAAACATTGATAACTGGCGTTGGTCAGGTGTACCATTTTACTTACGTACAGGTAAGAGAATGAAAAAACGCTGTGCAGAAATCATAGTAGAATATAAACCTGTTTCTCATAACGTATATCAAAACAATGTGGGTGATATTGCTCCAAATCGTTTGGTAATACGCTTACAACCTGAAGAAAGCATTCAGTTAACGCTTATGTCAAAACGATTAGACAGTTTAGATATGCAATTAGAGCCTGTTACTTTAAATTTAGATTTGTCTAAAGATTATGCTAATGGCTTCCACTCAGATGCATATAAACGATTAATGCTAGATGCAGCTGCAAATAACCCCGCGTTATTTATCCATAGAAATGAAGTAAAACAAGCATGGGGTTGGATTGATCCTATTATTGAAAAATGGGAAAAAGAAGGTACTCCTGCTTTATACAGAGCGGGTACTTGGGGACCTGAAGCTGCAGATGAACTACTCGCTCAAAAAGGGCATAAATGGTTTAACGTAGGCGAATAAAAATAATTTTATAGACATAAAAAAGGACTGTAATTCAGTCCTTTTTTGTTTTTACTACTTTACTTTTAAAGAGATTCTAAAGCGATTTTAACCATTTCATTAAATGTATTTTGACGATCTTCAGCAGGTAATGCTTCACCAGTAATTACATGATCGCTCACAGTGAATAATGCCATTGCATTTGCACCGTATTCTGCAGCAACACCGTATAAGCCGGCCGTTTCCATATCAACAGCCATAATGCCTAATTTATCTAACTCTTCATAAAAAGTTGGATCAGCTTGGTAAAAAGTATCCGTTGTAAATACATTACCTACTTTAGCTTCGATATCTAAAGTACGCGCTGCTTGTACGCCTTTCTCTAATAAATCAAAATCTGCAATAGCTGCAAAATCATAACCTCGTACACGAGTACGATTTACATTTGAATCTGTACTTGCGCCTTGAGCAAAAATAACATCTCTAATTTTGATATCTTTGCTAATGCCACCACAGGTGCCAATACGTATAAGGTTTTTAACATCATAACTGACAATCAGTTCACGAGCGTAAATAGACATAGAAGGAATACCCATTCCAGAAGCCATAATACTGACAGGTTTGCCTTTATAAGTACCGGTAAAACCAAACATATTACGGACACCCGTGACTTGGCGTGCATCATCTAAAAAGTTTTCAGCAATATATTGTGCGCGAAGCGGGTCGCCTGGCATTAGTACTGTTTGTGCAAAATCGTTTACGTTGGCACCGATATGTGGAGTGCTCATAGTGTTATCCTTTATCTTTATTTTTCGATTATTTTGCTTTTAATTGTTCAGCAAAACCTTCGCCATAATTTAATTTTGAAATATCAAACCATTGCGCTATGGTTTGACCCATATCTGCAAAGGTTTCTCTTTGTCCTAAAGCAACAGGTTTCATGTCTTTGGTATATGCTATAACAGGTACATACTCACGAGTATGTTCTGTTCCAGGCCAAGTTGGATCACAACCATGATCTGCGGTAATTATTAGCAAGTCATCTTGCTTTAATTCATCTAATATTTGCGGTAAGTATAGATCAAATTGCTTCAGCGCTTTTGCATAACCAATCGCATCACGTCTATGGCCAAATTTTTCATCAAAATCGACTAAGTTGGTAAATACAAGCGTATTATCTTTAGCTTCTTTAAATACCTGTTTGGTTTTTTCAAGCAAATTCATTAGACCAGGTGCTTTGTGTTTTTCGCTAATACCTTGATGGGCATATATATCTGCAATTTTACCTATGCTAACAACATGCGTTCCGGCATTAGTTAATTTGTCTAATACTGTTGGGCTTGGGGGTAATACAGAATAATCACGTCGATTGCCTGTGCGTGCAAAGTTATCACTTTTATCACCTAAAAATGGACGAGCAATAACACGACCGATATTGTATTCATTAACTAGTTCACGTGTTATTTCACATAATTCTAGTAATTTATCTAAACCAAAATGTTCTTCGTGCGCGGCGATTTGAAAAATGCTGTCAGCAGAGGTATAACAAATAGGCTTACCCGTTTTAATATGTTCTTCACCTAATTGCTCAAGTATGGTTGTACCTGAAGCATGACAGTTACCTAAAATTCCAGGTATACCTGAACGTTTTACTAATTCGTCGATTAACTCTTGTGGGAAAGTAGGGACTTCTTTTGGAAAATAACCCCAATCAAATAATACTGGGACACCTGCCATTTCCCAATGACCAGATGGCGTATCTTTACCAGTCGAAAGCTCTTTTGCATATCCCCAAGCGGTAATAGGGTGTTGGCGATCACTAATAATACAGGGCTCTTTTCCTGCAGCTTCACAGGCGTCAATTAAGCCCATTCGAGATAAGTTAGGTAAAGAAAGTTTATCACCAGTTTGTGTGTGATACTCAGCTAAAAGATGAGCAAGGGTATTTGCACCCACATCGCCAAAATCGGCTGCGTCGGGTGCCGCACCTATGCCCACACTATCAGCCATTAAAATTAACGCTTTTGCCATAACTAAACCTCAAATGTATGCGTTTAATAAAATATGTTACGTATTTATTTAAGTATACATTTAAGTTGATATTTAGCTTATAGCAAAGGACATTTGTCCGTAAAATTATCGGCTAATGTTAATCTTTTTCCTGAAATACCAAATATATGCACCCGTTATTACAAAAAATAATGGTAATAGTGAAATAAACAGCCATAAAATGCGAACAGGTAAACCAATAAAATCACCAATATGAAATTTATATTTAAAATGCCAAATTTGTGTTGCCATAGAAGCAGTTTGCGCATCATATACTTTTAAAATTTCACCTGTATATATGTCTACCCAAACCCAGCTATAAGCATAAGTTTCTTTAGGCATTTTTATCCTTAATGCCAATGGAGAGTCAGCTTCTGTCGGTAAATATATGCGATAAATATCACCTGAACTTAATACCTTTTGTCCTTGCTCGTAGGCAAAGTCTAAATTGATGTGTTGTTTAACTATAGACTTAGGTGCTTCAGGTCGAGATTCAATTTCTCCAGGGCTCAACCAGTTCACAATTTGTTTTGTTTGGTCTTTCCAATGAAATGCCATGCCTGAAAAGGCAATTAAGATTAAAGGTACGATTGAAAATACCCCAATCACAGTATGAAGTTGATACATTAAAACTTTAGGCTTAGCGCTGGGTTTAACTTTTAATCTTTTGAGCCGCTTTTTGGGCTTGAACCACATATATAAGCCAAAGAGCATTTCGATGATAAGGATTAAACTTGCGATCGAGATATATAATTTAAGCGGACGTTTATTATTGCCACTTTCATAAATGAGCCACCTATGCCAGTACATTACAAACCCATAAAAAGTATCATCAAAATTATACTGTAATAAAACATCTCCTGTATATTGATTGATACTTATAAATGTTTTATCCATTAATCTAGCCTGCCAAGCAAGTTCTGGCTCAGGAGAGGTGGTAAACATTTTAACTTTTGAGCCACTATAGGTTTCAATTTTAGTTATTAAGTCGCTTAAAGGTTTATGTGATTTTTTAGGTGTGACGCTCCAAATACTAGGGTTTACTAAATATTGAATTTCTTTGCCAAATACCAGTAAGGCACCAGATACACTTAAATTTATTAAAAACAGCCCACTTAAAAGGGCTAACAGAAGATGACAGCGGCGTAACCAAATCTTCATTTTTTATACTACTCCAAAAATACAAAAAGCAGCTCAATTGAGCTGCTTGGACGGGATGTGTAAATATTAAAAGCTGTACTTGATACCAGCGGTTACTGTGGTACCTAAGCTTTTAGTGTTATAACCCTTATAACTATATCCTTGTGAGCGAGCAGAGTAATAATCTTGATTAAATAAGTTTTCGATGCCAGTAAATATCGACCATTGTTTGATATTATAATTAGCGCTTAAATTAAATACGCTATAACTATCTATAGGTCCTTGATCACCACCATAGTTACCATCGTCATTGGCATCAAAACGTTTACGATCACCAACATAAAGGTAGGTTAATGATAAGTTCGTATTATCAATAGGTTGCCATTGAAGATTCATAGTTGCTTTAGGTGCACTGATTTGCTTTGCGCCTAAATAAACATCCTCTTGGGTGTTTTTTCCCTCAACTTGGCTATAAGTGGCATTAAAGTTAAGTGCTTCATTAATTTTATAAACGACTAAGGCTTCATAGCCCCAAATTTTTTGTGGTGCACGGACTGGTAAATAAATTCCAGTTTGAGGATCTAACTTATTGGTTGTACCAAGCTCCGAGGTGCTGCGATACACAGAAAATTCAAAACGTAAATCATCAAACTCTGAACTAAAACCAAGTTCATAATTATCTATGATTGATGCTTCAGTACGTATGTCTGAGATCTCAGTTACCGTTGCAGTACGTAATAAACGGCCAATATCCGAAATATCAGCACCTTGAGAAAAACTGATAAATGGGCTAAATGCATCAAAGAAATTATACTTCATAGCCACGTTATAAGTTGTTGCATCGTAATTTAAGGTATCACCCTTGACACTAAATGGTATAGAGCAGGTATCTACATTAGTACATAATTTAAGTGTTTTAAAATCATCTACTGATAAATCGATACTGTCTTGTCTAATACCTGCTTTAATAATAAATTCGTCATTTAATACCCATTTAGTTTGTACAAAACCTGCTAGATTTTTCATGTCCATTTCAGGTACCCAAATGCGACCATCAACCATGGGTTGTGATGTAACATCATTCAATGCATCAATACCGTATATAAAGGTACCTTCAACTTTATCCCAATCAAACTGACTATTAAAGGTCGCTCTTAGGCCTTTTTTATCCGATTTGATAAGAGATTGGCCGCCCTCATATCCTTCGCTTGGATTCGATAACTTCGGTGAGTAGAAAAATACGTTTTCAATTGTTTGGCTATAAACATCTAACGTTAAACGCGTATTATCTAATAGTTCATCATCGGTATATTTAAGCATGACATTATGATTACCTCGTTGACCCTGAGGTTCGCCGATACGCTCGGTGCCAACGGGTGCTTTAATAGCGTAAGTTTTAATGCCGGTATTAATACTGCCAACAACGTCAACTAAATCTGAGTCTTGTTCTGATTTATAATAGTTGTAACTTAAAGCGAGCGCTTTACTGCCATCAATTTGATATCCAAGTTTGGTAAAATAATTTTGTGTTGTGCTGTCTGATAATCCATATTTTAACCCTATGATGTCTCCTTCAGCGTCACGTTGAACCCCATTTTCTTCAGAACTGGCACTCATTACATAATTAAATTTATCTAACTGGCCATTAATTGCTGAGCTAAATCTCGTGCCGGCACTGTCTTCAAGTTTTACGGCACTAAAGCGTGTAGAGAAGCTGGCTTCGCCTGAGAAGCCTTTGTCGGTATTTGCTTTTTTAGTAATGTAGTTAATGATACCGCCTGCTGCACCATTACCATAAACAGAAGTTGCACCTTTGATTACCTCGATACGTTCAATTGCACTTGGGTCAAGTGTTCTTACACCTAAAGAACCGTTTCTAAGCGGGGTAGATTGTGGCACGCCATCGATCATGACTAAGGGTGCACGGCCACGCAAAGTTTGTGTTGAGTTACTTGATGTTCCGGTACTCGGCGCCATACCAGGCACTAAAATTGAAAGCAAATTTTGTAATTCTGAAGATACTTTTAGATGTGCTTCAATTTGTTGGCGAGTAATAACTGTGATAGAAGCGGGTACTTCGTCTATATTTTCTATAATACGACTACCAGTTACGATAATACGTTCTAGATCTTCTGGCTGTTTAGGAGTTTGTGTATTGGCTGATAAATTAGATGCTACGAGTAAGGCTAATATACTAAATGACGTTTTGAACATGGTATGAAAAATCCCTTGTGATATACGAGTTTTAAAATCACGCGAATCTTAATGTTAACTGTTATCGTTTGCAACTGGTTTGTTGTTTAATAATTATATTAATAAATTTAAATCAAAGAATAGCGATTTAAGGTATTAAATATTTTGAATTTAAAAAATAAATAAACGATTTATGCTGATTTAAAGGAGTTGATTTCCAGATATATTTAGTGAGCGGACATTTGTCCTGTTTGCAATTGAAGTGAGCGGGTAAATTATCGTTTTTCTATCTAGCCACAGAGATCTTTTTTTAAATTTTTGTTATCGTAGGCTACTTTTGTTATTCGATTGGATGTAATTTTTTGTGACTAGAACCATTATTGCTATAGCTGGTGCATCAGCATCAGGAAAGTCTTTATTTAGCCAAACTATCTATAATGAGTTAGTTAATGAATTAGAACCCGGCGCCATTGCTATTTTAGAAGAAGACGCCTATTACCGTGATCAGTCTCATTTACCTTTTGATCACCGTACACAGACTAACTATGATCATCCAGATGCGTTTGAGCATGAGCTAATGTGTGAACATTTAATGCAGTTACGTGCAGGAAATGCAGTAGAAGTACCAACATATGATTATGCACAACATACACGTAGTGATAAAACCAGACGTATTAATGCGGCTAAAGTAATTATTGTTGAAGGTATCTTATTATTATCTGACGAAAAATTATGTGAAGAATTTAATATTAAGGTGTTTATAGATACACCATTAGACATTTGTTTAATGCGAAGAATGCAAAGGGATATTGAAGAGCGTGGCCGTAGTTTACCATCGGTTATCGAACAATATCAGGCAACAGTTCGACCTATGTTTTATCAATTTATTGAACCATCAAAGCAAAATGCAGATCTAGTTGTAACGCGTGGTGGCAAAAATAGAGTCGCGATTGATTTAATTAAAAGTAAAATTACTCAAATATTACAACAATAATAATAGCTAAAAAGCTAGAAAGAATTTTAGGATATTTTAATGACAACAATCATGACATTGGTCGGTATGACTACCTTACTATTGGTTGCGTTTATCGCATCAACCAATAGAAGTGCAATTAATTTACGAACAGTTGGTTGTGCATTTGGTTTACAAGTTTTAATTGGTGGCTTTGTTTTATATTTCCCAGCAGGTCAAGATGTTTTAGTCGCTGTTTCAGCTAAAGTATCAAGTATTATTAACTATGCGAATGATGGAATTAAATTTTTATTTGGAGGCTTAGTTTCCGATAATATAGGTTTTGTATTTGCATTAAATGTATTACCTATCATTGTATTTTTCTCTGCGTTAGTTGCGGTGCTTTATTACTTAGGCATTATGAACTGGATCATAAAGATATTAGGTGGAGGTTTACAAAAATTATTGGGTACGTCAAAAACAGAGTCTCTATCAGCGACGGCTAATATTTTTGTAGGGCAGACTGAAGCGCCATTGGTTGTAAAACCTTTTATTCCGACTATGACGCAATCAGAATTGTTTGCCGTAATGGTAGGCGGCCTTGCAACAGTAGCTGGTTCTATACTTGCCGGTTATGTCATTATTGGTATTGATCTTAAGTACTTGATAGCGGCTAGTTTTATGGCAGCACCAGGTGGTTTCTTAATGGCAAAAATGATGGTGCCAGAAACAGAAACACCGATAGAAAATCTAGAAAACATAAAAGTTGATGACGATGACAAGCCTGTAAATGTGATTGACGCAGCAGCAGGTGGTGCATCAAGTGGTATGCATTTAGCACTTAATGTAGGTGCAATGCTACTTGCGTTTGTAGCTTTAATTGCCATGTTAAACGGTCTTTTAGGCGGTGTTGGTGAATGGTTTGGTATGCCAGATATTACAATACAACAAATCTTAGGATACATATTTGCACCAGTCGCTTGGCTTTTAGGTGTGCCTTGGAGTGAAGCTGTCACTGCGGGTAGTTTTATAGGTCAAAAATTGGTTGTAAACGAATTTGTAGCCTATCTTGATTTTATAAAATTTAGAGATCAGTTAAGTGAACATACGCAAGTTGTGATTACATTTGCATTATGTGGTTTTGCTAACTTATCTTCAATTGCAATTTTGCTAGGTGGACTTGGTGGCATGGCTCCAAGTCGTCGTAAGGATATCGCCCGCCTAGGTCTCAGAGCAGTTATGGCAGGGTCCATGGCTAATCTAATGAGCGCTGCCATTGCCGGCTTCTTCTTATCAATTAGTTAAAATTGATACTATAAATTTAAGGGCGACTTACATGGAATTACAAACGGTAGATTTTAAAGCAGATGACGCAGCTGAATTATTTGTTGAATCATTACGTAATACAGGCTTTGGTGTATTAAAAAATCACCCAATTCCAAAAGAATTGGTTGAGTCAATTTATGAAAATTGGCAAGCATTTTTTAATTCTGAAGAAAAAAGAGATTTTCCTTTTAGCAAAGAAAATCAAGATGGTTACTTTGGTCCCGAAACGTCAGAAATCGCTAAAGGCCATAAAGTAAAAGATATTAAAGAGTATTACCATGTATATCCTAAAGGTCGTGTACCAGCACAACTTGAAGAACAAATACGTGAGTATTACCGTTTAGCAAACCAACTTGCAGCGCAGTTATTAACTTGGGTTCAAGAAAATGCACCTAAAGAAGTAAGTGAAAAGTTCTCGATTGATCTAAAAGATATGATCAAAAATTCAGAGCAAACTTTATTGCGTATTTTACATTACCCGCCAATGACAGGTGATGAAGAACCAGGTGCAATACGTGCAGCGGCACATGGTGATATTAACTTATTAACAATTTTACCAGCAGCAAATGAGCCTGGCTTACAAGTACTCAACAAAGATGAGTCTTGGTTAGACGTACCATGTGACTTTGGTAACTTAATTATTAATATTGGTGACATGTTACAAGAAACGTCAGGTGGTTATTTTCCATCAACGATTCATCGTGTGATCAATCCAACAGGTAAAGCGTCAACGAAATCACGTATTTCATTGCCTTTATTTTTACATCCGCATCCAGAAGTTGTGTTATCAGAGCGTTACACAGCAGATGAGTACTTAAACGAACGTTTAAGAGAATTAGGTGTAAAATAATTAGAAATTAACAAGCATTAATTGAGTTTATATTGATTTAGGTAACTTGCTTAAATCAAATTATAAACTCAAAGGACAGATCAATTAAAGGACTGTTTGGTGTCTTAAGGGGTTAAGGCAGTAGACAAATATTGAACGAAGAGCAAAGGGCCGTAAGGCCCTTTTTTCGTTTTAAAGTTTAGTAATTAGGAGAAATAATTAATATTAACGCCAACTCGTTAACTGGTAGTTGTTCATAATGCGTTCAATTGTTCCATTCTTTTGAAGCTCTGCCATATTTTTATCAAATAAATCCATTGCAGACTGTATACTTTCTTTGTGTGCTTGGGGCGTAAATGCCATATAAATATTTGTCGTATTAACACAACCCGCATTGCGATATTTATGTGAAAGTTGCATTTTATTTAACTCATGCATGGTTGTATTGTAGGTAAATAAAAAAGCATCAATGCGTTTTTTATCAAGTTTACCTATGCTTTGTTTTATATAACGACCAAGGTAAGGCTGAAACTGAAATTGTTCAGGGGTGGGTTTTGACATAATCGTTTAGCTCTTCAATAGACGTATCGTTCCCTATGCCTATTTGCATATCTGAAAGTGATGATGCACCTTGATATTGCCAGTCAGAATCAACGGAAGAGAAAAAACACATACGTTGAATTCCTATTTTTTTCTTTTGGATATCTTAAAGTCGGGGCTTCAGCTTTGGCAGGAGAGAGCAAGACATCAATCTTTCCTTCTTTAACGAGTTTTATTGCACGTGACCAAGGATAATAAACTATTTGTAAATCAAAGTCAGAGTCTTTGAAAACAGATTTTACAATATCAATAATAAAGCCCGGTTTTTGATCATTGGTATAAATTGTATCATCAGTAATAGGGCATAACTGGGGGCACCAATCAATTGCTGCGACTGTTAAAGGTTCAGACCTTGTAAATGTAGGTAAAAGTAATAATAAATAAAGATACTTCTTTGTGAACAATATAAATCTCGACTTTAGCTTTTGCTGGCTTGTATTAAAATTTCGAGTTTTAGTATAAACAAGAATAGTCGAGCAGAGCAATACACTGCTTTATATTTTAATTTTTAAAAGAAGCTAATGACTGTTCAATACAAATAGCGCAGTGCGCATCATTTGCGGCGTATAATATTTGATTTTTATTTAAAGGATATGCACCCCAGTTTGACATTTGTGCCCCTTTTGCTAAACGTGATTTGAGCACCATAGCAACAGCAGCTTGCGCGCCAATTTGATTTTTATCACCCACTAAATTCTTTAATTTAACTGATAAATCTTCCGTATTTAAAATATTAATATTGAATTTAGATCGTAGTTCTTTGTTATCGCCTTTAAGTCCAAAGCCAACTTTTTTAATATTAGGATTCGCAAGTATTTCGTTTGCAGCTGCCAGCGCTGCAGAGAACTTAGTTGGAAACAAAAATGCTTTTGATGATGTTGAAAGCTGAATTAAAGTGGGACCAGGGCTCACTGCGCCTTTACGAAAAATAGGTTTACTCTCAGTATCAAACCCTAAACAGGGCTCATGTATTAACTGTTTTAATGCCTCAACTGCATCTTGTTCATTTTCAATAATTTTAATATTAACAAGGCTTATACCTGAATATAAAGGTAATTCCCTTATTTGTTCCTTAGTAGGACGTTGCATTTTATTCCTGTTATTTTTACTTTTTAAAATCAGACATAAATCAATACGCTAAGCTGCATCATCTATTTTAAACTTTTTAGTGTTTTACCATAACCCAAAAAGCGTAATTATTAGGGATAAATTTTAGGTATACTTATTCGTTTTGTTAAATTTAATGCTGGATTAGCACTAAATAAACAAATCATAAAAAGCTGTTGAATCATTTATTATCTAACTATCTTCAGCTACTTTATTAGTTACAAAGTGAGACATATTTTTACTGATTTAAAGAACTACTATTATTGATATATAAGACTTTTATTGGAGCTATTTTTAGCAATGAATCAAAATATATATGTTTTGCACGGTTTTGAGTGATAAAACCTTATTAATAAAACAATGTAATGCGGCCTAGAAAGCCGCTTTGTTAAGTCGACGAATCAAAATATAGGCGGTTTTGAATCACTTTGGGGTATTTTGTGCGGCTATGTTTCTTTTTTAGAATAAAGTAAATTGCTATAGCTAATTGGCTGATTTTAAAATTTATATTGACTAAAAATAGTAAAATGAAGCCTAATTATGTAGGAGTTCGTGACGAATATTTGTTGTAATTAATATGTATATACATTACATTTGAGCTTGAAAAGGATATATCTTTTTCGAATAAAAAGTACGAAATCCATTTCGTATTTTTGGCTTGGGTGTATTAGATAGTAGTCTGCAAACTAATGATATCTATTATTACCCTTGCTGCCTCTACATCACTAGCAAAGCACAACCCAATAAATACGTTTACTTGTCGCATTATCTTCGGTGCAGCTTTTATTAAAGCTATTTTTACATCTGTGCTGTAGTTTCTTGCTTGGTTGGCTTTTGCCATACTAACTTCCTTTAGTGATAAAAAAAGCGTTACACTCCAACCAAAGTGCTGATTCTTAAATCAATAAAATCATTATACCAAATCATTTGTATGTGATTCAAATGACGATTAAAGCTTAAATGTAATAAAAACATGAGATAATAGGTAAAACTTTAACCTAATCAAAAAAAAGCGTACAATTCGCAAAAATCTAAACCGGCACCACTAAAATATAAATAAAATCATTAAATTCAACAACTTAAAAACCCCCTTTAATTTTAAAAATAATTTAATTTTTTTTAATTAACCGGAGTTTTACCCCATTAAAAGCGAACTTAATTTGCAAAAATAAAAAAACGCAGTTAAGCACTTGATGTTTTACTCACTAAAAGCGAGCAGACTTAGTTATTTTGTTCTGTTAATTAATTTTCATTATGGAACCATGCAGTAACTTTATCTTTTGAAGTTATAAAGCTGGCCGTTTTTACATTAGAAGAAAAAGCAATTGCATCTCCTAAAGTAGTATTTTTTAATTTACAACGATTAAAGTATGATGTTAATTTTTTTCATGATTTTTTTTAGGTCTATGGTTTTGGGCTGTTACCCAATAAACAATATGAATTAAGGCATCTTTGTGCTTGTTTTCTAAGCGTAATACATTAGCCAAGTTCTCATGAACATCTGCATCTAAAGCTAAGGTTTGTTCAACATTAAAGCCACTTATATTGGCGTGTTCCATATATTGGAGTTTTTGTTCATGTAAGAACCCCCATGCTTCATCATATTTTTTATTCTTAATTGCATCTTTAGCTTTATGTCCTGCCTTAGCTTCTTTCCCTAGATGATCTCGTTTAACCATTTCTTCTATGCTTATTTTGCTAACCATCACATATCCTTTTTATAAATTGTTACCGAGCAGACTTAGTTATTTTGATTCAAAAGTACAATTTAAAAAGAACTACATACATTATTAAATCGTCAGGTTAAAACTAAACTGCTCAAGTCTTTTAATTAATGCTTGATTGCTGATATTTTTTTGATTGGTTTCAGCAAGTGAGAAATAGATTATTTCACTTTTTTTCATACCCACCATGATATCTGTTTTGTTTGCACAAATAGCATCTACGGCACTAATCCCAAGTTGAGTCGCTAAAACCCTATCCATTGCAACAGGTGCGCCGCCGCGTTGCACATACCCTAAAATTGCACTTTGGGTATCGACACCGGTATGCGCTGAAATCTTTTTAGCAAGCTCTGCAGTAGAGAATGATAGGGCGTTTTCTGCAACCACTATCACATAACTTTGCGGATAATTGTGTTTAGTTGCATCTTTAATTGATTCAAGTAACTGCGAGATGAATTCTGATTCGTTTTCAATTAATTCATGGCAAATAATTTGCTGTGCGCCCGATGCGATGCCTGATTCCATGGCAATAAAACCACAGTCTCGGCCCATTACTTCAATAACAAAAATACGGTCAAAAGCATCAGCGGTATCACGAATTTTATCTATGCAATCAAGTGCCGTATCAATCGCAGTCCAAAACCCTATTGTTTGATCTGTGCCATTAATATCGTTATCTATGGTACCGGGAATGCCAATTAGCTGACCTTGCCATTGTTGCCCTAAAGCTTGTGCGCCTTTAAAGCTACCATCTCCACCAATTACAACTAATGCATTTATACTTAAATCATTTAAGCTTTGTGCAGCCTGTGCTACACCTGCGCTTTGATACATGGCTTTACAGCGTGCTGTTTTTAAAACAGTGCCGCCTTTATGAATAATATTATCAACCGTTTTTAAAGTTAAATCGATATAGTCTTTTTCAATGATGCCATGAAATCCAGCGATAAAACCGAATACTTGATACCCATTTTGAATTGCTTTTAAGGTGACTGCGCGAATAGCGGCATTCATACCCGGCGCATCGCCACCTGAGGTAATTATGGCAAGTATGGGTTTATCTGCTATTACTATTTTATCCATGGTATAAAACTCTATATTTATCTTTGCTGACGCTAGATTAACGTAAGTTATCTATCTGATCTATCTAAGATTTGGTTAATTAAAATTTAAAGTCCAAATTACAAATTACAAATTATCAGCTTATTTAGTCCTGTAAATTTTTGGTGATACACCCGTCCAAAGTTTGAATGCGCGAGTAAATACCGCTGGCTCTGAAAAACCAAGTTGCCGTGAAATATCTGATATTGGAATGTTGGGTTGGCTTAATAAGTGAATTGCAGTATCACGTCTCACATTATCTTTTAATGCTTGAAAACTGGTACCTTCATCATTTAGTTTACGTCTTAATGTACGTGTTGTGACATGTAATTGCTGCGCAATTGCATCCATATTTGTTGATGCTATTTGTGCATTATTTTCTAAATAAGTTACAACTCTTTGTGTAAACACCTGAAAATAAGCTTGGCGCGTAAACCAATCAAATGGTGCACGTTTAAGATAGATTCTAAGGGCTTTAGCTGTTTGGATCACGGGCATTTTTAGATATTTGGTATCAAATATAATTGTCGTACTCTCTTGATTAAAATCTGCCGGGCAGGGATACATTAAGCTGTATTCATCAATATGTAGAGGCTTTGGATAGGCCAAATGAATTGACTTTAAAGGTATATGTTGGCCAATAAGCCAACTTGGAAAGCGATGCCAAACTAACATCAAAAATTCTCGCAAAGAATAATCAGGATCAAGAGATTCATCGGCTAAAGTCATTGTAAAGTAGGCAAGGTTATCTTCAACTTTAAACTCTAATGTCACTGCATCTGTTATTAGGTTATAAAAGTGACAGATATGGCGATATACCGCTTTTAAGTTTGGACAATGAGCAGCTTGTTTTGCCATTAAGGTAAATACACCGTGTTTTGTTGCTTGACTTGCAAGGCCTAAAAAGTCGTCATTTCCTTGATGCCACAGCTCTCTCATTAATCTACTAAACTGATCAGGTGTGATCCTTAGCTGCGAA
>NZ_JAHKQC010000035.1:0-39993 GCF_018860845.1 Pseudoalteromonas sp. C2R02 | reverse complement strand
ATGAAGTATATGAAGTATATAGTACCTATTTTTACTTAAATAACATGCTTTCACCGAATAAACAGCAATCAAAGCTGTGGGGCACAATAACCTCTTGGACATTAATTATAATTTTAAAATTAAAAGTAAGTTCTTATCAAGATGGTTTTGGCTAACCAGTATTATTGGAGTTAGCCAAGTGTCATAAATTTCGCTTTAACTTTTAACGCCACATTTATTCATAATCACGATGTCGTTTCGTTTTAATGACGGCTATGTAGGCATGCCAACTAGCAAATGCAAGCAGTGGCATGGTGATGATGAAGCCAAATCCCAAAGTTAAAACACTTAAAGCAACCATAGCTACAATGATCAATGCCCAAACAAACATGGTAAATGCATTTTTATTAACCGCTTTAATTGACGTGATAACGGCAGTCATAATATCAACGCGACGCTCTACCATTATTTGTGGTGTAAAGGCAGACAAAGTAAAAACGACTGATGATATTATCGCCCCAGCAGCAATACCCATAGCCAAAAAGTTAATGAGCTGCTCCAGTGTAGGGTCGGCATAGCTTGGATATAAAACATGGATCAGCGCAGCGATTCTCATCCAAGCAATCATAATAATCACAAGTAATAAAGCAAAGCCCCATTCACCAACTGGGTTTCTAAACATAGACTTTAAACTATGTTTGAATGTGGGTTTGTGCCCTTTTTCTAATTCCCAAGCTACATCATATAAGCCTGTAGCAAATGCAGGGCCTACAAGAGCAAATGCAACAATTGAAGGAAGTATAAATAAATGGTTTTGAGTGGATATGACTAAAAAACAGATACTAATCGGTATAATACTAAATACGATACCGTATACCATTGCAATCATTGGCGCATTTATAAAATCTTTTACTGCCAAGCTCAACCAATGAAAAGGGGAAAAAGTTGAAACAATATTAGAATCAATGATCCGACTAAACTCTCTATTTTTTATGTTTTTTGACTTTACATTATTACTCTCTACATGTGTTTCAGCCATTTCAGACTCCTACTTTACAAAAGATTGTAAAGTTTAATACGATAGAAATATCAAATAAGTTCAACGGAACTAGTATAAAAAAACAAACAGCGATAGCCATTAAGTGATAAGAAATTAAAATTAGATTGTTTTAATATGGTGTGTTTAATTTTAATTTTTCAAAAAATGCTTTTTGTAATACATTATATACTCTTGATTTACTTCCTCTTTTGGTAACCAACTCGACATCGCGTTAAAATAAGCGTCAGTAGATTTAATGTCTATCAATACTGTATTAATTTTTTGGATCACTTTTTTACCCCAAGCGGTATTACTGCAACCAATATAGGCAACACCGTATTTTTCAATTCCTTCAATAGCCAAAGAATCAAACTCAGAAGCAGAGTCATCTAATAAATAATTTGCAGATGTTGGCACAGCAATTAAAAAGTCTACTCGACCACTTTTTAACATTTTATATAATCCAGACTCCGATAAAGTAGATCTATTATAAAGAAACTCAGGGTACTTCGAAAATATTTTGTCTACATGCTCAGTATATGAACGCTCTGGAAGTTTAATCGCTTTTAATTTATATCGAGAAAATAACATATCAACAGAGACCGTTTTCGGTAAATTAAGTTCATTTACTAACTTCTTAGAAATGATCACTCTTAAGTTCGGCGACATAATATGAGCGATGGAAAATTGTGTAAACAGTTCTCTTTGAGGAGTTTTAAAAATGGACAGATGGCATGCATTTTTACCTTGCTTCATTTCTCTTAGACCACGTGCAATAGTCGCCTTCACTGTAATATGCCGATATTCATTAAGGTCTTTGATTGTAATCGCAAGCAGCCTATCTAAATACCCTTGTCCTGCTTTAGGGCCCGATAAAAAATGCGATGGAGGCCTATCATAGACATACCAATTAATTATCTTTGAAGCATTAACTAAATGACTGCATAAAAAAAATAATGAAAATAATATAATTCGCATAGCGATCTAATTTAAATATCAATCCATTAATCGTAACATACTAAAATTGTAGTCAAGCATTGTATTATAAGCACTCAATGGACACTATAAAATCGTTTAATTTTAAAAAACGCTTAAGATCAACAATGAGAATTTAATAGACATAACCAATTACTACTATTAAAAGTGCTAGCTCGCAATTGGTCAATGTGAAGTCTAATCTAACTTACTGAGACGCACCTAATACTTTTGCCAATTCAAAACGTTTTTCAGTATCATTATTATCTGACCAACCCTGAAGATTTTGCGCCAATAACTCAGACATCATTCCAATGTGTTCTGGCTCTGCATTTAGCGCTTCAATATATTCATAACGCTCTCCACCAGCTTCCATGAAATAATCCCTATTTTCGATGCCTATCTCTTCTATCGTTTCTAAACAATCCGATGAAAAACCAGGGCAAACTAACTGGACAGATTTAACACCTTGTTCTGGTAATGACATAAGGGTTTTATCGGTATAAGGCTGTAACCACTCTTCTCTTCCAAATCGAGATTGAAAAGTAACCATATATTCCCCTTTGCTTAAACCTAAATTTTCAGCAATTAAACGAGAAGTTTTATAACATTCACAGTGATATGGGTCTCCATTAGTCAAATAGCGCTTAGGGATCCCATGATAAGTAAATATTAATTTATCCGCCCTGCCATTCAACTGCCAATGCTGACGAATTTTATTTGCTACGGCATTAATATAAGAGGGAAAATCATGGTAATGATTAATAAAACGTAACTCTGGAATCAGCCGTTTTTTCGCAAAACTATTTGCTACGGCATCAAAAGTTGAAGCCGTTGTAGAAGCACAATACTGCGGATAAAGTGGTAATACAGCTAATTTACGTACACCTTGGTCAAGCATTTTACTGATTACTGAATCAACCGAGGGAGAGCCATATCGCATTGCAAATTCCACTACAATATTATCACCATATTGTTCTGTCAGTTTTTCACGTAATGCGTCCGTTTGGTCTTGTGTATGAAATAAAAGTGGTGAGCCACGTTCAGTCCAAACAGTACTATAAGCATGGGCAGATCTTTTTGGGCGAATATTTAAAATAACAAAATTCAGTATCATCCACCAAATTAAGCGTGGTACCTCAACAACGCGAGGATCAGATAAAAACTCTCGTAAATAACGTTTCAATTCCTTTTTTTTAGGAGCATCTGGCGTGCCCAAATTTGTTATTAATACACCAATTTTATCTTGTTGCTTATGGGAGAAATTTGGATTGCCTTGGTATTTCATAAACCTGCTCTAATTAATATTTATTTAACTAGTCATATACGTACAGCGAGATTAAAAAGATCTATTTCAATAAAAAAGAATGCAAATAAACGGTACTAACCTACTGACACTTTAAAGTTTGTTATAAAATCTTCTATTCAATGATAGCTAACGAAATCACACTAATTTAATTAATTTTATGATGTTAACTTCTATACCGTGTTATCCATGTTAAAATTCGACATTATATAATTATCACCAATTTTTACTTACTGTTTTATTCAAGGAAGTCCCGCTAATGGTCTTTTTAAAGCTTTTTGTCAATCAAATTAGTTATGTTTTTAGTATCAAAAAATTATTTTTTATTTGTTCACTTTTTCCATCGTTGGCACAAGCTGTAATTGCAAATAACAACTTTGCGCAGTGTAAAGTTAATTTAGCAGAACTAGCTGAAACCGAAGGTTTTTCGCCTTACATCACCCAAACTGTTATTGATGGTATTTCCCCGATAGAACAAGTCATTTCGTACGATAAAAAACAGCCTGAATTTACCCAAACTTTTGAGCAATACATTAAAGCCAGAGTAACCTCCTATCATGTGAGAGTAGGAAAACAAAAATTAAAACAACATGAAGAGCTGTTTGACTCATTAGAGAAAGAATACGGTGTGCCACGCGAATATTTAGTCTCTTTTTGGGGCTTAGAAACAGTTTATGGTAAACATAAGGGTAAAATGTCGATAATAAACTCTTTAGCTACATTAGCGTGTGATGAACGCCGTAGCGAATTTTTCACTCTCGAACTGTTAGATTTATTCACTCTAATTGAAACAAAACAAGTAACCACTAAACAACTTCAGGGCTCTTGGGCTGGTGCTATGGGGCATATGCAATTTATGCCTTCATCATTTTTAAAGTATGCGGTTGATGGAGATAATGATGGAAAAGTTGATGTTTGGCAAAGCGAAATTGATGCGTTAACAACGGCTGCGAATTATTTAAATAAAATAGGCTGGCAACCTAAAGAGCGCTGGGGAAGAGAAGTTAACTTATCAGATAGCTTTGCCTATGAACAAATAGCGTTCGATCAATATTACCCAACTCGCTATTTTAAAGAGCTAGGTGTTAAAAAGTCGAACAATCAACCATTATCTACTTACGATATTGAGGCTGAACTTTACTTGCCTTCAGGTCATAAAGGCCCCGCATTTTTACTCTACCCAAATTTTAATGTGATCATGACGTGGAATTTATCAAAAAGTTATGCATTATCTGTTGGAATATTAGCTAATAAATTAATTGGTGCTAGCGGTTTAAAACTTTCAAAAAAACAAACCAAAGTGAAACCTTATAGTGTTACTAAAATGAAAAACCTGCAGAACCAACTTAATACCCTAGAATTTGAATTAGGCGAGCCAGATGGTATTTGGGGTCCTAAAACCAGACGTGCCATTCGATTATTTCAGATAGAACACCAGCTAATTGCTGATGGTTATCCAAATGACGATGTTTTTTCGACAGCTAATTCGGTAATAAATGAAAGCAAAAAAGCGCCCTAGGGAGTGACTCTCATGGGTATAGCTCTGGTAAATCAGAGCTTACTTACCAGTCTGGGTTGAATCGTATTGTGCTTTACAGTGACATTAGATAGTTTATTTATTCCCATTCTATTACTATCTCTATATTAAAATATAATAAATAAACAATATGAAAACAGCGATTGTACTAGGGGCAACAGGGTTAATTGGCCAAAATCTGGCATTAAAACTGGCACAGCAATCCCATATCAATAAAGTTATTGCTGTGACACGCAAAACTGTTGATTACGCACACCCAAAAATTGAAAATCAAGTCGTTGATTTTTCTTTGCTTGAACAATACAGTCAGACCTTTTCGGGGGATATTTTATTATCATGTTTAGGCACAACTAAAAAGCAAGCAGGGTCCACTGCGGCACAGCGAATAATAGATGTTGACTACCAATTAACAGCAGCAAAACTCGCTGCCAATAACGGTGTTTCTGAGTATTTTTTAGTATCTTCAAGTGGTTCAAACGCAGCAAGTAAAAACGCATATTTACAAATGAAAGGCGAGTTAGAAAATAAAATAATGGACCTAGGCTTTGAACGTATATGTATTTTTCAGCCTTCGTTATTATTAGGTGAGCGTAATCACTTTAGAATAGGCGAAAGACTTGGTAGCTGGATTTTACCAACACTATGTAAACTTCCTATTTTACAACGCTTCCAACCTATTTATGGCGCTCAAGTAGCAACTAAAATGTGCCAAGTGAGCGCACAGCAAACTGTCGGAATAATGCGTTATACATTAGATGAATGTTTTCCTGAATAATAGTTTAAAAAATAGAAATTACATTTGTACCGATTAATCACAATCTCCGCAGCACTCAAAACTATGATTCATTACTACTCAATACTTTGCGTGGTGAAGATATTATTTGTCGTTTGGATGGTGAGGAGTTAGCCATCATTTTACCAAACACAGGGGCAGAAAATGATACTCAAAGTGGCGTTGTTTCAATTAGTTAGTAACAATACATGACCACTCACTATTTTTTCCTTTAAATTAACGATAGGGCTGGCGGAGTTTCAAACGAAAAACAGTCCTATTTTATCTATAAAAAATACAACCATAAAACCTATTTACACATAGTAAACTCTGCCTATGTCACAGCGGCTTAATCTTATAAAATAATTACATCAACCAAACTAACAAGTTAATAATTAAACCATTTTTCTCTAAATTTTTGAGGAGAAACCCCTGAAAGCCTTTTAAAAAACCTGCAAAAATAACTTTCATCCTGATAACCCAACTCATAAGAAATGGTTTTAACTGTTTTGTCAGTAAAAGCAAGTAATCTTCTTGCTTCCACAATCACTTTATCATGCACTAATTGCTTTACTGTTTTATCAAACTGATTTTTAGTTAACTCATTCAATCTTTTACTTGATATAGCCAATTTATCAGAGTAAAAATCCACATTTTTTTTATCAATAAAATGTTCATCTATAAGCTTTAAAACTTTAACCACTCTAAGATCTTTATCTGAGTAAGATTGCACATCACTTTCTAAATAACGCATTAAATATCTTAAAAATGACACAAGTAAGGTACTTATTAAATCTTTATCAGGTGCTTCAACAGTTAACTCTTCTTCTACAACTTTTATTAAATTTTTTAAATGATTATTGCCACATTCATCAAGGTCTATACAAGGTTTATCTGAGCGGTTTTGTAAAAAAAGCTTATCTATTGGTAATTGATTCTGAAGGTGTGAGGTAAAAAACTCAGCATTAAATGAAATCGCATAAATATTGGCCGGTAACTCGTGTACATCATGAACCTGTCCAGGTGTGATAAAAAACATCTGATTTAGAGACATATCATGTTTAATAAAATCAATACTGTGACTTCCAGTCCCCTTAAGAACCCAGAAAATCTCGAAATACTCATGTCGGTGAGGTTGTAATGATTCAGGAATAGAATCAATATCAATAAACTCTAAATCAAAAGAAACACCATCTGGTAATTTTTTAATTTCTAACATTCTTCAGCAACCATCTTATATTTTAATAGCTGACGCTAATAATAATGTTTATTTAAATTAAAGCCGATAATCTAATAATTCCAATCTAACGCCATTAGTCATTATTTGTAGCTCATTGCAAATTTAGTCCAAAAAGTACCATTAAATAAGAATTTCGTCCATTTTCAATAGTCTTGATGAGTGCAAAAATATCCCTAAATAAAATGAAAGTATTTAACCAATACATTGAGGATATATGAATAATTCAGCATTAAACCAATTTATAGCAGAAGTTTCTCAAATTTGGGGGCCTTTAACTTCAGATTTAACCAAAGAAAGTAAGCGATTATTAGAAATACTTGCTAAAGCATGTATAAATGAAAGTTGGGTAAAAACACTTTTAGATAAAAATGAAGCAGAATCTGAAATTTTTAGAAGTAAAGAGCATGGTTTTATACTTCAAGCGCACATAGAGCATAAAGGTGATAGGAGTCCACCGCACGACCATGGAAATGGTTGGGTACTTTATGCAACAGTACAAGGGCAAGTTGAAATGGGGATCTTCCACAAAATAGTTCAACCCGATGGCACTTTAAAAGTGATTCAAAAAGATAAATATATTCAACAAGCTGGGCAATGCAATGTTTATTTAGAAGGAGATATTCACGATACAACAACACATCAAAATAATACACTGATGCTGAGATTAACAAGTTGCGATTTTCATCAAGAATTTAACGAAGGGCGACTAATACGTTATTTATCAAATTCAGAAAAATGGTAAGAGCTTGGGCTCTCTTGTTGCTTGATGGCCAGATTAAACTTTAAAAAAGTACAATACCCTATTGGAACTGTCGAGCAAATAGCAATTAATAAACATGATATTATAGATTTAAAAGAAAACCATAATAATCAATAAATATGTTTCATCATTACATCAAAAACTAAGCCTAATAACGCCATATAAATCATGTAAATTGCCATAGTTTTAATAATAATTAACCACCAAGTTTGCTGATAAACCACCTTAAAAGCGCTTAAAACATACCAAGTTAAATATATAACAGGCAGAATTTGCAGTAATAAAAACGTGATATGAGACTGCTCCATCACTTCTAAAGGCGAGATAATCATTAGAAAAATATACGCCATACTATGCAAGTGCATGGAGAAAACTAAATTACCAATATAAAATGTTTGCCGAAAAAATACCTGAACGATTAATGCAAACACAGGAAAAAGCACAAACATCACTTTAGAATAATAACTAAGCATTGACTCTGTAAACTTAACACCGGGGTCAAGCAGTTGATAAGCTTGAGAAAATACTATGAAAAACAGTATGCTAATCACAAGATATAAACGTAAAGGCGGTGTATATTTAACTCGTTTACCTTGGTTAAAGTCATGTGTCAATGTGCCTGGTTTAGTAAGCATTGTGCGTAACGTAAGCCACAACTTACCATCAATATCCAATAATTCATGTGACATATCTTTTGCGACATCAAGAAATGGTCTATTTAGACTTGAAGCTCTTTGTCCGCAATATGAGCAAAAATTAGTATCATCTTGAAGTTGTGTTTGGCAATTTTTACAATTCATTTGTTTAATCATTAAGTTAAAAATAAATAATGGCGAGTATCATTATAAGGTTAGTTTTTAAGAAGGAAAGTATGGCTCTCTTATTTGACTTTATAATCGTTTATTTAAGAAAACCAAAACAACAAAACAATTGTATACTTTATAAAATAAATTATAGTGGAGGAAATAATGTAAAGTGGAGATAAAAATGTTTAAAAAAGCTGGGCTCTTGATAACTTGCTTATCGTTAACTGCTTGTTCTATAACGGCAGAAAATCAATCAGTCAAAGTGACTCAAGCAGATTATCAAAGGGCTGAAAAATTTTTACCTAAAAATGTAAAAACTAAAGTCAGGAATTTGGCTGTTGAACCACACTGGATCAATCAAACAAGTGACTTTTGGTATAGCGAAGTAGACAAATTAGGTAATAAAAGTTACTTCAAAGTGCAGCCATCTTCAGCTTCTATCACCCCATTATTTGATCATGAAAAGCTAAAAATCAGTATTAACCATGATGACAGTCGAACTTTTTCAATAGACATAATAAAGCTAGATTTAGTCAAAAACGATTTAAAACTCACCTATCTTGACCATGACTATCAGTGTGATTTAAAAACTAGCCAATGTAATAAGTTGACCGTAGAAACTAGCCCTACCCCACCAGCATACAGCTCGCCAAATGGTTTATATTCATTAAGTGTAAAGCAATGGAACTTGTATTTAACTGAACATGAAACGGATAAAGTAACTCAGCTAACTTTTGATGGCAGCGAAGGTTATCCTTATGCCGTAAACAATATGAACCCAAAAAATTATATCAATAAAGATGCTAAAAATGTAAAACAGCAACTTGATGTATTTTGGGCATCAGACAGTCGCACAGTGATCACCCATAGATTAGATCGCAGAAAGGTTGGTAAATTACATTTAGTGCAATCTAGCCATGATGACGGCTTAAGACCAAAACTATATAGCTATTATTATCCCTTAGCAGGTGATAAACATATTCCACTAGGTGATATTTACTCAATTGATATAGCGAGTAAAAAAGTAAGTTTAGTAGACACCCCTAAACTACAGCAAACTTATTATGGTGGGCCAATTTGGGGATGGTGGGAAGATAACAATCGTTTTTACTTTATAGACCAAGCTCGTGCAAAAAAGCGCATCAGCCTTCATGAATATAATCCTGACAATCAACAAGTAAGATTAATTGTTGAAGAAAAATCAGCACAATTTTTAGATCCTTGGGCACAAAATGTATGGATATTACCCAATTCAAATGAAGTGATCTGGAGTAGCCAACGTTCAGGCACACAACAATATTACTTGTATGATCTTACAAGCGGCCAGCTAAAAAATAAAATCACACAATGTGATTGCTATGTTCGTGTAAATAGAGGCGTCGATGAAGAATCACGTACTTTATATTTTGAAGCTTCAGGTGGGTTTAATGATAGAGATCCCTATTTACGCCATTTATACAAAGTAAATTTAGATGGTACAAAGCAAGCTTTATTAACACCTGAACCACAAGAGCACAGCACACGACTTTCTCCTGACTTTAAATACTTTGTAGATATTGCTTCTGATCATAAAACTGTACCTACAAATACAGTACGCAGCACTTTAGATGGAAAATTAGTAACAACTGTTGGCTCACCCGACATAAGTGAATTAATTGCGTTAGGCTGGCGTGTACCTGAAGCCTTTAGCGTACTCGCTGATGATCAACATACGCAATTATATGGCTTAATGTATAAGCCGAGTAACTTTAATGTCAATAAACGTTACCCTGTGATTGATGCAACCTATACCGGCCCTCATGGCTTTTTTACCCCTAAATCGTTTTGGACATATTATCAGCAAGCACAATCTTTAGCAGAGTTAGGCTTTATTGTGATTAAAATGGATGGCAGAGGCACCAGTAAGCGAGATCGACAATTCCACTTAGCGTCTTATCAAAATTTGTCTGCTGGAGTAGATGATCATGTATACGCAATTAAAACACTGGCTAAGCAACATAAATATTTAGATGTTAATAAGGTAGGGATTTATGGTTTTTCTGCGGGTGGTTATGATACAGCTCAGGCCATGTTTAGACATGCTGACTTTTTTAAAGTCGGTGTAGCCGCTTCTGGTAATCATGATTTTAGAGTAGATAAAACAGGCTGGAATGAAACATGGTTAGGCTACCCTGTCGCTGAACACTGGGATCAACAAACAAACCTAAACCCGCAAAGTGTTGCCAAATTAAAAGGTAAATTACTGCTTGCTCATGGTGAATTAGATGAAAATGTTAACCCGGCTGCAACCATGCAACTCGTGAATCAATTAATCAAAGCAAACAAAGACTTTGATTTAATGATTTATCCAAACCAAGATCATTTTTTAAATAATAGTGATTATTTTATTAGAAAGCGTTGGGACTATTTTGTTGAGCATTTACTTGGCGCACAACCAGTAAAGGAATATCAATTTATTCATACTAAAGAGTAAAATAATTGCTCATTCAAATTAATCTAGATTAGAAATAAGCGGGACTTTTTTATACCAATTCTATTAAGTTAGTGATCTAATATAAATTAGGATAAATTTTCAAGAGCAAGGCGCTTGATTGACCAATAGCTGGCTATTGGGATTGAAAGCACAGGTTTATAGCTCCAGACTAAACCTAAGTACCTGCATCCATGCAGGCAACGCAGCTATTGTATATTTAGACCATTTTGATTGATCACATATTTATTGGAATTGGTATTAGTCCCTTTTTTATAAACTAACTTCCCTGCTTTTATTTGATACTAGGTAATAGTGATTAGATATCATTAGCTAAACTACAAATTCAGAAATTAAAGACGTGACTTTATTTAGAAATCGATGTCAGATATCACGCCTCAATTTATTAATATATTTAACACTCTACTTACAGTAAACCCAATAGTTTCCACAACTCAACAGAACAACTTAAACCATAAAAATCAATTACATAAATACACATATCAATTTTTTACTTTTTCTTAAAGCCTATATAGAATGATGGACTTTTAAGAACTCTGTATTCACTAGGTAAGATAATGAAGAAAAGTACAATCAGTAAAAAATGGCTCCACTTACCTATTGTTTGCATGATAATTTCTATGATCATCGGATTATTCATTTTTAATTCAACACTCTCTAACTGGCTAGAGAAAAAAATTGAAGCTGGATTATCCGCTGAAATCAAGCGCGTTATTACCAATATACATGAAGACAATATTTCATTTTCAGATCTAAAAGCACTTGATATTTATGTGAAAACGGTTGTCGACCTCGCAAAAGAAGACCATATTACACTGATAAAATCAGATGGTTTTCCTATTGCTGATAGCGATATTTCACTCAATGCGGTATTACAACTTGAAAACCATTTAAATAGAAAAGAAGTGATTAATGCTAAAGAGGTTGGTTTCGGCACTACAACTCGTTTTAGTACTTCTCGTTTTAAAAATTTACTTTATTCAGCACAGTCTTTTGATTATCACGGCGAAACCTATATTCTTAGAGCTGCAACGCCACTAACACGTATTGATGCAATGGTGGAAGAGCTAATGAACATCCTAATGATTTTAATGGGCATCAATATCACACTTGTTGTTGGCTCATCTCTTTTAAGTAATAAGCTCATCCAGCAGCAGGTAAAAAGCGAACAAGATTTACAAGAAGTACGTATTGAACAGCGTACCCAAGAGATCGAATTATTACATCGCCTAGCTAATATGCTTGCAGCCTGTAATTCTATTAATGAAGCACAAATGGTAGTTGAAGATATTCTGCCTCGTATTCTTGGGGATTTAAACGGCGTAGTATCATTAATGCGCTCATCACGAAATCAATTACTAGTAAAGTTAGATTGGGGTGGAGCTTGGCCTGGAAGCAAGACTTATGCACCTGAAGAATGCTGGGCATTACGCAAGGGTAAATTTCATTTAGCGAATGATAAATATACCACCTTACCTTGCTCTCATATGTCAGCAACGGGATCAGATCAAACCTTATGTATTCCGCTAACTGCACATGGTAATACCATAGGTATGATGCATATTTACTTAGGTGATGGTAAAGAGCTTAAAGAGCATATTCAAAAACTTGCGTTTACCGTTGCTGAACATCTAGGGCTTGCTCTTGCTAATCTAAACTTACAAGAGAAACTAAGAGAGCAAGCAATTAGTGACCCTTTAACGGGTTTATATAACCGCCGTTACTACGAAGAAATAATTAATCAAGAAATTATGCGTGCTCATCGACATAAACAAGAAATGTCGATTCTTATGTTAGATCTTGATCATTTTAAACGCTTTAAAGATAACTATGGCCATGATGCGGGTGATTATGTACTAAAAACAATAGGTTCATTACTACTTAATACAATGCGAGGTGAAGATACGATTTGTCGCCTCGGAGGGGAAGAATTAGCTATTATTCTACCAAATACAGGCGTAAAAGGTGCTCAGATTGCAGCTAATAATATTTGTGATGCTGTAAGAGAGCTTCATTTGGCAATGAAAGACTTATCACTTGGCAAATTAAGTGTATCTATTGGTATTTCAACTTATCCTAAGAATGGCATGTTATCTGACGAACTGACTAAATTAGCAGATATAGCGCTTTATGAAGCTAAAGGACAAGGGAGAGATCAAGCGTGTCATTATGATAATTTAATTCAAACACTTGACGATAATGAAGATGCGACAGAAATCAATGAAGAAGTAACTGAAGAAGAAAATAACGCAAAAAGCAGCGTTGTTTCAATTAGCAGTAATGCCTAATTATTAGATAATTTTGAATGCTATAACTTAAGATTGAATATAGGGCTTGTTGACTTTCAAACTGTTCAACAGGCCCAACATCTTTATAAACTTAGTAAAAGAAAGTTAGACAACTAAGAATTACGCTCGCTTTTAAACTTTCCCCATGGGCCAGTTATCGCCAATGTTTTGGTTGGTGCATAAATGTTTACAAACAATACACTGCCATCAGGTGAAAAACACGTCCCTGCAGGCTCAGTCTGAATATTCAATTTAGCAAAAGGATAGACTTCGCCCTTGGGAGTGACACCACGTAAATGATTTTTTGTCACATCAGTATATTGATCTTCACAAACCAATAAGTGACCTTGTGGTGTTACTGTTAAGTTATCACCAAAGTTATATAAAGACTCATCTTCACTTTGTAAAAACAGCTGAATTAATCCTGGATGTTTGGACTCATTTTGTGAGCCTTCATAAGCTGATGGCTGATAACGCATTATTTGCCCTAACTGCTTTTTACCACCATTAGTACAACAAAAATATAATTCATTACCAGCAAAATGAATGCCTTCACCACGGGCAAATAGCCCAGCTCCTTTTGCAAAACCGCGTTTTCTAAGGTCATCTTCAGGGCTTTGTGGATTATCTAGATTTATCCACTCTACTTCATGCCAATTTGAAATTGGAAAGTTGTTCGTTTGCCAATTACGGGTATCGAAACCATTAGCTTGTTTGAAGACTAATGCTTGAAGTTGACCACCTAGATCAAGTTTGCCTTTAATATTAGGAATAAATCGGTAAAACAAACTATCGCCACGATCTTCAGTCAAGTAAACAATACCCGTGCGTGGATCAACTGCGGCCGCCTCATGGTTAAAACGTCCCATAGCGATAATTGGTTTCGCATCAATTAACCCCGTAGCATTGGCCGGCACTTCAAATACATAACCGTGATCTGCTTTAATGTCATTGTTTGCAGTTTTCACAGACTCTTCGCAAGTTAACCAACTACCCCAAGGTGTGGTACCGCCCGCACAATTTCGTATTGTGCCAACGAGACTATAAAACTCGCGCTCTACCTTAGCTGTTCGCAAGTTATAAATAATATTTGTCGTACCACCTGGTAATGCGACACCATTAGAAGTCGAGTCATAAGCAAACGGTGTTTTATGGTTTTGAATAGATACTGTAGCTTTGCTTAAATGTTTTGGGCTTAATTCATGATTACGTATTAATACAACTCGTTCATCATCAAGTTTAATACATCCCATACCATCAGCATTATTAGGCACAGTAAAACCATCATCCATTAACGTATCAAGCTCAGAGATAACGGTATAGCTAAATCCTTGCGGTAAATCTAATAAACCATTTTTGTCTTTAATTAAAGGTCCGTAGCCATTACTCAATGGCATAGCCTTCGTATTTTTATTAATAGTAGAAGTTGAGGCGCAACCTAATAGACTGCTACCTAATCCCATAAATGCTAATGTCACTGTACTTTTTGTAAATTGTCTGCGAGAAACCACTTATTTGCCCCTAAATTTTTTAAATAAGCTTAATTGACCAAGATGATATTTTCATTAAAGGTGTGTAAGCTCATTGAGATATTTTTATCAAACAATTGATATAATATAACATTGTTGACAATAATAAATAGAGAAAAAAAAACGCTAAAATTCAGGCATATTTAGGGTTAAAGACTGCTTTGATAAAGCACAACCAGGACACCCTTTGTATATCATCTAGGTATTTGTATATAACCCTACAAAATTAACCTCTTAATTGTTCCAAATTAGTTTTTAGCAGTAGTGAGAGCATAATATTGATCGACTACTGCTTTGATTTTTTCTATTTCATATGGTTTTCCTAAATAACCATTCATACCAATCTCGGCGTAATAATCTATCTGATCAGAAATAATGTTGGCTGTTAAAGCCACTATTTTGAGTTGCTCAGCTGAGTAGGTCTTCCTAAGGATTTTAGTCGCTTCAATACCGTCTAATACAGGCATTTGAATATCCATCAAAACCAATGGGTATTGTCCGTTATTTATGAGTTCGATCGCTTGCTTACCGTTTTCGGCAATATCCACACAGAGACCAAGACTTTTCAGTATTTCACTAGCTACTATTTGATTAATCTTATTGTCTTCAACTAGTAAGATAGAATTGTTAGCCTTATTGGTTGTTTGTTTATAAATTAATTTTTTTTCAGGTACAACATTCAATTTGTTCCTTCTAGAAACTTTTTTCAAATCCGTCTCTTTACTCTTTAAAGCTTGGCTTAAACCAAATAATGTAACGGGTTTACTCAAGTATTTAATAGATAAACTTTGATCACAACGCGCTTCAATATATTCGTTACTGTATGCGCTAAATACAAAAAGCTGTTTTGGATGATAACTTTCATTTTGTACTTTTTTTATAAAACCTAGACCAGTTTCTGTCTTTAAATTCCAATCAATTAAAGCGACATCAAAATTAATTTGTTTACATAATTCAATCCCTTGGCTAACGTTATTGGCAATACTAACACTTGCGCCAAGATAGCTAGCCATTTTATCAATCACATTTTGAGTAATTACATTATCTTCTATGAGTAATAGTTTCATGGGTTTTTCAAGTTTCAATGATACAGGTTGAGATAAATCAGTATCTTTATTACTTTTTAAAAATGGAATGATAACAGTGAATTTTGCACCTTTATCTAGCTCACTTTCTACCGTGACAGTTCCCTTCATTTGCTCTATTAATAATTTACATATTGCTAAACCTAATCCTGTCCCACCATATTTTCGAGTAGTAGACTCGTCTGCTTGTGAAAATCGTTTAAACAATTTTTTCTGTTGTTCTTCTGACAACCCAATACCAGAATCTTCAATTTTATATTCAATAAAGACACTGTTATCGCTTTCTTTGTTTTCTAAAAGTTCACATGTTAAGAGTACATAACCTTTTTGGGTAAACTTAATTGAATTAGATAATAAATTTAATAATATCTGACTCACTCTAACAGGATCACCTTCTAAATTTGTTGGAATATTTGGATCAATATCAAAAATAAATTCTATATTTTTCTCTTCTGCATTATGAGCAATAAGTGTTACTAAATTATCAAATACTTTAGCGTGATCAAATGGGTGATTCTCAATTATAAATTGTCCAGAGTCATATTTTGAAAAGTCTAAAATGTCGTTAATGATCCTAAGTAGTGATGTTGCTGAAAATTCCATTTTTTCAAGATAGTCTCGCTGCTCTTCATTGAGTTCACTTTGTAGACATAAAGTCACCAAGCCTAAAATACCTGTCATAGGTGTGCGAATTTCATGTGACATATTTGCCAAAAATTGGCTTTTTACTTCAAGTGCATTTTTATGTGCAATAGATACTCTTTTTAATTCATTTTGATGTAATCTCAAAATATTGATGAATAACAATAACAAAGAAATAATGACAGTAAAAATTGAAAGTAATTGTTGCCGATTAATATTATCGAGTTGTTTTTGCAGTATTTTTGATTCATTAAATAAAAGTGCAATAATTGGAGAGTTAATAAGCGCTTTACGATACTTCGCTGATGTTTCGTGATTTTCAATAATGAACTTTACGTGTAATTTGAATAAGTTTCCATACTGAACAGAGGGTGAATTGCTAGTTTCAATAGCTAATAAATTGATTTCTTTTTTTATATCTAGCTGAATTTGTGCCGTGGGATAGCTTAGAAATTGAAATACTAATAGTTTAATTGCTTCAATCTGATTGTTTAATTGCGCACTAAGGTCGTTAATTTTTTCACTACTTATTAGTCTTACTGATGTTTTCATCATACTCACTAATTGTATGTAGTTAAAAGCCTGTTGTTTATAGTTGTTCAAAACAGAATGGATATTAGAATCAGACGTTAGTTTTGAGGATAAATTCTCTAATTGGGATTGCTTTTGTGCAAATTTATCATAGTGTAATTGATCACTAAAACTGGCATTAAGCACTTGGATTTCATGTCTTGGTATCAACTGTTCTAAAGATAATAATAACGAAACTTGGGATGTGACATATTTTTTTTCTTCGGCTAAAGTCATATAATATGCAAGAAAAAAAGCATATAAGCTCAAGCATAATAGTTCTGGAATACGTTTTATTATGACTCTTAAGGACATCATTCGAGCTCAATCTCTTTTGATGAAAATGAATGAAGTAGCGCAACAATATCTTCGACTTCTTCAGTAGATAGCTGTCGACCTAATTGAGAGCTGGCCATAATTGTAACAGCTTCGTTTAAAGTACTTACGCTGCCATTATGAAAATAAGGTGCCGTTTGAGCGATATTCCTGAGCGAAGGTACTTTAAAAACAAACCTATCTACTTGCTTTTTTGTTACTTCATATTTGCCAAAATCTTGTGTTAATTTTTTGGGAATATCATTAATTCTCCCTAACTTTTGGTAAATATTTCCACCTATATTGGTCCCTTGATGGCATGTGCTACAACCGTAATCGATAAATAATTGTAGACCTCTAATTTGTTGTTGAGTTAGCGCTGTTCTATTGCCTAATAAGTATTGGTCTATTGGTGCATTTGGTGTAATTAAAGATTCCTCATAGGTTACAATTGCTAGTAATATATTTTCAACTGTTATCCCATCAGGACTTAAATCATTAAATGCCTGATAAAAATAACTGTCTTTAGAAAGTTTAGTTATTACTGCTGGCCAAGAGGAAGCCATTTCGACAGGGTTATGAATTGGCCCTGACGCTTGCTCTAATAAAGAATTAGCGCGCCCATCCCAAAATTGTCTAAAATTAAAAGTCGCGTTAAGGACAGTTGGTGAATTTCTAACGCCTACTTTATTATTTACACCAACAGAAACCGGAAAACCATCATCTCCTCCTGTGCTAGTAACATGACAAGAGGCACAAGAAATAGTGTTATCCTTTGATAATAAGGTCGAATTAAATAATGCTTTTCCTAATAAAAGCCATTGTTTATCAATATCGATCTTTTGTGGAATTGGTTGAATAGGATGATCAACATTTTTGAAATGATAAACAGTCTCAAGCCTATCATTTGTCGATTTTTTCACATCCCCGCTTAAATATATACTGACAGCAGGCAGTGAAGAAAGGCAAAGTCCTATAGCTAAACAAGCATAATATCTATTTTCCATATATTTATTAATAATCTGCTTTAAAGTTATTTAGAACAATAAGTAATCACACTGAAATTACCTAGCTCTGTCCATTAATTTTAGTGTGGTTGATGTTTTGTAATACATCAAGAAAAGTAAGTCTAAAACCCGTTTGTAAACGATTTATTTGAAAGAAATAGAGAAACACGAGATGAGAAATATCAGACATTGATATTCATGTTATTACATATAAAAAAGTTAGCTCAGTTTCGCTAACCTTTTGAATATCCATTTAAAGTTTTATTTTTTATTGACTCTTAATACAATAGCTCAATTTTTGTTAAGAACCACAACCACTCACAACAACCCAAGAGTCACAATACCCATTCATATTTACAAACAAATTGCTTAACCTTTTTGGCTCTTTAGTAACAAAATCATACGTTACCTTATTTTTAACCTTAAACGATGCATATCCCGCAGGATCGCCCTCTTCGAGTAGTTCAGATTCTGTTTCTACAAAGCTTACCTCTGGTAACTTGTTTAGCACTTCAATTTGCTGTGTTTCACTTAATGGCCAGTATTTAAAATCGATCATAAACTCAATTTCGTGCTCTAAATTGAAATCAAAACCCCTTCCCTGAAGTAATCGTAAAACATCACCATCAACACCTTGTGGCCAATCATTATTGTCATTCATTAATATCTTCTATTCCTAAGTATATTTATCAATTTACAAATCCAAATGATGAATAAGTATTTTCACTTGTTTATATTGCGACACTTTACCGGAAACAAGACAATAAAGAAATGAGAATCAAAATCATTACCGTCAATCAGTGGGGTTGAATATATAATTATTTTTCATAGAAAAGTATGACTGCCTAGTTTTATTTATCCTGGCAGCATAATATAAAACCTGATCCCATTGGTTTTCTTAAGGGGAGACTTTCCGAAATAGAAAAACACTTAACTGTAAACAAATCATTTAAGCGCTTCAAACCCAGAAGGTATAAATGCAAATGGTCATTAATAAAATTGAGGTACATGTGTTACCTATTCCTTCTTTTAGTTTTCTTTCTTAGTACACCCTACTTTACCCTCCTATAGTAGATTCGGATTTTTAGATACAACAAGCTGACTTTTGAACATATCCAACAAAAACATACTTATCTAAAATAGCACTGTACTTAACAACAACCTATAGGAATACATCATGTTATTCACAAAGTTTTTCACTAAATCTATTACTAACCTGTTAGCAATTTTTGTTATTGCTTTTAGCTCCATCGCAAGTGCTGGTGACAATACCGATACTGATGCCAACGGCGTAATCTTGGCTGGTCATGATGCTGTTGCTTATTTTACCAAAAATAAAGCCGTTGAAGGTTCTGCCAAATATACTGCTATCTATAATGATGCGATTTACCGTTTTAGTAATGCCAAAAACCGTAATCTTTTTAAAAGTAACCCCGAGAAATATGCACCACAATATGGTGGGTTTTGTGCCTATGGTATGACGTTTGGAAAGAAATTTGAAATTGACGGCAAAGCGTTTGAAATAGTTAACGGCAAGTTATTTGTAAACAAAAATCTAAGTGTTTATGAAAGCTGGAGAAAAGATATTCCGACTCATATCACACAAGCTAATGAACAATGGCCTAGCGTTGAACATATTGCAGCTAATAAACTGTGATATAAACCAATAAATATACGCGCTGTATTTTAGGCAGCGCTTAGGTGCTACCTAAGTTTATGCAATATTAAGACTCAACTACTTTGAACGCACTGCACCAGGTGGTTCACCCAAGGTATTTCGATAAGCTTTACGAAATGCCGCTTCTGAATCATAACCACTTCTTTCTGATATTTGTGACACAGATAACTGAGTGGTTTTTAACATGTGGCGTGCCTGATTCATTCGCCATTTAGTTAAATATTTCATTGGCGTAATACCGACAGTTTTACTAAATAGATCCGCAAAAGTAGAGCGACTCATAATTGCTTTTTCAGCCAAGCGTTCTAATGTCCAATGTGACTCAGGGGATTGATGGATCGCATTAAGTGCTTTTCCTAACCTAGCATCAAACAATGCGCTTAACAGCCCTTTGTCGAGTGCGCCACTTTGAATTTGTTGACGTATCATTTCAATAAAAATCAAAAAAGCCATTTGATCAATGGCGGTATAAAAGCCCGGTCGCTCATGTTGTAGCTCGTTTAGCATTTGACTTATCAAAAACTCTATTCTGTTACCTGCCAGTTCAGCCCCAGAGTTCAATACAACAACTTGTGGTAATGCTTCTAATATGGGAAATAATATAGGATTACGAAATTCAAAAAATCCACAAACAACATTCGTTACCTCACCATCATTAGTCATTGGTGCATTCACTTGTTCTGGCGAAGGTGCTATTTTAGAGTTGGATATTACATGATGCGCATCATTTGGAAAAACAACCAAATCATGTGAGGTTAACCTTTGAGCCTCTTGCCCCTCAAAATGTAACCATGCAGAGCCGGCACCAATCAGGTGAAATGGGATCCGCTTACTGCCACCTGTATCAACCGCCCAAGCACCACAAAAATCACCATTAACGTAAACTTCCGCTTTTAAATCTAAGCGTGTAAGTAACACACTAAGTGGATCTGGATCATTAAGGTAAATATTAGGACTTTCAGACATATTTTTAAGTATTACGCATACAAAGTATTTAGTTAAGCAACAGTATACTTAATTTACGTTAAACAGAAATAGTAAAAACAGTCATGAACAAGGTTACCATTTTCCATAAAGACTACTGCCCGTACTGCAAATCAGCAAAACAATTATTAATTAAATTAGGAGTTGAGTATGACGACATAGAAGTAACTAATAACCCAGTTGAATTTGCCAATATGGTGAAACTAAGTGGTCGAAAAACAGTACCTCAGATTTTTATTGGTGAACGTCATATCGGTGGTTATGACGATTTACGCTCACATGTAACAAATAATACGTTGTTATTAAGCTAAGGAATTCTTGATGAATGCTATTAATAAGACCTTAGCTAAATACTATTGATCAATTACCAAAAGTGGATTTTATCGCACCACTTTTACAGCGAGTTTATCTAGTATCAATACAACCAATAAATAGGCATAAATATCTCACAGTTCCTAACAGTCACTCTTTGAAATTAAGAACGAAAGCTGATTACAATGAATATATTTAATCTGAAAATTTTATTTTTTATTTTACGAAATACATTACAAATGAATGAAATTTTATAATATCGAACACATTTAAACGAGTTATCCATCGACTAGATTAGCTTTTTGTTGAGATTTAAATCCCTCTACTAATTATTTAATATTTCTCACACCAATAACTGCATACAGTATAAAATATATCTCAAGTGTGGCATTATTTGTTAAATATTTTGTGAATTTAAGGATGAATGTATGAAAAGTAGGTTTTTTTATTTGATTGTAGTACTTGCTATTACAGCTTGTGGCGGAAACTCGAGGCAAGAAAGCAGAGATGTGCAAGTGTCAGAGGACAAAGAAAGTAACACTACTCCTATTATTTCTGTTACATCACTGAAACCACCAACTCCTGAGGAGTGTTTACGGATCACTTCAAACGATTTAACAGAAGTTGAACTTGATTTAAGCACCAATAAAAGACAGTTAGTAAATGACACAATCAAAACTACAGACCCAGAAAGTAGTTATCAGTTGTTTTTAAGAAATAGTGAAAACTTAATGGCTTGGCTTGAAGTGAAGGAGCAACCAATTGATGTCGCTATTCATGAAAGTAATCATTATATAAATTATCAAATAGATTTTTGCGAAGAATACGATTCAAAAGCAATTTTTTCTGGTGGGCAATTTCATGAACTTGGCTTTTCCAAAGAAAATACAGAGCATAATATTATTATTGCTGAAACCATTCCTGAACATTTACAAACTGGATTGGCCTACGAACTTTATATTTTACAGTTAAATCACAAATTTGATTCATTATTAGATGAATTTAATGCTTATGTTTTAGACAATAGATTTCAACTTAAATTTAAACAATTAGCGCTTCCTGAAAATGATATATCCAAAATGACCATTTTTCAGGTTAATGACACCATAAATTTTATGGTGTTTACGCAATATTATTTAAAATCTTTACGATTAAACTACCCTGAAACGTATGAGTTGGTTGACCAACCGCAAGCCCGTGCTTTTTTACAGTATTTATGGCAGATTACAGAAGAATTACTGATAGAGGCATATCCATATATATCCACTGGTTACTTAGAAAGTATGTTATTTTATGATGAAGGTACAGGTATTGAGTTTTTAAAAGCAGCATACACTGGTGACGCTTTAATGGAGTTGGACCTACTGGGTATTAATCATTTAGAAGAGTCTGACTGGCAACAAACGTATTTTGAAGTTAATAAAAATTAATATATTCAAAGCTAATAATATAAAAGATATTATTAGCTTTATTGATTGCTACATAATAAAAATCACATTCGCCACGTAACTACAGGACTCTCTTTTTCACTGCTCTTTGAAACCATCAATAGATCAAACCCTTTACCAAAAGCCGTGTCTACATACCAATCTAACCTTAGTAATACATCTTCAAAACCATCTTTATCAAAATCTCCTTTAGCCATAACTAAATAATTAACAACGAGGCCACCTGAAATTGCCACTTCAATACTCCCCTCATTAACTGTCAAAATTTTAAAATCATTATCATCAGTGATTAACAAACCTTTCTTATCTTGCAATGAACTACCACCCAAATCAGGAACGGCTGATAATGGTAAACTTTGAATAAAATTAACCGTTATTTTTTCAGGTAAATAACTTAATACACTTTTTATGTGTTTAGCTTTTATGAAGTGTTCAGCTGCAATACAATTAACTTTCATCAATCGCACTAAGTGATATTGTGAGGGTTCAATAGTAGCATCATTTGCATTATTCACATCCGTACAAGTATTAGATCTGAGTTCTCCACCAGCACTCAGATCTAATGAATAATCCAATTCAGTATTTGTAATAGTATCTCCTAAATTCATTAGCCCGACAAACTCGCCATCATTAAAGTATGCTTTGGACTCAACACCAACTAATTTACTTTCAGCATTACATCCAAGTGTAAGCGAGCAAAAAATGGCAATTGAAAATATATAAAATAGCTTCATCAAATAGTCCTTTAAGGTTTAGCAGCACTTAACTTTTGACTTGCCGCATGAACAGAGTTAAATAATCCTTTTACATAACCATTACGCATACTATTCACATCTGGTCTATTAGATTGCTTTGCAGCCTCATCCCATTTTTCTTGTTTGATCGCATCGTTAAATTTAATAAACTTATTACGTAGATTGGTTTGACCTAGATTAAATATCATATCAAAAAGCGCTTTTTGAACATCTATAGGAAAATTATCAAAGTGATCTTTAAATCCATTTGTCTTTTTATATACACTTACTAATTCTGAATAAAATGTATCTATGTGATTTTTTCGCTGAATATTAATATCGGTATCTTTCATTATTAAGCTAGTATGTTGCTTATACCAAGAAGCTTTATAGTTTTTATTTTGCTTAATGAGATTATCGTATTAATCTTGTTTCTGTTTCATCGCTACAACCATATGAGGCATCTTATTTTTTTCGATATACATTTTAAGTGAAATAACAGCAGCCTTATTCGCGATAAGATGACCTATCCCAACAGTAACTTTCGCTTTACTGTCAAGATACATATGATTATATCGTCCTTCATACTCTTCCAACTTTTTCTCTACAACAGGTCTTACATTTGAATTTAAAGCCTCGTATCAGTGCTTAGATTTTTTTATTATCCATATTAATTTTTTTAAGTAATGAGAATTAAACTTAACACAGTTTAACGACCCAATATCAGGTACTACATTAAAACTAAATCAGGCTAAACTTACAACAGGTTTATAATAAATTTAAAAAATTAGACAGGCATAAATATCTCATTGGCTATTTAAAAATAGGAAAGGTGTAACCCATTGGTTAAATTTCACTCTCAGCTTATTCGTTTACTTCTATTCATAAACGAATAAGCTACGAGTTATAGTGACCAATGTTTTTTAAACTCAACAGCCTGGCGTTTAGAAATGACAACTACACATTGGTTTGCTAGCGTAACCTCTAAAGCGCCATTCGGTATTGGTTCTATCATTAGAATAAACTGAGTATTTATAATCCAACTTCGACTCGCACGGAAAAAAACTTTACAATCTAGTCTATCTGCAACAGCACTAATTGGTTTATATATTGCAGGTTTAGCTTTTTGAAGATGAAGCCGAGTGTAGTTACCCATCGCCTCAAAAGCGTAAATATCCGCCAAAGCAACAAAGTAACATTCATTTCGATCTTTAATAAAAATACGCTGATTAACGTCTAGAACGGTATTTTCAATATCGAGTTTCACTTTATCCAACGCGTGTTTAAGCCGCTCTTGTCTAACTGGTTTTAATAAATAATCAAGTGCATTATATTCAAATGATTTAATCGCGTAATCATTAAAAGCAGTCACAAATATCACTTGAGGCACATCAGTTAATTGCTCTAATAAATCAAACCCGGTACCGTCTGGTAAATCAATATCTAACAACAATAGATCAACTTTAACATTCAAAATTAAATCAATAGCTTGCTCAATATTTTCCGCCTCGCCTATCACTGTAATTTTAGAGTATTGAGAGAGCTGTTGTTTCAGCTCTTGCCTTGCTAATCTACTATCATCTACAATAAATATATTCAACTAACAAGTTCCTTAATCTCATATTCAACAGGTAAAGTGACACTAACAACCACTTCAGATTTTTCTTTATTTTTATTGAATGTTAGCCCTGTCTCTTTAAATTCGTTTTCCATTGAATATAATAACTTTAATCGCTCCTGAATGTTTCTGATCCCAATGCCTCTTTCAGTATCTTCATACAAATGTGATTTGTCTCGATAAGCCGGAATAGGGTTAGTGATCGTGATATTTAAATAGTGATTTTTAATTTCAGCCTGAATACTAATTTCTCCTCCTTGCTTTAATTTTGAAATACCATGTTTTATAGCATTTTCAACACAAAGCTGTAATATCATCCTTGGAATGAGCACATTCCTACTTTCATCAGCTATTTGAAATTGATATTTTAAACGACTTTCAAACTGAATTTTACACAATTCTAAGTATTCATTAACCATAGATAACTCTTCTGCAAATTTCACTTTATTGAAATCCAGTTGATTTAAGCTATAACGTAACATATCTGATAGTTTAGCCAATGCATCTCTGGCTTTCTCAGGATCTTCTAAAATAAGTGCTCTTATATTATTCAACATATTGAATAAAAAATGCGGGTTTAATTGCTGAATTAGTGATTGCAACTGGCTAATTTCTAGCGTTTGTGCCATTGATTTCAAATCACGTGAACGTACAATTGTAAGGTAAAATGCACTCCATGCAATTAACGCAAAAAGCATATTGGCCGCATTCCCCCAAAATACAGAGCTAACAACAACAGCTATTTGACCCGAAGCAATCGGAGATATTAACCCTACTTCTGACAGTATTAATACCGAAATAACCAATATTAAAGAGGCTATTGATGCCCCTAAAACAGCTTGTATACCAAAATATAAAAATTGAAATAAAAACCCACGAGATTTAAACCATCTCTTATAACCAAACCGTGTTAAATGGGCATAAAAAGCCGCAGATGCCACCAAAACAACACCAAAAAATATTTCGAAATACGAAAATATTCCTGAAAGATAAATACTTAATAGAATTGAAAGATAGACGACGGCCCAACCGATTAATTGGTAAAGAGGGAAAAAACGAGAATCCATAATATATTTTTAACCGTCTAAAGTGTGTGCATTAGTGAGTAAACTTACTGCATATTGAGTAAAATCAATAGACTGATTGTTTAACATTACTAATCCTTTACTTCCATCTAAATAAAAGCCAACAAAACCTGAAAAACCAGCTGTTTGTCCATTATGCCAAGCATATTTATTCCCCTGTTGATCGTTTGCAATCATCCATCCAATAGCTTGTTGATTACCTTTACCAACCTCAAACTGAGATTCAAGCAATACTTTAATTACGGGATCATGACTTTTTGATTTGATCATCATAGACTGAATATATTTTGTCATATCTTCTAAATTTGAAACCACACCACCAGCACCAGCAATTGCTTTAAAATGCCAATGCGAAACCAATTCCCCCATAGATTGATAGCCTTTTGCTAAGTGTTCTCTTTGGGTTTTTGATGATAATGCCACATAACTATTTTGCATATCAAAAGCTTTAAAAAGCTCTTGGTTAAGCATTTCTTCATAAGAAACGCCTTTATTTTGAGCAAGCCATTCACCTAAGACACCATAGGCAAAATTGGAATAAAGATAATTTTTACCATTTAATGCAATATTTGAAAGAGATTTCTTAAGCTGCTTCAAATCGTAATGAGCATATGGGTCAGTCTCTAAAGCGTTTTCCCACAAATCGTTTGGCAATCTTGGTAAACCACTTTTATGGGTTGCAAGCTCCATAGTAGTGATATTTCTTGGTGCTGAAGCCTCAAATTCAGTCAACATGCTGCTACGTGTTAATTCTTTTTTTTGAAATTGATTTGCCAGTAAAAATGCTGTCATTGTTTTAGTAATTGATCCAATTTCATATTGCGTTAATTTGGTATGAGTATTAAAAAAACGGTTAGTGACTACCCCATTTTCAATCAAGGCCATCGCACCACCTTTATTGCCAAAATCAGGTTTTACATTGGCACTATTATCACTTGTTGGATCAAAGTTTTTTATAAGGATTAATGGATTTTCAAAACCTTGCGTAAAGGTGCCATCATATCCTTCATTGTTAAACGTGCCTTTGTAAAATGCTTTTATAAGAGGTGATTTAAAGCTCATTTGTTTACTATCAATTGCAATATCAACAACAGGAATACCAAAACTTTGTTGGGCGGGGCTATCTAACGTCGCAAAATACCCACCTTTTACTACAGCAATTTGCAGCACTAATGGCAATTTATTTGTATTATGGATTAATAAGTTACCGCCATAGCCACCTTCATACTGCAATAACAATTTATCTTGTTCATCCAATTTATCAAAAGTCAGCGACATACTGATACCTTGAGTAAAAGTACCTATTAGCTTATTACCTTCAATTTTGCCTTTATAACTTGCTTGCAAAGCCGCTACTTTAAAACTTAATTGATTTTCTGATAACGTATAATCAGTAACTGGAATATCGAAGTTTCCCTGATTGGGGCTATCAAGAGTAATTAATAAATCGTTTTCATGTTTTTTAAAGTTTAACCCAACAGCTAAACTAAAATTCTTTTGAATCTTCAATACACCTCGCCACTTACCAATTAACTCACTGTTATCTTGGCTCATTACCTGAGAAGTAAATAAAAACACAGTACACAGTGAAAATGCTTTAAAGAGAATTTTTATCATTTTTAATCTTCCTTTTGTAAAAATTGGCTCTAGTCTAACGCAATATAAAAGCCCCTCTTAAAACTTATGTCTAAAGGGGGACTGAGCTGATTAAAGGGTAAGTTATCTATTATTAAGTAATTATAGAAACGCTAAACTCAATTATAATTTGGAGAAGTAAACCTTAATAAAAATTGTATACAAAGTTATGACAAATAAAAACCTATTTTCTTGGCAAAGATGACACTAAAATAGTAAAAATTAGACCGTAGGCATAACTATTTCACTGGATCACATAATGGGGTCAGGTCTTGCATTGTGCAACAGCCCTGCTCACTTTGGAATAATGCACATCAAAATAACTAACGATTTCTTTCATTGAATAACCACCTGATAAATAAGCCTTTGCCCTAATTTGTTTCTTTGGTACTTCATTTAAAACAATATCAACATAATCTTTAATGGTAACTTTATGTTCTTTGACAAACGTCTCGTCGCCCAGATAGACTTGGCTTTTCAGGTTTTGCCAAAGATCGACCCCCTTCCCTTCAGCTACAAAGTGTTTGTAGCACTTAATCGCTTCAAGTGTAGTTTTTGCAAACATGCGAAGTAATGCATCCATAGCCAACCAATCTAGAACTTCTCGCCCCCCTGTTATTTCATGATAACTACTCCACAACTATTCACTGGAATGGTCAACCATACCTTTCGCCCTAACTGGATTTAAACAATGTATCGGCATAGCTCTAGCAAATAACTATTTTATCCACCAAAATGCTTTTATATCGCTCTTGAAATAAATGGCCTACTCATTGATAACTTCGATTAAATCTTTGCGTGTTTACACTATTTAGATGCTTCATTCCTTTAGATAAATTAGCATCAGGTGTTTCAATTAATAAATGGTAGTGATTAGTCATCAGACAATAAGCATGAATTACTCAATTGTAACGCTCACAAACATCGCTAAGAACTTCAATAAATGTGGAAAAATCAGATTCATTGCAAAAGATAGGTTTTCTTTCATAACCTTGAGAAGTAACGTTATAAAGCGCTCCTGTAAACTCCAACTAAGTGGTCGACTCATTCATAAGCTCCAATCAACAAAAAAGGTTAACTAAGTATAGCTAACCTTTAAAAAATAAAGCTAAGCCTCTTTATCATCGGTTAATAATGCAAGGCCTGACCCCATTACCTTCCAACTTTATTTCGCAAGCTTAAACAAACTTCGTTACATATTTACCCTCGTACTATCCTGTTTTGTATGAAAAGATGTTTATCAAAACAAAGACATCTATTTCATTATGCTCACACTTACATCCCACAAGGGACTTAAAGAAATTAAGATCTTAGGCGCGATTATTTTATTATTTGGCGCGTTTTTTGGTCTACTCTCGTTTTGGCAAAATGGTCCTCTCTCTGTCAGCTATTATGTTTTTATGTGCTGCGTCGTGTATTTTTTCTTTGCCACAAAGGCAAACGTCCAAATAGAAAAAGGTAAGATCATTAAACAGCGTGGTTGGCTTTTTCCTAGTTTTAAGTCTCAATATACTCACCTAAAGTCAGTAAACTTACATACTCAGTACATTCACCAAGAAGGCTCTCAAGTAAAATCTAATTATGCATTTTATATTGGTATTGAAGATGGCCCTTTTAAAAGCTTTATTGATTTGTCATGGTGTGTAAAAGACACTAATAATGGGCAATCTTATATCGATTTAACTCAACAACTCATTGACATAACAGAACTCCCATTTAGTATCAGCGACGAATTTAAAATCCAGTTTAAAAATAACTTTGGATTTTCATTTGAATTAAACCAAGCCGAAAATAAAGTAACTCAAGGCTAGGCCTTAAATTTTACTCAAACTACAAAAACTAAAAAAGAATACAAATAGACAGGCTTAACTACCTCACAGATTCTCAAACGCCACGTTCAAGTTGTAAATGCACTACATACATCAATTCAATTGTTGGTAGAATTGCTAATAATAATTATAAATTAAGGCACTATCTTGCTGCCGGCATAATAAGATACAAAGTGGTACCATCATCATTTGTGGTGAAAGTTAATTCACCTTTTTGTGCCAGCGTCATAAGTTTAGCCGAGTATGTTCCTAACCCTGTGCAATTCTTTTTACCATAAGTGACATACTTACCAAAAAAATTAGCTCTAATTTCTTCAGGGATAGCACCATAATTGTGAATACTTAACACTAAGTTCTCAGACTTACGTTCAGCCTTTATAGTAATAGCCGAACCTCGAGGTGCAGCTTCAATGGCGTTTTTAAGTAAGTTGTTAATAATTGCATGGCAAAGCAAAGCTTCAGCATATATAACTGCACCGTTCGAAATTTCTAATAAGATCTCTAACCGCTTCTGGGTAGATGACTGGTTATAAGTGTCAACAGCAGTGTTCACCACTTTTAACAAATTAATCATAACGGGATCAAAATCGTAGCTTCCATCTTCTAATTTACTGAGCAACAACATGTTATCTATCATTTGTGTCATATGAGTACATGACAACATTAACCCTTGGCTAGATTGCTTAACGCGCACAGGATCTTTGCTCTGCTTAGCTAGCAAATTAATCGTTTTATTCATTTCATCTAACGGTTGCTTTAAGTCATTTTGAATGACCCGATCAAACTCCTCTTTAAGACGCGCATTCTCAATTAAGGTGTCAATTTGAATTCGCATATCGCGGCTTGCCTGAATCACTTTCTCTTGTGTTTTAACGCGAGCTTTTAGTACGGGTGGGTTAACTGGTTTTACAATGTAATCGACAGCACCTAACTCTAAGCCGGTAACAACATCTTCAGTTTGATCAAGAGCTGTAAGAAATACAATTTGAATATGCTCCGTTAAAGGATTTGACTTTAAAGTTTTGCAAACCTCAAGTCCGCTCATCTTTGGCATCATAATATCAAGTAAAACAAGATCTGGCGGAGTATGTGATTTACATATCTGAAGTGCTTTCTCTCCACTTGTCGCAGCCCTTAATTTATAGTCATGTCTTAACAGCTCACTAATAATATGAATATTATCTGGCACATCATCAACAACTAGTATTTGAATAGCTTGTTTCTCTTGTTGGTGTTTATGATTTTTTTTAAATTTACTTGCACTTATTTTTATAGGATTTGATATCGACCTTACAATTCTTTCTTCTAGTATTTTTGGAGAAAAAGGCTTAACAATATATTCAGATACCCCCATTTTTACAGCATGTATCACCTCTGTATGTTCAGCTGTTGCAGATACCATAATAAAGGGTATATGAGCAGTTTTGGCGTCGTCTCTTATTTTTTTTAATAATTGTATGCCATCCATTTTTGGCATATCCCATTCTGACACCACTAGGTCGATTTTTGTTCTACCGATAACCTGAAGTTCCTCAAGCCCATGCTTTGCTTGATGTACCTTTGCAAGACCTATTCCTAACAGCATATTCGCCATACTACCGCGAATGTTATCTACAGGATCTACAATCACAGCAACCATTTTCGAGAAGTTCATCTGCTCATGATTATTACCGGTTAAGGTTTTAATATTCATGCACTAAAGACCTATTATAAAAGTTACCTAAAAACAAACCTTTTACTCTCTTTATTTTGTTCTACACTTAGATAAATGTAGAGCAAATTGAATTTAATTAGCAAGTTAAAGTAAATAGATTTACATAAAACTTCTCTATTATTTGCTTTAAGAACATATAACAACAAAAAATCAAGATGGAATTCATGACAAAAACAATCCTTATCGTTGATGACGAACCTAGCAATATTGATGTTTTAAAAGAGATATTACCTAATCACTATAAAGTGAAGGCTGCATTAAAAGGCGAAGTCGCGATTAAGCTTTGTCAAAAACAAATCCCTGATCTTATTTTTATGGACTTACTCATGCCAGGCTTATCTGGACTAGAGGTGATAGAACAACTCAGAACGGAACCTAACACAGAAAAAGTCCCAATTATTATCGTCTCAGGTAATAGTGCTGAACACACTGCGAATGAGCAAGCACAGCTACATGTATTAGCACACTTACAAAAACCTATTAATCAACAAGCACTTAATAATATACTTATTAATCAACTGGCATGGAATTTAGCTGATGAGTGAGCAAAATAAAGCAACTGTACTTCTCGTCGATGACACCCCTGAAAACATAGATGTACTCACAGGTATTCTTCGAGACGAATATAAAGTGAAAGCAGCTCTAAATGCCCATATTGCATTGAAGATAGCAATGGGAGAGCATAAACCGGATATTATTTTACTTGATGTAATGATGCCTGAGATTGACGGGCATGAGGTATGCCGAATACTCAAAAAAAATCCAGAAACAGCCAATATTCCAGTTATATTTGTAACTGCCAAAACAGAAATTATTGACGAAGAAGTTGGCTTCGAGCTTGGTGCAGTAGACTATATAACCAAACCGGTTAGCCCCCCGATTGTCAAAGCTCGAGTCAAAAATCATTTAGCTTTGTATGATCAAGCCCGTCACTTAGACAAACTTGTACAAGATCGTACTTATGAGCTTAACGATACCCGTGTAGAAATAATTCGTCGTTTAGGAAGAGCAGCTGAGTTTAAAGACAATGAAACAGGCATGCATGTAATTAGAATGAGTTGGTTTGCTAAATTTTTAGCACAAGAGATAGGCAAAGACAGCCAATGGTGCGAGCTACTTTATAACGCTGCACCTATGCACGATATTGGCAAAATAGGCATCCCTGATCACGTATTGCTTAAGCCCGGAAAGCTGAATGATGAAGAGTGGCACATAATGCAAAAGCACGCTGAATATGGTGCAGAAATAATTGGAGAACATACCTCCCCCTTATTACAACTCGCCAAAGAAGTTGCTATTTATCATCATGAAAAGTGGAATGGCAGTGGCTACCCTAATGGTATTGCTGGCACAGACATTCCCCTTTCAGCAAGAATAGTTGCAATTGCTGACGTATTTGATGCACTTACCAGTGAACGCCCATACAAAAAAGCTTGGTCAGAAGAAGATGCCATTGAGCTATTAAAGTCAGAAGCAGGCATTCATTTTGACCCAGATTTAGTACCAAAGTTTATTGACTGCCTACCAAAGGTAAGACAGATCCAAACTAAATATCGAGACGAATTTTAGACAACGAATTAATAAAAAGAGATAGCTATGAGCGAAAAATGGCAAAATAGTAAAATGTTTAAAAAAGGCTTGATTCTCATCATACTTATAAGCGTATTAGCTTCCACTCTGGCAATACAAGCGACTAAACGAATAGAGCGACAATTAAAACTTGATAATCAGTCTGCATTACAAAGTCTGTTAAACTCCACCAATGAAACGCTAAACCTTTGGAGTAACAATTCATTAGAAGGCCTAAATTATATTGCTAGCAGCCCTTCGGTGAAAAAGCATATTTTTTCGCTTCTCCAACTACCAGCAAATAAACAAGCACTGGTCACTTCTCAATCACAAACACAACTCAGAGCAATACTCGAGACAAAAATGCGCCACTTAGGCGTCGGTTTTTTTATTATTTCACCCGATAAAATTTCTTTAGCTTCAATGCGAGATCATAATATTGGCACCGCCAATATTATAGCAAAAACGCACCCAGAAATATTAGATAAAGTATTTCAAGGCCAGTCCGCCTTTGTCCCTCCGATTAATAGTAACATTAATAGCATTGAGCAAAGTAACACCAAGCGTTTACTCGGGTTCGCAACAGCATTTTTCATAGCACCCATTTATGATGATTCAGGTCAGGTTATTGCAGCTATCAGTATGCGTGTCGACCCGCTTCGAACTTTTAGTAATATCATACGTTCAGGCCGAATTGGCCAATCCGGAGAAACTTATGCCTTTGATAATAAGGGCACTTTAGTGAGTGAAAGTCGGTTTAATAAAAACCTCGAAGAGTTAGCACTGATAGCACCTGGTCAAAGCAGTATTCTCAATATAAGTATAATGCAAAACCAAACAACTAATGAACCGAGCTTAACGCGTATGGCTGAAAGTGCCATCAATGGTGATAGTGGCGGTGACATGACAGGCTATCTTGACTATAGAAATGTAAAGGTTGTAGGTGTTTGGCTTTGGAATGAAAACCTTAGTCTAGGGCTAACAACTGAAATGGACTATACCGAAGCCTTTGAATCTCTCTATGACGTTGAACAGACAGTGCTCTTTTTGGTTCTCACTATCGTTACCTTAACAATAGCTGCTATTCTAACCAGCTCAGTTTTATCGTTTCGGGCACAACGCTCACTAAATAGGACTAACGCAGATCTAGAGCAAGAAGTAGCGCAACGTACCAAAGCATTACTAGCGAGTAAAGAGCGTAACAATAAACTACTAGAAGCGACACCTGATCCCATGTTAGTTGTAAATGTTGACGGTAAAATTGAACAAATAAATGAAGCAACAACACGCATGTTTGGCTACAGCGAAGATGAGCTTATTGGCAGTGCCATTGATATGCTGATCCCAAGTAAATTTCATCACGTACACACAAAGCATTTCGGTAACTACTTCAAAAGTCCAACTCGTATAAAAATGACAGATAGAGGTGATATAGAAGGCGTCACGAAAGATGGGAGCTTATTAATAGTTGAAATAAATCTCAGCCCTATTGCAATTAAAGGTAAAACTTTAGTTATCGCAGGTATCAGAGATATTACTAAACAAAAACAGGCAGAGGCACAACTAGTCAATGCGATTACCATCGCTGATGAAGCAAACAAAGCAAAATCAGATTTTCTTGCCAATATGTCACATGAGATCCGCACTCCTATGAACGCTATCATAGGTATGAGCCACCTCGCTTTACAGACGGCTCTAAATCGCAAACAACAAAATTATATTGAAAAAGTACACCGCAGTGCAGAGTCACTGTTAGGAATTATTAACGACATACTCGACTTTTCTAAAATTGAAGCCGGCAAGTTAGAGATTGAACAGACTGAATTTTATTTAGATGACGTAATGCATAATCTCGCTAATATCGTTGGCTTACGCGCAGAAGAAAAAGGGCTCGAACTACATTTTAATATTGCCTCAAACGTACCCTCATTTATGGCGGGCGACCCTTTACGTTTAGGTCAAATACTTACTAACTTAGGTAATAATGCGGTTAAATTTACCCCTGAAGGCGGGCAAATAGTATTTAATATTAATGTTAGCTCTGAACAAGACATGAAAACGACGTTACAATTTTCTGTGGTAGATACAGGCATAGGTATGAGTGATGAACAGCTGGGACGGTTATTCCAATCATTTTCGCAAGCTGATACCTCCACCACTAGAAAATACGGGGGTACTGGTCTAGGTTTAGCTATTTCGAAGAAACTCACCGAATTAATGAATGGTAAAATTTGGGTCGAAAGTATTGAAAATGAAGGTAGTACCTTCCATTTTACCGCCGATTTTTCCGTAGCTCATGAAGCCTCTCCGCGTAAACAGCAAGCCATTTCATCACTTGGTGAACTAAAAGTGTTAGTCGTTGACGACAACGCAACTGCAAGAGAAATCCTTGGATCTATGTTAGAAAGTTTTGGTATGAAACCCATTATCACCAGCACCGGCCAGCAAGCAATTGATTTACTTAATAAGCATGACAAAACATCACCATTCGAGGTGGCAATAATAGATTGGAAAATGCCCATATTGAATGGCGTAGAAACCATCGCAAACTTTCAAAACAATACAGAGCTTAAGAACCAACCTACCGTCATCATGGTTACCGCATTTGGTAAAGAAAATGTTGTTAATTCGGCCACCAATGTTGACATTAGTGGCTTCTTAACAAAGCCTGTCACCCCATCAAGCTTGCTGGACAGTATTATGTTAGCACTCGGAAAGGAAATAATTACAGGAAGAAGGAACAACTTAGGTCAAGCGACGGCAAGCCCTGCCATAGAAAAACTACAAGGCGCCAAAGTGCTTTTAGTGGAAGATAATGAAATTAACCAAGAGCTTGCACTTGAGTTACTCACAGAGAATGGACTCATTGTCCAAGTCGCCGAAGACGGGCAGCAGGCGTTAGATATATTGGCAACCAAAGAGTTTGACGGTGTACTCATGGACTGCCAAATGCCAGTAATGGATGGCTATACCGCAACACTGCATATTCGCCGTGACAAAACACTAAGTGGCTTGCCAATCATCGCGATGACAGCAAACGCCATGGCTGGCGATAAAGAAAAAGTACTCGCCTGTGGTATGGATGACCATATTTCTAAACCTATTAACGTAGCTGCTATGTTCAATACTATGGCAAAGTGGATAATCCCTAGTGAACCAACAGCCAAAAATGAAAACACTGAAACTTCAGCTCTAACAGCAGAAATAGTATTACCAGAATTAAAGTCACTTGATGTTGAAAAAGGTTTAGCGGGCATGCAAAACAACAAAAAGTTGTTTTTAAAGCTGTTACTTAGATTCAGAGAAGCCAATTACACATTTCCTCAGCAGTTTAACGACGCTCTTAATACATCTAGACAAGATGCTCACCGTTTGGCGCACACTTTAAAAGGAACCTCAGGCAGTATAGGTGCAATTGACGTACAACAAGCAGCTTTAAAGTTAGAAGCGCTATCTACCCCAGATAACGATATAACGGATATTAGCAATGCGCTAACAGAGGTAACAGCCCAATTATCACCTGTACTATCAGAGTTAGCTCAGTTAAATGACTCGCAACTTCACAACACGCAAGCATATGGGTACCCAATCGACCACAAAAAGCTATTAATAAGGCTAAATGATCTACACGTATTACTAGAAGACTACGACACCGACGCAACTGATATTATGGAGGAGATCGAGCCAAGTATTTCAACACTAGGTTTTAACGATACGTTTAATTCACTGGCAAAAGCAGTCGACAGCTACGATTTTGATAGCGCGCTTGAAAAGCTAAGCGAATTAAAGACGCGCTGTACTGAGCAAGTTGACCAAGAGAGCTAATATAGGTTTTGTATAAAAATGTATGTAGATTTAGTGGAAAAGAGGTAGACTCATCCATAAGTCCCAACAAACAAAAAAGGTTAGCTAAAGTATAGCTAACCTTTTAAAAATCAAACCAAGCCTTTTGCTCATCAGTGCATAATACAAGACCTGACCCCATTAGTTCTTTAGCCATTCTCCAAGCTCTATTATTGGTATCTACAGCTTTATAATAACGACGACCTCGGTTTCGCTGCACCTCTCTGGATATTGTTGAGGGGGAACGCTATCCCTCATTTCCTGCGAACGAAAAAAGTCTTACCATTTTTATGGAAAGAGCTTTTAGTTAATCTGGAAAATAATAGCCACTTAAAACGCCATCCCACCCTGTCACTTCAATTTGCTCACCTTTAGGTGTTTTTCTGATGGGATGGTTTGATTAGCTGTGTAACCTGTTCTATACGCATTCCGGGCATAATTTGCATAAAGGGTAGTCTTTACAGATTTCAAATGACTTACTACTTTTATCAGTTATAGTGACTTGGGTAACTTGAACCATACGCGTGGCGTTAGAATTTAGATCGTTATTAACGTTGTAATTTTGTCCAATTACTCCGCTAAAAGCGTTAAAAGAAATGAATACAGTGGCTAATGCTAATATTGCAAGGTTTAAATTTTTCATAATTGTAGTTGCTCTTTTTAGTGCTTTGTTAGTGGACTTTAATCATAGAATTATTTTGAATAGAAGTACTTATAAAATCTTTATATTCACCTAAACTACTGAAAATATGTAAGTGGAGCTTGCTAGCGTAAAATATGTAAATGTAGTGGTCAAGTTAAATTGGCCACGGTTTTATAGTTCTGCCAGTATATTTTCTCTAAAAAAGGATTAGACAGGCAAAAATATCTCATTGATATTAAAACCCCGTTTAGAGATTAAAAGCTTACGCTGGTTACTATAAATATATTTAATTTGAGAGTTTTATGTTTTATTTCACGAAATACAATACAAATTATTGAGGTTTGATTAATTACGCGCACAATCAATTAAATTGCTAGATAGCAACAATTGTTAAACTTAAATAAGGTTGAGCAACTACGCGGAACCTTTATACCAACTATGATTGTGACTATGGGCACATTTCATTAAAGATGATTTTGAACCTGCAAAGTTAGCATAATGCCGCCTGAAGTGTTGAATGGTATTGAGCCATGAATCAACTTCAATATTTAAAACAGCTAAAATTTTTGGAGTCGTTTTTAAAACCGAACCTCGTTTATTTGGCACGATTAAACGACTACTAAAATCAGCTAACTCTAAATAATCAAAAAGCGTAAAAGGAATGGTATTTTTATCCATTGAGCTGCCAAATTCTAATAGTAACTTTGGTTGCTGTAAGACTGTAAATCCTGAAGTCTCATTTGTTTTTTTCTTTTTATTACTTTGCTTTTTAAAAGATTGGTATTGCTTGATTCGTTCTTGAATTGAGGTGAAATCACTGCCTATGAGTGAGTCAGCCATTTTGGCTCTAATAGGATTTAAATCAACATACATCATGCAACTTAAAATTGCAGATTCATCTAGCAAAGCCTGTGATTTGAATCGTCCTTCCCAAAATTTACCCGTGCAATTATCTTCTTTATTCGCTTTACGCGCTATAAACTCATTTAGGCTGCGCATAAACCAACTAATGTCATATAACCTTATGCGCCATTCATTAACTATTTCATTAATTCTAAGCATGTATGCAGCATTGAGTTTTTCACCCGACCTATAACGGTCGACCAAAATACAACCATGATATAACTGATACCAACGTTCAATAACATCATCATTCGTTAAATTTAAAGCTTCATCACGATTTACTTTTAAAACAAGGTGATAATGATTAGACATAATCGCATAAGCTGCGATATCAATTGAAAAAACAGTTGAAAGGAATTTAATTCTATCTACTAACCAAGTTCTACGATGGTCAAAGTTATTACCTGAAAATTTATCATCGCCACACAAGTAACTTCTGCGAATGCAGCGATTAATACAATGATAATAGGGAGTTGCATCTAAATCTATTAAGGACTCTCGTGCTCTAGCCATAATAACCACCAATAATATTTCATCAGTGGTTAAAGCTTAGTCTAAAAAATGAGTTTTAGACTAGTTTTCAATAAGAAAAGTATGGCTGTCTATTTTTGTTCCACGAAAGATAGGTTTTCTTTCATTACCTCGAGAAGTAACGTGATAAAGCGCACCTGAAAACTCTAATCTTAGTGGTCGACTCATCCATAAGCCCCAATAAACAAAAAAGGTGAGCTAAAGTATAGCTAACCTTTTAAAAATCAAACCAAACCTTTTTATCATCGGTGCACAATGCAAGACCTGACCCCGCTGTTGCTTCTTACCGTTTAGACGGCTAAATTTTATGGGTGTCTATTTTTCATTTCCAATCTAGTTTGCCTTCATAGTAATTAGGATATTCGGCTGTGATTTCGACCCACATACGTTCAACTGAAATTTCATCTGAACCGATAGTCTCTTCCATACTGAAGATTAATTTTACCAAGTCACCTACTTTAAGAGATTCCCTAACTTCTTTTTCAGGAATCCAGAATGAGTCTGGGTATTCCCTATTTAATTCTTCTCCATTATCCAATTGATAATGATCTTTTTCATAGGTTGGCAGAATCATCAAAACCCTCGAAACACCTAACGCCCACATTAAGCGGACTAAAATTGTGTGCCAAACTTGTTGAGGAACGAAACATGGCACACTGTTTTAGTTCCGTTTAAATTGACTTGTTAAATGGCAGACCACAAGAACCCAAGAAATGGAAACCGCTGGATTGATGTAACTGCGCTTTGTAATTTAAAGTTAACTTTCAAACAAACCCATTTACGAACAGAGTTAGAAAACTAATTTTGAATGATAAATTGTAAATCGATTACGGACTCTCAAACACGCTACCGCACTTGAAACGCCCTTAAGGCGACAAGTGACGAATTACATATTAAGTATTGATTCAATGAGAGAATTCTAACACTTAAATATCGAAGCTAAGATAACCAACCTCGCATAAAACAATGCACAATTAAGACTTTGCAAACAAATACTCCAAGTAACTCAATGAAAGCCATTTAACGCCCTGTTAACAGGCAAAAAATAGTTGGTTAAAATAAGCGACGAAGGAGTAATAACCAACTGTTTTTTGTCCTTGTTGAATAGCTTGATAATCATTGAGCC
>NZ_JAHKQC010000034.1:300773-500446 GCF_018860845.1 Pseudoalteromonas sp. C2R02 | reverse complement strand
AACAAAATACAAAATAGTATTAATGTAACCATCTAATATAAAAGGTTTATATATAACTACTTAGATAATGACACCTCAATTGAAGTGTAGTGATTTAATCAAAATATTGTGTTGTTTCAACAATACATCGTATTTATTAGAAAATTTGTAAAATTAAAAAATTGAATAAATAACCGATTTAAAAAAGTAAGGGTATTAAATGAGTAATAACTGGAATGAATTTAAAACACAGCTAGAAAACTGTCTATGTCCACCAGGTAATGGCGTATTCACGGTTAATACTGCAAAAGAACGTAAAGAAGCGTTACACCAAAAACTTTATAATGAAACATCACAAGAGAAAGTAACTGCTTTATGGCAATCATCTTTATCTGAGATGCCTAGTTCAGAACATAAAGCAGTGATCTTAGGCATAAGTTCAGATTGTGGTGGCGGTATTTTACGTGGTGCAAACTGGGGTCCTTTATTGCTTCGCGCAACTATGGTTGAACAGCAAGCACAAACCCAAGCATTTGATATGGGTGATATTCGCATTATTCCTCATTTATTACATGATAAATACTTAAATGACGGTACCATTGAAAATTGTCAAAAAGCGCTATACCAAAAAGAAGATATCAATAATAAAGCTGATTATGCTGTTAGCCCATTATCAATCACAGAAGATGTATGCGATAGCTTTTATGCCAACCTGCCAGATAAAGGCATTTTTGGTATTGGCGGTGATCACTCAATTAGTTACCCGTTAACAAAATCATTTTTAAAAGCCAAACGTGACCGTGGTATCCGTACAGCCATTATACATTTTGATGCCCATACAGATTTACTCGTTGAAAGGTTAGGCATCGACCTATGTTTTGGTTCTTGGTGTACGCATATTTTAGAATACCTACCAGATCCAAGTCATTTAATTCAATTAGGCATTCGTTCGAGTGGTAAGCCGAAATCTCATTGGGAAGATACCTTTGGCGTAAAACAACATTGGGCACATGAAATTCAAGAGCAAGGCGCTCAAAAAATTGTTGATGGCATTATTGCGCAATTAAAACGAGACAATGTTGATGAACTTTATGTCAGTTTTGATATTGATGCATTAGATGCAAAATGGGCATCAGCAACTGGCACACCTGAACCAGATGGTATGACACCAGACGAATCTTTATTAATATTAAAAGCATTAAGCGAGCAATTCCCAATTACCGGTGCAGATATGATGGAAATTGCACCTTTCACAGATAGTTCTTTAGTCGGTCAATCTAGCTCAGAGACCACATTAAAAGAAGGCGCAAAAATTTCAGCGTTTTTAATTGATGCAATGAACAAATAATAGAGTTTAATGATGAAACAAAGCCCGCTTATCCAAAATATTAAAGCATTGCTTAAAGAGCAACAAATTCGAAGTCATTACGAATTGTCTTATTATTTGGCTGAGCGTGGCTTTGAAAATACAAGCCAACCCCAAATCTCTCGTATTTTGAAACAAATTGGCGCTGTAAGTATTAAAAATAGTAATGGAGAATCTGTTTATACAATACAGCATGAACTCATGATGCCAACCCTTGATACCCAAGTAAAAGAGCTAGTGATCGATAGCCATACAAATCAATTTATAGTGATGGTTGAAACCATTCCCGGTTCAGCTGATATCATTGCAAGAGTAATTGAAAATTCTCCAATTAAGCGACTTATTCTTGCTACTATTGCAGGAGACGATAATGTGATGCTGATCCCATCATCAATTAAAAGCTGTTCTCAAATAAAAGAAATGATTAAAACTATTTTTAACTAACCCTTATTATTAATAAAATATTTACATCGATTCACAAACACGCCTTTTACTACTTGTTCCTAAAGTTTATATCTGCAATGATTATTATTTACCATATTATTGAATAGACAACTCAATGTTTAAACTTAATTTAAAAGCATTATGCATATTATGTGCATTATTGTACCCTTCACTAGTAAACGCTTTACAGCCCCCAACAGCTAAGCAACTGGCGCAATATAAAAAAAATGGTACACTTCAACAAAAATTGAATAATGCTAAGAAATTAGCAAACTATAAAATATCTCCAAATTTATCTCATCATACTAAAAACTATATTAATGATAAGTTAGGGGTTAAAGCTGCGTCTGCAAGTATTCCAGGCCATCGAGGTCTGCCTTCAACTGGTAATGTTAAAACATTCACTTTATTACTTGATTTCCCAGATGCAAAAGCACCTGACCACCAAACTGTTGAAGTGATCAATAATCATATCTATGGAGAAGGGTTGCCTCAGCGATACCCTGTAGAAAGTTTAACAAGCTTTTATAAGCGTTCATCATATGATCAACTTAACATCGGCGGTAATGTAATAGGTTGGTATACAACACCTTATCCACGAACTGACATAACCGACGCGCGTGCAGTCATAAAAGAAGCACTTACCTACTACGAAACACAAGGTCACGATTTTAGTCAATATGATAATGATAATGATGGCTATATTGACTATTTCTCTGTTGTTTGGACGGGAGAAGTAGGTGAGTGGGCTAGTCTATGGTGGGGCTGGCAAAGCTCATTTTCTGACGCTAATTATACTTTAACAGGTAAGCAACTTGCCGCTTTTTCTTGGCAATGGTTAAGTTGGAATAATGAAACTGATGACTTTGATCCCTTAACGTTGATACATGAAACAGGTCACGGTTTAGGCTTACCTGATTTTTATGACTATGATGGTAATATAGGCCCTGTAGGCGGAGTTGGCGGCTTAGATATGATGGATGCAACATGGGGTGATCATGGCGCGTTTTCAAAATTTGCACTAGGTTGGATAGAACCTAAAGTCATAGCCGCAAGTGACAATACCATTTCATTGTCGCCAAGTAGTAATACAAAAGATGCATTGATAATCATGCCTGATCTTAGTTTAGATAAAAAATATAGTGAGTACTTTGTTGTACAAAATCGAGACAAAATGGGCAATGATCAAAATATGCCTAATGAAGGCCTTTTGATTTGGCATATCAACGCTGCTACCAATGAATACGGATTTATTCATGATAATAGCTATTCAGATAATAAATTAATTCGCCTTATGGAAGCAGATGGCCATGAACACATAGAGCAAGGGTTAGGTGCTGATGCAGCTGATTACTATATCGCTGGAAATGAATTTGGAACTACCTCTACTCCTCATAGCGAAAATTATCAAAATCAGGCAACAGGCGTAGAAATTGAAGGGATATCTATCGATAGTCCTAACATTACTTTCAATGCAAACATTGCTCAATTACCTGAAATATCATTTAGCAATATAAGTAACTTGCAAACGATAAATGATCAACAATTAGTCGACATCGAAATTACACCAATTGAGCAGATCACTAAAGTAGAGTTTTATTTAGATGGTACATTACTCGCTGAAGACAATTCTGCACCATTTTCAGCTGAACTCGATACAACACAAATGAAAACAGGTGAAATTTCCTTACTTGTTAATGCATATACATCTGAAAACACCAAAAGCCATGCTCAAATTTCGATGCTTAAACTGCCAGAAGTTAGCACACCTCTCATTATTGATATCGGGCAGTCAAAATCAATATCAGCTTTGTCAGGTGCTTTAAAATCAAATTCAATCTCACCCATTATCATCAGTGATATTCCGACTTTAGATGTCAGTAAAACACCTATTCTATTTATAGATAATGCATCTACTTTAGGTTTGACAGAGCAACAATTAGCTAACTTATTAAGCTATGTTTCATCTGGTGGACATGTATATTACGAAAATACTGAATGGTATTGGGAAGGGAATACAATTAATGCACAAATGAAACAATTTGGTATAGAAACAAACTTTGCTTGGTCGCAAAATGTGAGTGCTATTTCAGGCGCCAGTGACTCTCCTGTTTATGGAATTAGTTATTCTGTACCAGAAGGGAGTTGGCAATTATATACTGAATTAATTGCCAGCTCTGGAGCTACGGGCGTAACCCCTATATGGCAATTAGATGAGCCGAACTTAAACTTAGCTGTTATAAATCAAATTGGTGATGCAAAATTCATCGCATCAACTACACGTTTTTCTGATATCCCAACTGACAAACATCAATTGATAATGAGTAACTATTTATCATATTTTGGGCAAACCACAGCGCCTAAAACGCCAAAAGTAAATGTCATGACTACAGAGGTATCGCAAGCTGAAAACAGCGGTGCATTGAGCGTTGAATTACAAAGAGACTTCGACGATGGTAGCCAAACATCTATCAATGTCAGGCTTGAGCCTATAACCGCAGTAGAAGGAGTTGATTACAAGCTAATATCAGAACCTATCATTAAATTCAGTGAAGGTCAGTTGGAAGCAGCTGTATTTATAGAACTGATAAATAATCAAATTGCAGATCCAGATAGACAGCTAAAACTCATCATTGAAGGTGAAAATGCAGGAAATACCACCGAAGCTCTGATCACAATACAAAACGAAGACATACCTGGTAATGTAAAATTTGCAATGGAAAACATATCAGTTAACGAAAATGAAAGTATTATCCCAATTAATATTTTTCACTATGGTGATGGCATCACGCCACATAGTTTAAAAATTAAAGTGATAAGTGATACAGCAATAGCAGATGTTGATTTTGAAGCTTTTGATATTGAATATACTTTAGCTGGTGATGAATATACAAAATCATTTGATTTAAAAATAATCAATAACCAAAAGGTAGATGTTGATCGAAAATTGAAGTTGGTAATTGATAGTGAATATAAAACAGATGATTACCAGGATATTGAGATCACCATTGTTGATGATGAACTAAGAGGTAAAATTCAATTAGCCCAGCACTCAGCAGAATATATAGAAGATGCAGGTGTTGTTAATATTCAAATTCAACGTATTGGTGGCAGTGATGATGAGTTGTCATTTAAAGTCAGAACATTAGATGAAACAGCAATAGGAGATTCAGATTTCGTAAAAATTGATCAAGAGTTCAAATTTTTATCTGGAGAGACATCTAAAACTATTTCAATAGACATTATAGATAATCAACTCATTGATGGACCAAAGCAGTTCCAACTTGCTTTGGAAAGTGAATATCTTCAAGGCTCTGAACAAAAGATGGTAATCACCATTACTGATAATGATATGAGGGGAAAAATACAATTTAAAACTGCTACTTTATCAATAGCTGAAAACAGCGATAGTTTTGAAATCGAAGTACAAAGAGTTGAAGGCAGTGTTTCTGAGATACCCTTTACCATTAAGTCAAAAGATAATACTGCAATAGCGGGAACTGATTTTACGTCTATCAATGAAAGTCTGACGCTTAGCTCTGGTGAACTAAGTAAAACAATTTCATTAAATGTGATAGACAATAATATTGTCGAAAATGATAAATATTTTACAATTATCATGGAAAGTGATTATTTAATAAATGGTTTTCAAGAAATAGTTGTGACTATTAATAATGATGATAAAACAACACCAATTAAACCAGTTGAACCTGAAAAGTCGTCATCAGGTGGTAGCTTGGCTTTTTTATTGGTATTTATTCCTTTGATACTGAGACGATATACGAAATAAAAAAGGAATATATAATCAAAGCCAGCTAAATAGCTGGCTTTTTACTTTAAAAATTAGTTCAAAACTGTATTTTCAAAGAAAATTTCAAAAAGTTTAAAAAAAATTTAGTTTTACTGTTGAAATTGCTTAGACCCACCCTTATTAACTAATCATCGAGCAAGTGTATTACAAAATATTACAGAATTTTAGAAGTTGGAGAAAAGTTTCATGGGTAAGATTATCGGAATCGATTTAGGTACTACTAACTCTTGTGTTGCAGTACTTGACGGCGGTGTGCCACGCGTTATTGAAAATGCTGAAGGCGATCGTACAACTCCTTCAATCATCGCATATGCTGATGAAGGTGAGATTCTAGTAGGTCAACCTGCTAAGCGCCAAGCTGTAACAAACCCGACAAATACTTTATTCGCTATCAAGCGTTTAATCGGTCGTCGTTTTAAAGACAAAGAAGTACAACGTGACATCGACATCATGCCTTTCAAAATTGTTGAAGCTGATAACGGCGATGCATGGGTACAAGCTAAAGATGAAAAATTAGCAGCACCACAAATCTCTGCAGAAATCTTGAAGAAAATGAAAAAGACTGCTGAAGATTACTTAGGTGAAGAAGTAACAGGTGCAGTAATTACTGTTCCTGCATACTTTAACGATTCACAACGTCAAGCAACTAAAGATGCTGGTCGTATAGCGGGTCTTGAAGTTAAACGTATTATCAATGAACCAACTGCTGCTGCATTAGCATACGGTATGGACAAGAAGAAAGGCGACCACGTAGTAGCTGTTTACGACCTTGGTGGTGGTACTTTCGATATTTCAATCATCGAAATCGATGAAGTTGAAGGCGAGCACACTTTTGAAGTATTAGCGACAAACGGTGATACGCACTTAGGTGGTGAAGATTTCGATAACCGCGTAATCAACTACTTAGTAGAAGAGTTCAAAAAAGAGCAGTCAATCGACTTAAGAAATGACCCGCTTGCAATGCAACGTGTTAAAGAAGCAGCTGAAAAAGCGAAGATTGAATTATCTTCTGCACAACAAACAGATGTTAACTTACCATACGTAACTGCTGATGCAACTGGTCCTAAGCACATGAATGTTAAGATCACGCGTGCTAAATTAGAATCTTTAGTTGAAGATTTAGTAGCACAGTCTTTAGCTCCGCTTAAGCAAGCACTAGCTGATGCAGATTTATCTGTTGGCGACATCCATGATGTTATCTTAGTTGGTGGTCAAACACGTATGCCTATGGTTCAAAAAGAAGTTGCTGACTTCTTTGGTAAAGAATCACGTAAAGACGTTAACCCTGATGAAGCAGTAGCTATGGGTGCTGCAATCCAAGCTGGTGTGCTAGCTGGTGACGTTAAAGATGTATTATTACTAGATGTAAGCCCGCTTTCTCTAGGTATCGAAACTATGGGTCAAATGATGACTACATTAATCGAGAAAAATACAACTATCCCAACGAAAAAGTCACAGACTTTCTCAACAGCAGAAGATAACCAATCAGCTGTAACAATTCACGTATTACAAGGTGAGCGTAAGCGTTCTTCTGATAATAAATCTTTAGGTCAGTTTAACCTTGAAGGTATTCGTGCAGCACAACGTGGTACACCACAAATCGAAGTAACTTTTGATGTTGATGCTGATGGTATCTTACATGTATCTGCAAAAGATAAAGACACTGGTACTGAGCAAAAAATCACTATTCAAGCATCTTCAGGTCTTTCAGATGAAGAAGTAGAAGCTATGGTACGTGATGCAGAAGCAAATGCTGAAGCGGATAAAGCGTTTGAAGAACTAGCTGCTGCACGTAACCAAGCTGATGCGATGGTTCACGGTACTAAGAAACAAATCGAAGAAGCAGGCGAAGCATTACCAAGCGATGATAAAGAAGCAATCGAAGCGGCACTAGCTGAACTAGAAACAGCTAGCAAAGGCGAAGATAAGGCTGAAATTGATGCTAAAACTCAAGCATTAATGGAAAAATCTCAAAAGCTAATGGAAATTGCTCAAGCTAAGCAACAAGCTGAACAACAGCCTGGTACAGAACAAGCTGAACCTTCAGCGAAGCAAGACGACGATGTTGTTGATGCTGAATTTGAAGAAGTAAAAGAAGACAATAAATAACTTTTAAAGCGTAATTAAATTAAAGAGTTATTTAGGGCGCACAAGTATATAAACTTGATGCGCCCTTTGTATTAATTCGCAATTAATATTTTTCAAAAAACTTAATTGTCAATTAATTCGAGTTAAATTGATACAGAGAAGATTATGTCTAAACGCGATTGTTATGAAGTCCTTGGGATCTCAAAAGATGCCAGTGAAAGAGACATCAAAAAAGCATATAAAAAATTAGCTATGAAATATCACCCAGACCGTACTGCGGGTGACAAAGCATTAGAAGCTAAATTTAAAGAAGTAAAAGATGCTTATGAAATTCTAAACGATAGTCAAAAACGCCAAACTTATGATCAATACGGTCATGCTGCATTTGAACAAGGCGGCGGCGGTGGCGGTTACGGCGGCGGCCAAGGTGACTTCGGCGATATTTTTGGTGATGTATTTGGTGATATATTTGGTGGCGGAGGCGGCGGTCGACGTCAATCTCGTCAGCAACGCGGTGCCGATTTACGTTACAATATGGAGTTAAGCTTAGAAGAAGCTGTTCGTGGTAAAGAAGTTGAAATAAAAGTACCAACTTGGGTTGGTTGTGAACCTTGTGATGGTAGTGGTGCTAAGAAAGGCTCAAAACCAAAAACATGTACAACTTGTCATGGTGCTGGTCAAGTTCAAATGCGCCAAGGTTTCTTTGCTGTACAGCAAACTTGTCCAACATGTGGTGGTCAAGGCCAAATCATATCAGATCCATGTAAACATTGTCATGGACAAGGTCGTGTTGAAAAGAACAAAACTTTATCTGTAAAAATACCAGCAGGTGTTGATACTGGGGATCGTATTCGCCTTTCAGGTGAAGGAGAGGCAGGCGTGCATGGTGCACCTTCAGGTGATTTATATGTTCAAGTCTCTGTACGTGAACATGCAATTTTCACACGTGATGGAAACAATCTTTACTGTGAAGTGCCAATTGGTTTCACAACTGCTGCATTAGGCGGTGGTATAGAAGTGCCAACATTAGATGGCAGAGCGAAACTAAAAATACCAGCTGAATGTCAAACAGACAAAATGTTCCGTATGCGCGGTAAAGGCGTTAAGTCTGTTCGCAGTGGTTCGATTGGTGATCTGATATGTAAAGTTGTTATTGAAACGCCAGTTAAACTAAATGAGCGTCAAAAAGAACTGCTTCAAGAATTTGAAGATAGTATGAGCGATAATAATTCAAAGAATCGTCCAAAAGAGCAAGGCTTTTTTGATGGTGTTAAAAAGTTTTTTGATGATTTAACTAAATAAATTAATCAATATAAGCAACCAGTACTCACTGGTTGCTTTACCTTTTCACAACTATTTCCACGCCAATAGATAAATAATAAACTACTTCCAAATATTACCTACTTATTACAAAAAGCTATTCTTTATTATTGTTTAATTTGATATAAATAATTTATGTAACAAACAGGAAATTATTTTGCCTGATAAAATAAAAGATCATATAAAAAAAAGAACAATAAAAGATCTCTATGTGATATGTAGCGTAGTTATATCTAGCTTTATCATTTTTTGTTTTATCGACACCTTTGAACTTTTATATAAAGCATCAAGAAAATTTGAACAATTGGAACTTGATGAGATTATTCCTACCTTAATAGTCAGTTCTTTTTGTTTTATTGCATTTTCATACAGAAGGTGGAAAGAAGCGAAATACCTGTCACTATATTGTGAAGAACTGTCACTAATCGATCCGCTCACTCATTTACCCAACCGTCGAGTAATCGAAAAATTATTAACAGACTTACCTCAATCTGCCCAATATCCGGTATCACTTATTTTAATTGATATACAAGGTCTACAAAGTATAAAAGAGCGCTTAGGTCTGTCTCTAGCTGAACACTCCTTAATACAATACTTAAATCATGTAACTGATCAATTAACTGCTTCACAATTGATAGCACAATGGCATTCGGAACAATTTATTATTTACTGCCCTGATACGAATATCAATTTAGCCAAGCAACTAATTAATGAATTAGAAACGGCACATCAACACATTACAAATAGTATTCTTTCAGAGATAGAAGTCACTTATGCCTATGAGAGTATTTTTAGTGATGAACAAGTATCTGAAGCACTCGCTGTATTAGAAGATAACCTTCATAAATCTCACTTGTTTAATAAAATTAATAACTAACACATTCGTAATTAGTTACATTTATTTATTATGATTTATAGTCATAGTCAACTATCTTAACTGTAATTAAATGATTGCATAAGAAAAATAATAAATGAGTAATCGGTTAGCCCCTTTATTAGATATTTGGTTTAAACAAAAAGATGAGTGTCAGTGGGTTTTAGCAAGTATTATAGAGACTAAAGGTTCCTCTTATCGAAAAGCGGGCGCTATCATGCTTTTTAATAGTTTAGGAAAAAGTTATGGCTTATTAAGTGGTGGCTGTCTTGAATCAGATTTATTACGACAAGCTCAAAAATGCATAACTAAAAATAGCAATATTTCAGTATGTTATGACATGCAAGATGAGGCTGATATCGCTTGGCAGTTGGGAATAGGTTGTGGCGGTTTAGTCAAAGTACTTTTGCAGCCAATCCATAAAAACAATAATTACTTAGACCTGATAAAGCTAAAAGATGTATTGGCCCAGAGAAAGCAATGCACCTACCAAGTCAATTTAGAATCGAGTAACAATCATGTTTTTACTATTCAAAGTGAAGCTAATTTAAACTCCTTTTTTAATATCAAAATTTCCCCAACGCCATCATTAATCGTTTTTGGAGGTGGGATTGATAGTAAACCCCTTATTAAAATGGCAAATACGCTAGGTTGGGATATTACGTTAATAGATAGTCGCCCCGGCTATGCTCGAAACGCATACTTTAATGAGGCTAACGCCATAATCAAGCAAAAATATAAAACATTAACTGACGATGCAAAAATTCAACAAGCTGATGCAATTGTCATTATGCACCACAATGTAAATTTAGATGCTCAGGCACTTAATTTGGCAAATAATTCAAAAGCAAAATATATCGGTTTATTAGGCCCCCAACATAGAACTGAAAAAGTATTTTCACAAGCAGGTCTCACACCACTTACTTTTAAAAAGCCATTAGCAAACCCAATAGGCTTAGATTTAGGGGGTGAATTGCCTGAATCAATCGCTTTATCTATCTTATCTCAAGCGCATGCCAAAATTGAAAACAGCAACGCGAAATCTTTAGGTTTTTATCAACAAGAAACGATTATCGAGTTAGCTTATTCCAATTAAAAAATTGATAATCGAATAATTAGTCAGCAAAAAAAATCAACCGGAGCAAGTATGATCAGTTTAACCGTCAATAATAAAATTCTGAAACTTGATATCGAACCTCAAATGCCATTGTTATATGCATTAAGAGATGAACTTAAATTAACAGGAACAAAATTTGGCTGTGGTGCTGGACAATGCGGGGCCTGTACAGTTCATTTAGATGGCCAAGCAATCAGATCTTGTATCACGCCAATTTCAGTTGTAGCAGATAAAAAAATAACAACAATTGAAGGTTTAGGGGGAAGTGATGACCATAAAATACAAATTGCATGGAAAGAGTTCAAAGTGCCGCAATGTGGTTATTGTCAAAGTGGTCAAATGATGAGTGCAGCGGCATTATTAAAACAAAATTCAGATCCTACAGAGCAACAAATAGAAAGCTTTATGCAAGGCAATATTTGTCGCTGTGGTACCTATAAAAGAATAAAAGCAGCAATTCAATCGGCAGCAAAAAAATAATAAGGATATTCGATAATGAAAAATATTGAAAATGTAAGCCGTAGAGATTTTTTAAAGCTATCTGGCATGAGTGCCACAGCTTTTATGTTGGGTGTGAATTTGCCTTTATCAAAAGTACAAGCTGAGGAAGCAGGCAATCATGAACTTAACTTTTTTGTAAGTTTAGATAGTAATGGTGATGTCACTTTAGTATGTCATAGATCAGAAATGGGCCAAGGGATCAGAACAAGTGTTCCACAAATCATAGCGGATGAACTTGAAGCTGATTGGAGTAAGATCTCGGTTGTACAAGCCAAAGCCGATGGTAAATATGGCGCGCAAGGTACAGCAGGTTCAGCGTCAATTCGTAATTATTTTACAACAATTCGACAAACAGGTGCCGTTGCTAAAGATATGTTAGAGCAAGCAGCTGCAAATATTTGGCAAGTAGATAAATCGTCAGTGCAAGCAAAACAACATTATATTCACCATAAAAAAACTGGGCAAAAGATTGGTTTTGGTGAGTTAGCAAAACATGCAGCGAAATTAACACCGCCAGATCCTAAAACGATTAAATTAAAAGCTAATGCGGACTTCTCGTTAATTGGCAAAGACGTAAAACAAGTCGACCTAGATAATATTGTTGAAGGTAAAGCACAGTATGCGCAAGATATTCAACTAGACAATATGTTAATCGCTAGCATTCAAAGACCGCCTGTAGTTGGTGGAAAAGTTAAATCTTTTGATGCTACAGAAGCTAAAAAAGTAAAAGGGGTTGTTGATGTCATTCAGCTAAAAGATCGGCCGTTTCCAGTAAACGTAATGCCTTTATCGGGTATTGCGGTTGTGGCAACTAATACATGGGCAGCAATTGAAGGCAGAAAAAGGCTTTTAATTCAGTGGGATCATGGCAACAAACAAGTTCATAATAGCGAATCATTTAAAAAAGAGCTGATCACAAAAGTTAATCAACCAGGCAATGCGGTAAATAGTAAAGGTGATGTATATGCACATAAATACAATGCACAAAATACCCTAGAGGCCACATATACAGTCCCTTATATTAATCATGCACCTATGGAAACACCCGCTGCCACAGCCATGATACAAGGTGATAAATGTACTGTTTGGGCTGGTACTCAGAATCCGCAATGGGCACAAGGCATGGTTGCACAAGAACTTGGCTTAAAGCGAGAGGATGCGCATAAAGTTGAGCTAAATGTCACCTTGATGGGTGGTGCATTTGGCCGTAAGTCTAAAGGTGATTTTATTATAGAGGCCGTGGAGCTAGCAAAGGCCACAGGGCGCCCAGTAAAAGTAATTTGGAGTCGTGAAGATGACATTAAACATGGATTCTATCACTCAAGCGCCGCTAACTATTTCAAAGCTGAAATTTTAGATAATGGCAAAGTCGATAATTTAATTTCAAGGAACGCTTACCCCCCAATCGGTTGGCTTTTTAATGATAAAACTAAAACACCCAGTGATAGTCAGCTCTCTTTAGGTTTTACCGACTTGCCTTTTGATTTAAATACATTAAGTTATGAGAATCATGAGGTTGATTCTTTTGTGCGTCCAGGTTGGGTACGCTCAGTCGCCTGTATTAATAATGGGTTTGCATTAGGCTCTTTTGTTGATGAATTAGCAGTGAAAGCACAAGTGCCACCAAGACAAATGTGGCTAGATTTAATTGGTTCAGACAGAGTTGTTAATCCAACTGAAAATGGTTTCAAATATTCTAATTATAATTTAGACCCTAAAGCACACCCTATAGATACAAAACGAATTAAACATTTAATCAATCTGATCAGCGATAAAGCGAATGTTGAACACAAACTACCTCAAGGACAAGGGTGGGGCATCAGCTTTTTACGCAGTTTTGGCTCTTTTGTCGCTGCGGCCACTAAAGTTGAGGTTAAAGATAAAAAAGTCACAGTTTTGGAAATGCATACGGCAGTTGATTGCGGCATAGTTATAACACCAGATCGCGTAAAAGCACAAATGGAAGGCGCTATGATTTTTGGTCTATCAATCGCCCTCATGGGTGAAATAACAGTAGATAAAGGCATAGTTGAGCAGAGTAATTTTCATGATTATCCTGTTACCAGAATCAATCAAATACCTAAAATCTTCGTACACTTAGTTGACTCTGATGCACCACCTGGTGGTATTGGCGAGCCTGGTGTGCCACCTGTTGCACCTAGCATTACAAACGCCATTTACCATGCAAGTAAAACACGGATCAGAGACTTACCGGTTAATAAGGTATTTCAAGTATAATAAGTGTTAATTTAAGACTAAATAATGGTCAGTTTGGGCGCCACATAAACAGCGCTCTGATTGACCTTTATTATAATTTTCAGGGGTATAAGTACAATTTTTGAATCCCTGAACTGCACATTTATCCTGGCAATTCAATTTTGCTACCCAGTTTGTATACTCACTAGACATCAAATTAAACATCATAATAATACTTATTACGTAAATAAATACTTTTACAAATTGAAACTTATTAGCAGTACTCATCAGTACCTCCAAAACTTCAATATCAGCAACCACCTCACTAGACTTTAGTCTAAGAACTTGAAAAATTAAATTAAAAGGTCACAGCACTCTAAATATTTCTGTTTATGCTTGAAATCGTAGCGAAATCATAAAAAATAATATCAAGAAGAGTGATATGAGCGATTCGTTATTTGAAAGTATTGGTGGGGAAGGCCCAGTTAATGCAGCGGTAGATTTATTTTATAGAAAAGTTTTAATGGATGAGTCTATCAGCCTCTTTTTTGAAAGCACCGATATGAATGCGCAAAGAAATAAACAAAAAAGCTTTTTAACCTTTGCTTTGGCGGACCTAATAACTATTCAGGTAAATCTTTGAGGAATGCACATACTCCCTTAGTTAATAATGGCCTTAATGAAACACACTTTATTGCTGTAGCAGGTCATCTGCAGTCCACTTTAGACAAATTAGGTGTACCAAAAGAGTTAAGTGCTCAAGTAATGGCTATTGCAGCTGGTACCATAGATGATGTACTTAATCGTTAATGCCTAAGAAATTTTTTAACGAACAAGTAATCCCATTCAAAGTCGGTCAATCTGTTTTAGATGCAATGATCGAGTTTCATTGCCATCCGAGATATTCTTGTAAAAAAGGAGTATGTCAGAGTTGTTTATTAAAAAGTGATGATAACCAAGTAACAAGTGCTCAAAAAGATGTAAAGGAGTCTTTAATTGCACAAGGTTATTTCCTTGCGTGCCAGTGTTATCCAAAAGAAGATATTAAAGTTAATGAAACAAATAGCAGTGAGCTAGAGATTGATGTAAAACACATATTTCCACTGATATAGTGATATTAAAGCTCTCATTACCCGATGATAACAACTTAATCATTAAGCCAGGTCAGTTTATTCACTTAAGCCGCCAAGATCTAATTCGAAGTTATTCTGTTGCAAATAATCCCCTAAAGGATAACGGTGTTGAACTACACATTCAAAAAATACAAAATGGAGCAATGAGTAATTGGCTTTATGACAATTGTGAAATAGGAGATAGCTTAAAGTTAAAAGGACCATTTAGTACCGTATCTATTTAGAAAGCCACCTTAATAATGATCTTGTATTAATTGGCACAGGAACTTGCCTTGCCTCTTTAATAGGCATTATTAAACAGGCCTTAGGCAATAATCATCAGGGTAAAATCACTTTATTTCACGGTAGCAGATACCAAGATGGTTTATACCTCCACCAAGATTTAAAAAACTGACACTAGAACATGATAATTTTATTTATTACCCTTGTTTATCAGGTGAAGCAGTAGATAAAAACAGTTTACAAGATACAAAGATTTCACAAGGGCGAGTCAATAAGATTGCGATGCCTACACTAACACACTTTAATTCTGATAAGTTCTATTTATGTGGCCATCCAGAGATGGTTAAACATATGAAAAAAATGCTGTATCTATCTGGTGCTGATTTAAATTACATCAATGCTGACCCATTTGAGTATACTGACTATAACTAAACTAAATCGACACCTAAACTATCAAGCCCCTTTACACTTATGTAAATATTTCAAAACACTTCATAAATATCAATTGTACTTGTATAAATCTAACTATGATCTTGATCAGATTTTATAACTGATTTTATCTATATGGTGTGCTCATTAAAATATTTTATAAGGCATAGCTATGACTTTAACACCACAGAACTGCTCATTCGATAGTAATTTTGGCAAAGAATACAAAGATAGTTTACCCACCTTAGGCAATGTAATTGGTGATGTGATTAAGTTTTTTGGTCATAATAAAGTTTATGGTGTAGGCGGGGATTTTGCTGCAAATTTAATTAGTGTACTTGAAAGTAAAGTTGACATTTGCCCATCAAGTAATGAAATGCATGCGGGTTTTTCTGCCTGTGCACAAGCTGAAATTGATGGTATGGGATTTTGTTTAACGACTTATATGGTTGGCAGCTTACCTTGTACATCTGCAGCTGCGCTTGCAATGACAGAAGGTTTACCTGTGGTATTTATATCTGGCGCACCGGCTGAATCTGAGATCAATGATGTTGCGATTCACCATACTATCCATCCAAATAATTCATGGAAAGCCCAATATGATAATGCATTAGAAGCTTTTTCGGCGCTAGGCATGCAAGTAATAAGACTGCAAGGACAAAGATCAGTTGGCCAACCTAATACTGCAGGTGAGCAATTTTATCAAATTGTTGCTAATGCTTATAAAACAAAACAGCCAGTATTTATTGAAGTACCAAGAGATCAAGTTTTCAGCAAAACGCAGCCTTTAAATTTACCTGAAAATACTAGTAAAATATGTTGCGGATCAAATGTACTAGGTGGTACAGAGCTTATCGCAAATAAAATTACCAAAGAGTTAAACCAATCTCAAAAACCTATGTTGTATTTAGGAGATAGATTAAAGCACAATTACAAACTTAAAAAATTGATACTTGAGTTTTCAAACAAATTTAATATCCCATTCTCTACAAGTTGGTTCGCAAAAGGCATGTTTGATGAGTTTTCGCCTTTGTGTCTAGGTGCATATAATGGTGTATTTACTCAGTCATCTGGTAAAAACTACATTGAATCTCAAACAGATTATGTTTTAGAAGTTGCAACAAGCATTCTTGCACAAGACTCAAATACAGCATTTGGCACAGGAACGCATAAAATAGAAACCTTTGACAACAAAACAACGCTCAAAGGCGGCGCTGTTTTAGAGCAAGATTTAATCGAAATATTTGAAAAACTACTTAAAAGCGACATACCAAAATTTAGTTTTAAAAAACCTATAGAAATACAAAAATATACAAATCCAGAAGATGATATAGATTTTAATAATTTAGCTGACACATTAAATGAGCTACAAAGTGAAGATAATACGCCTTATGTATATCTGCCAGAAGTCGGTAACTCTTATTTTGCCAGTTATGGGCTTAAAGTAAGGCAAGCAAATATTGGTAGAAGCTGGCTTACAAATCCTTGGTATGGCGCCATGGGAACAGCACTGCCTTATGGCCGAGTGATCAGCCAAAAAATAAAAGAAACAGGCGATAAAGATAGAGCAGTGATCATTATAGGTGATGGCGGGTTCCATTTTCAACTAAATGAATTAATTCATTTTTTAAAAGATAATACTCAAGTCACAATTATTTATATGCGCAACAATATATATCATTTAGGTAAAAGCAGTGATGCAAAAATATACCAATGTAACGATGATAAGTTCAATGTACATAATATTATTCAGGCTTACTCAGGTAATTCTACAACTTGTAAAACGATATCTGAATTCAAGCACAGTTTTAAAACCTGTATTGCCGCAGAGGGTATTAATTTAATTGAAGTTTTGGCAAAACCAATAGAAGAAAAGCAGTGTAATGAGCTAAGACTATTAAACATGTATATCAAGTCTAAAAATGGTAACAAAGAAGCCATCGCGCAGTGGAGTGAAATTACTGAAAAATAAAGGCCACTGTAATTCACAATAAATGTTAAAAATGACCTTATTTAGGGAAGTCTTAATTTTTTAAGCAAAACTTGGGGAATTAAACCCCCAAGTTATTTATACCATTTGATTAAAATGAAATTGATACATCACCGTAGAAGAAACGTCCACGGAATGAATATAAGTTGTCATCAGTACCTGTCACACCATTTTCTAGGTAAGGAGGCATTTTATCAAATAAATTTTGGATACCAAATTTCACATCCATTTTGTATTCTTCAATGAAGTAACCCACTTGAACATTATGGAATACCGTTGAAGCCATTACATTTTTACCTTCAATTTCTGAATTATATGTCGCATCATAAGTTGCGCGCATATTATCCATGCTCCAATCAAGCTGTAAAGTTGCTTTTGTTTCAGGAATACTGCCAAATGCACTATCGTAGTCACCGACAATATCTCTAAATGGCGTGTCATCGGTATCTTGCACTTCAAAAGCAAGCATACGAGATACATCCATATTCACTCTAAATTCACCAATTTCTGTTTCAAATAAATAGTTGGCATTTAAATCTACACCAGAGATATTACGAGATGCGATATTATTAGCAGGAGCATAAGTCGATGTAATATAGCCTGTACCATTATGTGAACGTTCAACATCATTTGCATACTCAGGATTACCTGCAACGTATTGATCAATTACATAGTTTGTACTTGCAAATACAACATTGCTTTGTTCAATTTCAAAATAATCTAAAGTGAAAGCAAGATTATCAGATGCTTCATATACAATACCTAAAGTCATGTTATCAGCTTCTTCAGGCTTAAGATCTGGGTTACCACCACCAATTACATTTGAACTTAGAATGGTATTTTTACTTACAGCAGGATCTAACCCCTGACAGCCAGGAATACTGGTATTAAAGTAATTTGCTGTATTATCTGGATTACACGGGTCATGTAAATCTTCAGTTAAGCTAACTGTTTGGCCTTGGTACATTTGCGCCATTGTAGGTGCTCTAAAACCAGTACTGAAACTACCACGTAACGTGAGCTCATCCATAGGTTTATAAATAACACCAAACTTAGGGTTGGTGGTACTTTCGTCTATATCGCTATACTCGGTATATCTAACTGCAGCTTCAAGCTCTAAGTTATCAAGTACTGGAATTTTCGTTTCTAAGTAAAACTCAGTGATTTCACGAACAGGTGAAATAACAGGAGTACTTGCAGAAGCCCAAGATACATCAAAACTTTCTGTGCGCTGACTGATATCAACTTCTTGAGTTAGTTGATCTTCACGATATTCTGCACCCACAGCAAACATCATTTCACCCGCTGGTAGCTCCATTAATGGACCTGAAACACTACCTTGTATAAACATTAAATCATTTTTGTTAGTTTGAACTGGGGCCGTGATATTTATGTAATCAAGCATTTCTTGTGTAATTGACCCTTCAGGACCAAAAACGTTTAATGCGACACAATTTGGATCTTCATCAGTCTCACATTCGTCCGATAAAGCACGTTCAATACGATTAATTGATGGTTGAGAACCACCTGAAGTGACTAATTCCGCAGATTGTTGTGAAAATACAACTTCCCAATCATACTCATCAGCAACAACCCCTTGTAAACCTAAAGTATAACGATTTATTTTATTCTCCGTTTTATAAATACGCGGACCATATTCACTAAAACGACGTGCTACATTACCTGCGACACCAAACGGATTATATTTTTGATTTGGGCCTACACCAAAGTGATTACCATCTGCATCATCATAACCTAAAAATGCATTTGGTGTTTCAGCACCACCTGCATACCAACCGGTATCTACACCAGGAGGAGCCTGATTACCTTGAACAAATCCATCATGGAAAGATAACTCACTAAAGAAGCGGGTATCATCATTTAATTGATAGTCCGCAGTCATAAATATTGAAGTTGTTTTACTATCATTTGCACCTGACTGCACATCACGATAGTTATAACCCATAGTATCGTAATCAAAAGGCACTACAACACTTGGGTTAGCTGCATCTAATACAGTCCAATTGCCTTCACCTAGACCAAAGCCTGATAACTTTGCATTTGGTGCAGTACTTGAGCGTTTATTATCTCCACCGATAAAACCAAAATCTGCATCATGTGTTAAATGACGATCTCTTTCTTTCCAACCTGATATATTGGTTGTTGATGCTGCAAGCATAAAACTGGCTTTATCAGTACTTGCACCCGTTACTAATCCAACTTTACGTTCCTGAGCATCACCTTCTGATGAAATACCATAATGCGTACTCACATCAAAACCATCAAACCTTTGCTTAGTTATGATATTAATAACACCAGCTATCGCATCAGAGCCATAAATTGCAGATGCACCATCTTTAAGTACCTGCATTTCTTGAACAGCTTCAAACGGTATACCTGATAAATCAACTAAACCATTGGCATCAGAGCCTACAACACGACGTCCATTAACCAATACTAAGGTATTTGTTGCTTCTATTCCGCGTAATGTTGCTGTTTGAATGGAATTTGCACCTGAACTACTTTGGTTATTTGTTGTATTGCCCGTTAGTGCTGGTAGACGACGTAATGCTGAACTTACATCAGTGATCCCCATATTAATCATGGATTGTTTGTCTATAACAGTGATAGGAGAAGTTGATGCTAATTCTGTACGCGCAATCCTTGAACCCGTAACCATAATACGCTCAACATCATTTGCGCCTTCTGCAGCCTGAATACTTGGCGCTGTTAATGCTGTTAGCATTGCTAACATAAGTGGTGTTGTCTTAAATGTTTTCATTATTATCCCGTATAATTTTTTTGATATAACATTTTGTATTTGTTTCACACACTCATTAAGTGAAACTATTTCTAGGCTATACAGAATACTTTATACTGTATACAAAAGTTCATTAAGAAAATGTAATATTTTATTACAGGGGTGTATTTAGGGACTAAAGGCGGTAAACATATGATTAAACAGTTAATTAGTTTTATGCTGCCAATCCCTAAATAGAGTTTAAACTCTATATTATTGCTTAATTTAAATAAAAAATTAGGAATATAACTGACATGGTATTTAGAATTTGACGTATGTAGCTTAGGCTGGACTTTAATACCATTTCCGATAATTAAATGACCAGTGAATTATCGGAAGTGGTATAGCTTATGTAACTTAATTATGATTTTTGATTAAAAAGTTCAATAGTAACGTCTTCACCTGAAGATACACCATATGAATCTTGCGCTAACATGACATAACAATTAGCACGGCTTAACGAGCTTAAAATGCCAGATCCCTGTTTACCAGTAGAGTTAACCTGCCATAAACCCGCTTCATCTTGACTTGCGATACCTCGCTGAAACTCTAACCTACCTGGACGTTTTTTAAAATCAGCAATCGAAACTGCATTTAATCTTGTCCTAACAGTGTGATTTTCGCCGGATAATTTTTTAATAAATGGGATCGCTAACTGATCAAAAGTGACAGTCGCAGAAACCGGATTGCCTGGTAAACCAATAAAATAGCTATCAGGTAACTTTCCACATGCAAATGGTTTTCCAGGTTTTATCGCAATTTTCCAAAAGTTAATTTCACCCATTTCGGTTAATATATCTTTGACATAATCCGCTTCACCTACAGACACACCACCTGAAGAAACGACAACATCGGCAACTTTATTTGCATGTTCAAATGTATTTCTTAAAATCATTTGATCATCGCTAATAATGCCTAAATCTATGATTTCAACCGGTAACGCTTTAAGCATTGAAATAACGGTATACCTATTAGATTCAAAAATTTGACCAGCCTTTAATTGACCACCTGGTTCGACTAATTCATCACCTGTCGACATTACAGCTACTTTTACTTTTGAAAATACATCAATTGTTTCAATGCCTAATGACGCAAGTAAACCAATATCAGCAGCAACTAATTTATGACCTTTATTTAAAACTAAAGCGCCTTTGTGAATATCTTCCCCTAAGTTGCGGATATTTGCGCCTTTAGCAGCAGGTTTAATAAAAGTAATTTTGTCCTCAGCCACTTCAGTATTTTCTTGCATGATCACACAATCAACACCTTGTGGGATCACTGCTCCAGTCATAATGCGAACACATTGACCTTGTTCAACTATGCCCTCAAATGGCTGTCCAGCAAAAGAGTAACCAATTTTGTTTAGCGTATTATTATTATTTAAATCTTCACTTCTTAAAGCATAACCATCCATCGCAGAGTTGTGATGCGGTGGCACATTAACAGGAGAGGTAATATCTTGTGCTAGAATACGCCCAAATGCTTTATTTATTGAAATAAATTCAGCGTCAAGACTTGGTGTAGCGCTACATAATAAACGTTTAAGTGCATCTTCAAAAGGCAGTAAATACCCTTGCTGGCTATCACAATCACACGACATAATTTTTAGGCCTTCATATATTAATTTATTTTCGAATTATACAAACAATACTATTTGATTCTTATGATTAAAATCATATTTCTGGTAGATCATTGCCAATATAATTTAAATAATTCTGGATATTGTAATTTTAAAAATTTAGCTTTGTTTTTAAAACGTTTCCCTTGAGGTTCATCAACACCAGATGGCACAAAAGGAAGTTCATCTTCATTTCTGTTTTCGTATATTTGACCTGCTAAAAGATCATATTCATCTAGATAAGGGTAAGGTTGTTCATCTTTTACAGGAATAACATCATAACCAGCTAAATTATCTGGATTTTCAAGTGCTTTATCAAAAATGGCACGACCACGTGAAATTAACCAAGAACGAAATTCTGAAAAAGCATATTCAGAATTACAGCCACAAATAATAAAAGCAGCAGCCCATAAATCCCATGTATAACTAATACGCATCTTTTGATTAAAGTATTTATCAAAATCAGCAAGTTCAGAATCAGAGAGCTGTTCTAGTTTATTTTTTAAGTTATCAGAGATTTCATCAGGAGTTGCGTGAAAGTCAGGAGCTTGAACTAATGTCCAAAAATGTTCTTCAGTCATAAAATATTCTTACATGTGTTTAATACATTAATTATATCTCATAAGTTAAAATAAAAAGCCCTCTAATTTATAAAATTAGAGGGCTTTAATCATTATTTATTACTAAATACTATTTATTTAATAAACCACGACGTTTTAATAAAGGTTCAATTTTTGGATCTTGACCTCTAAATCGCTTGTACATAAGCGCTGGATCTTCTGTACCGCCTGGTTCTAGTACATGTTTACGGTAACCTTCAGCTGTAGCTTGATCAAAGATACCTTTTTCTTTAAATACTTCCCAAGTATCAGCATCATAGATATTTGACCAAATGTAACCATAATAACCTGATGAGTATCCACCAGCGAATATATGAGAGAAGTAAGTTGTACGATATCTAGGTGCAATCTCTTTGATTAAACCAATTTTATCTAAATATGATTTTTCAAATGCATCTGCATCTTGAAGTTCAGCAGTTTCAAGTGAATGCCAATTCATATCTAATAATGCAGCGGCTAAGTATTCTGTTGTACCAAAACCTTGATTAAATTGACCGGCAGCTTGGATCTTTTCAATCAACGCCATAGGAATTACTTCACCTGTTTTATAATGTTTAGCAAATTGTGCTAACACTTCAGGTTCCATCATCCAGTTTTCCATTACTTGTGATGGATACTCAACATAATCACGCGGTAAAGCAGTACCCGTTTGAGAACGGTAATAACCATTTGATAATAAACCTTGAATCGCATGACCAAATTCATGGAACAATGTTGATGCTTGATCAAAAGTTAATAATGTTGGCGTATCGCCTACTGGGCGAGGGTAGTTTAATACGTTGTAGATAATAGGCTTTACATCTTCACCATACATACGTTGTTGCTTACGGAATGAACTCATCCAAGCACCGCCGCGCTTGCTTTCACGCACATAGTGATCTGTTAGGAATAAACCCGCACTTGTACCGTCTTTTTCAAACATTTCAAAAGTACGCACATCTTCATGATATTTTGGTACATCAAAACGTTCCACAAATGTTACGCCCCAGAGCTTTTCTGCTGTATAAAAAATACCTTGTAATGTATTTTCTAAAGAAAAGTATGGTTTTGCTTCAGAAGCATCTAGGTCATAACGATCTTTTCTGATTTTTTCTGCGTAATACCACCAATCCCAAGCTTCTAATTCAAACTTGCCACCTTCAGCATCAATCATTTTTTGCATATCTGCAGCTTCAATTTTAGCTTTAGCAAGTGCTGCAGGCCAAACTTGATCTAACAATTTAAATACATTTTGTGGTGTTTTTGCTGTCGCATTTTCTAAAACATAATCAGCATGGGTTTTGTAACCTAATACTTGTGCGCGCTGGTAACGTAAAGAAGCAATTTTAGATGCTAGTTTTTTATTATCAAATTCATTATTGTTATCACCACGATGTGTATAACCATTATAAACGGCTTTACGTAGCTCACGATTTTCAGCGTAAGTTAAAAATGGGTTTTTACTTGGTCTATGCGTTGTGAATACCCATTTACCTTTATGACCACGCTCGATAGCAGTTTGTGCAGCAGCAGCAATAATATCAGCTGGTAAGCCTGCTAAATCAGACTCTTTATCAATGACAACTTCAAAGCTGTTTGTTTCAGCCAATAAATTTTCACCAAATTTTAAAGAAAGCTTACTGATCTCTTGGTTTAAATCACGTAATTGCTGCTTTTCATTCTCATTTAAATTAGCGCCACCACGTACGAAGCTTTTATAAGTCACTTCTAATAACGTTTTTTGATCAACACGTAACTCTAACGTGTCTTTATTATCGTATACTGATTTTACACGTTTAAATAATTTTTCATTTAATAAAATATCATCACTTAATGCTGATAATTTTGGAGAAAGTTCTTTTGCAATCGCGCGAACTTCATCACTTGACATAGAACCCGTTAAACCATAAAAAACATTGCTTACTTTATTCAGTAAAACACCGCTTTTTTCCATCGCTTCAATGGTATTTTCAAATGTAGGTTTTAATGGAGAGTTAGCAATTTCTAACGTTTGCGCTTTGCTTTGTGCAATACCTTTAGCAAATGCAGGTAAGTAATGTTCATTTTTAATTTTTTCAAATGGTGCGATACCAAAAGGTGTCTCGTATTTTTCGAAAAAAGGATTTGCTTGAGTTGCAATTTCTGTTTTAGCAGCAACTGATTCATTATTATCACCTGTTGCTTGGCAACCAGCGAGTGCAATTGCTAAGGCAATTGGTGTTAGAATTTTTTTCATTTGTGTCTTCCATTTTATTGTCCACAGACATGAAACATTAAAATGGTAATAAGTGCAAAGAAATAAGATAAAAAGCATGGTTTTTATGGTGAAAATCAAATTTAGGGTAATTAAATTTACAAAACTTAGTGTTTATTATTTAATATTTCCTTAATAGTTGGATGAAAATTGCGTGGTAGCCAACGGGTTAAAATCTTATAAAAAGCATTGTGCCTATGCATTTTTTGTAAAGTTGCTTCAAGTATCGCTATATTTTTTTTGCCTATTTCATTAGTATTGCAGCCTATATATCCTTCACTAAAATTTGGTGTTTCAGTGAGCATAAGAGATATAATATCTCCAACTAAACCGAGCTTTTTAGCAATATATTCATGCTCATCAGGATAACCTAACACAATATCAACTCTGTCCATCACAAGCATTTTGGTGATGCTTTCTAACACGTTACTTCCTGGACGAAATGTCACTTGTTTAGATCTTGTAGTTGCAATGATTGAATCTATTTCAACGCCGTAAGAGCGATTAGGGATCGCGCCCAGCATCAAATTTTTATTCTCTAATAATTTAATTAACGATAAAGGCTTATCGATAGAAATGTTTAAAGCTTCAATATCACTTTTCCTCATAGCAATTGATACGGGCAAACCAATTGTTGAAGAAGAATCTGTAAAAGCGATATGTTTTTGTCTTTTTGGCGTTTTATAAAGAGAAAGTGTGCAAAAACTCTTATTTGGATCTGATAGCTCGTGTATCAATCTTGAGCCTGGAATATACATAAAATTAAATTTATAATTTGGCATCATTTTATCTAGCAGTTTAATAATACCTTCATCTCGCCCCATACCTTGACCATAATCATCAATAATATAATAAGGAGGAAAATCATAAACTAGCCAATTAATTTCTTTCGAAAAACTCGTGTTATTGAACAATAAAAGAAATAATAAAAATATATACTTAATATTCTTCACCTAAGTATTTTACTTATTAATCAAATATAGAACTATGCGGTAAAAAGGTCGATTGTTTTTTGACATAAATTGCAAATAATACAATAACTCTTTTCAGCATTATAATTGCACCAATATATTCCAACACCTCACCATCAAAGCACATCATTACATCACATTAAGCATTAACCTTTGAAATTAAAGGATAATTTATTTGGCATAGTATCTGCCTTATATCTACTGGGCGTTTAATTAAATTTCAGGAAGTTATTATGTTGTTTGGGCGAAAGAAAAGAAAACCAATAAAAATCCCAAGTAAAAAAGTTGCACAGTGGAAGTATACAACATGTAATTACTGTTCTACGGGCTGTTCAATTGAAATTGGTCTAAACGAAGAAAATAAAATTGTTACAACTCGAGGCCATGCCGGGGCTGATGTAAATCGTGGAAAGCTCTGCATTAAAGGCATTTTGGAGCATGAGTTATTTGAAAGCCCAGGCCGGGGTACTGAGCCTTTAATAAGAGAAAAACATTTTGAGTCTTTTGAGAAAACTTCTTGGGATAATGCTTTAGATACTACAGCTGATAAAATAAAAGAAATACAAACAAAATATGGTAAAGACGCTTTTGCAATTGTTTCAAGCGGTCAATTATTAACAGAAGAGTTTTATACATTAGGTAAACTCGCTCGTGGCTGTATTGGCACAAACAACTATGATGGTAATACGACTTTATGCATGGCATCAGCGGTAATTGGTTATAAAAGATCATTTGGTTCTGATGGTCCGCCAGGATGTTATGATGATTTTGAACATACCCATTGTTTTATGGCGTTTGGTTCAAATTTACCGGAGCAACATCCAATTATTTATTGGCGTTTGAAAGAAGCGTTAGAAAAAAGAAAGTTCCCTCTGATTGTTGTTGACCCTCGTGTCACTATGCTGGCGCAATTTGCCGATATTCATCTACCTATCACCCCAGGTACCGACTGTGTATTAATCAATTCAATGATGTATGTGATCATCAATGAAGAGTTACAAGATCAAGACTATATTAATGCACATACCCAAGGTTTTGATGAAATAAAAAATTTAGTACAAGACTACTCACCAAAAACAGCACAACATATTTGTGGTATAGATGAAGATACCATAAGAAACGTGGCACGAATCTACGCAAAAGCACCCGCTGCTATGTCTATTTGGACTATGGGCATTAATCAATCAACTCATGGCTCAGACGGTGTCGCTAATATTAATAACCTTAACCTTATAACAGGTAATATAGGCAAGCCAGGAGGTACGAGTTTATCAATTACAGGTCAATGTAATGCTATGGGCACAAGAGAATGGTCATCTTGTTCTGGCTTACCTGGTTATCGTTATCTAGAAAACGAAGCCGATAGAAAAGAAATAGCACAGTTTTGGGGTATCGATCCTGAGTTTTTCCCTAAAAGACGCGGATTAGCTGAAACTGATATTTTTCCCGCGATCGAAACCGGTGAAATCAAAGGCATGTGGATAGTTGCAACCAATCCTATGACTTCGATGCCAAATACAGCACGTATTCGCAAAGCATTAGAAAATTTAGACTTTTTAGTGATTCAGGATGTTTATGAAGATGTAGAAACGAACCAATATTCCCATGTTTATTTTCCTGCCGCTGTTTGGGCTGAAAAACAAGGGTGTCATACCAATACAGAACGTCGTGTGAATTTAATAAACAATGCCATGCCTCCATATAAAAACGCTAAACCTGATTTTTGGATTTTTAACCAACTAGCCAAACGCTTTGATAATGGCAAGGTTATTAACTTCCCTGACGCTCCTGAAGAGGTATTTAATGAAATGAAGCAACTGTCTAAAGGCAAAGATAGAACATTAGATATTTCAGGCATGAGTTATGAAAAAATTGAAAAAGCGAAAGGTATTCAATGGCCTTACCGGGAAGGACAAAGCAGTTTAAAAGGAGATCCGCGTTTATATACTGATGGAAAATTTCAAACACAATCAGGCAAAGCTAACTTAATTCCCGTTAAATTTTACAACAATAACGAACAACCTTGCGATGAATTTCCTTTTTGGTTAAACAGCGGCAGGGTCGTTGAACATTTTCATACCCGTACTCGAACAGGGAAAATTGGTAACTGTAATAAATTTAGCCCAACCGCATATATGGAAATGAACCCAGATGCAGCTATTGAGCTAGGTATTAGCCACCAGTCTTACGTTAGATTGACTAGCAGGCGAGGAGATGCGGTTGTCATGGTACAACTTACGCAACGGGTTCCTCGCAATATGGTGTTTATTCCATTTCATTTTCACGATTGTGTCAATCGTTTAACTTTAGGTCTACTAGACCCTTATTCTCGTCAACCTGCATTTAAGCAGTGCTCAGTAAAAATTGAACAAATAGATCAAGTTGAAGCGGCACGTTTGAATGTTGAACGTCGCGTATTTTAGGAGAGATTATTATGACTAAAGCCAGACAAGAAGAATTGAATGTACAAAGCTTTGATCCTAAAACGATGAAAGTTTCACAAGAGCAGGCAGGTCGCTCTAATCATTGGGAAGTGAGAACTGATGAGCAAAAATATGCGTACTTACCTGATGTTAAAGCAAAAGAGACCAATCGTTATGGTAAACGTATTGATTTAATAGATATTACCGATCATCCAAAAGCGCGATCAATGTTTATTAATGAAAATCCAGAAGTGGGTTCGAACCCTAATAGAAATAAACAACATGGTTTCTTTTTCACAGCAGATAACTGCATAGGTTGTCATGCATGCGAATCTGCATGTGCAGAAAAAAATGAAACTCCTGCCCACTTATCATTTAGATCTGTTGGTTATGTTGAAGGGGGCTCATACCCTGATTATAAACGCATGAATATTTCTATGGCGTGTAATCACTGTGATGATCCTGTTTGTTTAAAGGGCTGTCCAACGCGTGCTTATACTAAACATGCTGAATATGGCGCTGTTTTACAAGATCCGGATACATGTTTTGGTTGTGGTTATTGTACTTGGGTGTGCCCTTATAATGCACCTCAGTTAGACCCAGTAGAAGGCCAAGTTTCAAAATGTAATATGTGTGTTGATAGATTAGAGGTTGGACTAAAGCCTGCTTGTGTCTCCGCCTGTGTTGGCAATGCATTAGATTTTGGCGTAATTGAAAATACGCCTGAAAAACGTCAACAATGTAAAACATCTATACCAGGTTTCCCTGATCCAAGCATTACAAACCCAAATATACGTTTTCAACAAACCAAAAGCCTACCAGATGAAATGACACGAACTGATGATATGCCCGTTAAATATCATAAAAATGACAAAGGTGATTACAAACCTGTTATTGATCAAAAGAAAGGCAAAGCCAGGAGCTGGAATTTTGGGAAGTTAAATAGCAGAGAAAACCCTTTAGTTTTATTTACTTTATTTTCCCAAGCAGCTTTAGGTACATTTTTAATTCCATTTATTGCAGCCCTATGTGGTATTAAATCATTTGAGCAATTCATGGTTTCAGACATGTTTTTACCACTCACTGTCATCGCTTTGCTCATGACCTCATTTGGTTTATTTATGAGCGTGACACATTTAGGCAAACCATTTAGATTTTACCGTGGATTTAATAATTTAAGGCATTCCCCAATGAGCAGAGAAGGATTTGGTTTAGCCATGTTTAGTGCGGGTTGTGGCCTTACGGCGCTATTTTCATTACCTTTAAATGAAACTGTTGTAAATTTAACTCTATCATTTATAGAGATAGATTTAGTCGTATTAACGCAAACATTGCCATTAAACAATATCATTATTGGCACTGGTATATTTGCAGTTATTTCAGGGTTAGCAGGTCTGTATTATATGAATCAATGTTACCAAATAAAAGCACGTCCATTTTGGAATCATCTACAAACTGTAACCGCTTTCATAGGCAATACTTTATCTTTAGGCGCTATGACAAGTGCCATGATCGTATTACCGACTTTATATGTAATGAATCTTGATTTAACTCAGTCTTTATTAGTATTTAGCATGGTATTTATATTAGGCATGTTTATTGAAGGCCTAGGTTTAATAAAACATAACTCAGATTTAAACCGTAATGAAAATGAAGGCGGTGCAGCGCATTATGTGCAAAATACAACTTTTGGTAAAACCTACCTTTTAAGAAATACTTTATTAGCTATAAATATTTTATTCACCTGTGTTTTATTGAGTGTCCAGCTTCTTAATATATTAGAAGACAATCAATTAATATTATGGGGTTTATTCGCGACTTTAAATTGTGTTACATCGCTAATTGGTCGTGCTTTGTTTTATATTTTAGTTATTCCAACAACCATGCCTGGTGCATTCTTTTGGAAAAATAAAGGATTTGAACAACATGCTAGAGATGTAGGTTTAGCAGATAACCCAGCAACAGGTGTCGCGCCTTTAGCTCATTAAATATGAAGTAGGAGCAGGCTTTAGCTGCGAATATGTTATTTCAAGGCTAATGACTCTCCTAAACGTATAACAATAGTATTAAGGTATTAAATTGCTAAAAAATATTAATGATACACTTAACAAGTCGTGCGTCATTGCACTGAGTTATTTTGACATAAGCGGTAAAACCCTTAAACAAACTGTTTTAGCAGGTACAGTTAAATCTGTTGATAAAGAAACAGGCATAACAATACAACTTGATTCAGATAAAACGAACCAAGCTGAATTTATTATCCCTAGTGATTTATCTTGCTGGTTTGTTGCCCCTAAGGGAGACTTTCATACCAGCCAATCTGGCATTAAAGTGATTAACCCTGAATATTTGATCACTTGGGATATACATCAAACAAAAGACAATACCCCTGATGGTGAGCAACAATGGTGGCAGTGGCAGCCCAGATGTATAAAACCTAATATTAACTAATCAATGGTTTTAAATTAACCTATTTGGCTCCAACCAAAACCTAAGCGTATCTTACCTTGAGAGTTGATACGCTTTTTTGTTTTATATTGAGTCGTTATCAGAACCTTGTATTTAAATAAATTTGTAGGGGGAATTTATTCGCACAGAATTACTCCATTTTTAGCCTTAGTTTTAATGCACACCCTAAGTGCATTCCCCTTTCATAATAGTGCAAGCAGCTGATTTAAAAAACATAAAACACAATAAGCCATTGAAATTTAGAAGGTTAAATAGTGGCACTGTTATTGCCATTCTAATATATAGCATTGATAACAGTAGTAATGAAAGTGAGGTGAAATTCACTAACATGATAGGGGCTCAAATGGATACGAATAGAATAAAAATATTAGTCGTTGGCAATGGCATGGTTGGTCATCAATTTGTTGAAAGTATGGCTGAAAAGCAGCAAGCATATGATATTACAGTTTTGTCAGCAGAGCCAAGATTAGCATATGATAGAGTGCATTTATCTGAATTTTTTGGTGGCAAAAGTGCAGAAGATTTAGCTTTAACAACATCAGAGCATTATGATGAACTTGGCGTTAACTTTGTTACCAATGAAAAAATAACTGAGATTAATCGCACTGATAAATTTGTCACAGCAAGTTCTGGCCAAACGTATCGTTACGACAAACTGGTTTTAGCGACAGGATCATATCCATTTGTCCCGCCCATCCCCGGTAACACTCAAGAACATTGCTTAGTTTATCGCACAATAGAAGATTTAGAGGCAATAAGTGCTTCTGCTAAATCAGGAAAAGTAGGTGTTGTCATAGGTGGCGGGCTATTAGGCCTAGAAGCTGCTAACGCAATTAAACAGCTAGGATTAGATACCCATGTAGTTGAATTCGCACCTCAGCTAATGGCTGTTCAACTTGATCAAGCTGGTGGTAATTTATTAAAAAATAAAATTGAAGATTTAGGTGTAACCGTTCATACCCAAAAAGTCACACAAGTTATCGAACAAGGTGATTCATGCCGTTATAAATTGAAGTTCTCAGATGGTACAGAGTTAGAAACCGATCTGGTTTTATTTTCAGCCGGTATTAGACCACTAGATGAATTGGCTAAAAAATTCGACTTAGCAATAGGTGAACGTGGCGGTATCGTAATTAACGACCAATGCCAAACCTCAGATGAAAACATATTCGCCATCGGAGAATGTGCATTGTGGCAAAACTTCATTTTTGGCTTAGTTGCACCAGGTTATACCATGGCACGTGTTGTGGCCGATCAATTAAGTGGCGGTTCAATGATGTTTAATGGTGCTGATATGAGCACTAAATTAAAACTAATGGGTGTAGAAGTTGGTTCTATTGGCGATGCACATGCTAAAACACCTGGCTCAAAATCTTATATATTTGAAAACCAAATCAAAGGCGTTTATAAAAAACTTGTCATTGATGAAGATAAAAATAAAATTTTAGGTGCTGTATTGGTAGGAGATACCAGTGATTACGATTCGTTATTGCAGATTTCACTTAACGATATGGATTTACCAGACGCTCCTGAGTCTTTGATTTTACCAAACTCATCAGGTGCTGAGCCTATGGGCGCAGTTGAACTACCAGATTGTGCAATGATTTGTTCTTGTCACAATGTAACTAAAGGCGATATCAAACAAGCAATTGCTGATGGTACAACCGATTTATCTGAACTTAAACAATGCACTAAAGCCAGTACTGGCTGTGGTGGTTGTACTGCATTATTAAAAACAACAGTCGATAAAGAATTACTTGCTTTGGGCGTAGAAGTAAAAGATGACATTTGTGAACACTTTGCTTATAGCCGTAAACAGTTATTCCACATTGTAAAAGTAGAGCAAATAAAATCTTTTGATGCGTTAAGAGATAAACATGGTAAAGGCCATGGCTGTGAGATTTGTAAACCCGCAGTGGGCAATATTTTAGCATCTGTGTGGAATGATTATATTCTGGAGCAAAGTCACTTACCTTTACAAGATACCAATGATACATACTTAGGTAACATGCAAAAGGACGGTACTTACTCAATTGTGCCTCGTATTGCTGGTGGCGAAATAACACCTGACAAGCTCATTGTGCTTGGTGAAGTTGCTAAAAAATACAATTTATATACCAAACTTACTGGTGGTCAACGTATTGATTTATTTGGTGCCAGAGTTGATCAACTACCGCCTATTTGGGAAGAATTAATTCAAGCTGGTTTTGAAACAGGTCATGCATATGGTAAATCATTACGTACCGTTAAATCATGTGTGGGTAGTACTTGGTGCCGATATGGTGTGCAAGATAGTGTAGGACAAGCAATTGAACTTGAAAACCGTTATAAAGGTCTGCGCTCTCCTCACAAAATAAAGTTTGCAGTATCAGGTTGTACACGTGAATGTGCCGAAGCACAAAGTAAAGATATCGGGATCATAGCTACTGAAAATGGCTGGAATTTATACGTGTGTGGTAATGGCGGTATGAAACCACGTCATGGCGACTTATTTGCAACTGATTTAGATACGCAAACTATGGTTAGATATATTGATCGTATTCTGATGTTTTATGTTCGCACCGCAGATAGGTTACAACGCACTTCAGTTTGGTTAGAGGCACTTGATGGCGGTTTAGAATATTTACAACAAGTCATTATTGAAGATAGCTTAGGATTAGCACTTGAGTTAGAAAGTCAGATGCAAAGGGTTGTAGACAGTTACCAATGTGAATGGAAAACCACGATTGAAAACCCAGAGTCTCTTAAGCGTTTCCGTCAATTTGTTAATAGCGAACTGACCGATAGCAATATTCAGTTTGTTACAGAACGTGAGCAAATAAGACCTGCAACACCAGCTGAAAAACAACTGATCCCAATAAAAGAATTATAAGGAGAACACAATGACTTCTGCAACAAAGTGGCAAACAATTTGCCAACAACAAGATTTAATACATGATTCTGGTATTTGCGCATTACTTAATGATGAACAACAAGTCGCAATCTTTTATCTTAAAGCTACTAACCAAGCTTATGCGATCAGTAATTACGATCCAATTGGTGAAGCAAATGTTTTATACCGAGGCATTATAGGCTCAATTGATGAAGATATCGTTGTCTCATCACCATTATATAAACAACACTTTTCATTAACTTCAGGTGTATGCATACAAGATGAAACTAAGTCAGTTTCCGTATTTAAAACACGCATTATTGATGATTTAGTACAACTTAAAGTTGCTTAGAATATTTAAACAAAGATAAAAACAATGGGCGATTATCGCCCATGAATCAAAACTTAAGCTCAGGAGTTACTGTATGACAGCGCTAAATTGGCCACAATTGAGAATAAGCAGTGACTTGACAATTTTTGGCGGTATAAAAAAGTTACTAGCAAAATATAACGTTAAAAACATAAATGAAAGTAACGATCCTATTGGGCAAGTTTACTTAATAGGTGCAGGTCCTGGTGATCCTGAATTATTAACCATTAAAGCATATAGACTACTACAAGAAGCAGAAATTGTTTTTTATGATAGTTTGATCACAGATGAAATGTTGCAATTGATCCCAAGTAAAACACAAAAAGTTTTTGTAGGTAAACGTTGTGGTAAACATAGCATCAAACAAGACAATATATGTGATTTACTAGTAAAAGCGGGTTTATCAGGAAAAAATATTGTACGATTAAAAGGCGGGGATCCCAGTATTTTTGGACGTTTAGCAGAAGAAGCTGATGCATTAAAAAATAATAATATTAAATTTGCGATTGTACCTGGGATTACAGCTGCATCAGGTTGTGCCGCCTATTCAGGCATACCTTTAACCCATAGAGAATATTCCCAATCTGTTCGTTTTGTTACTGCCCATTTAAAACGGGAAGAATTACAAGCTGATTGGCAAAATTTAGCATCCAGCAAAGATACTTTAGTATTTTACATGGGATTAAACCGCATTAATCAAATAAGAGAAGGCCTGATCAAACATGGCATGATAACTACAATGCCTATTGCGATTATTGATAAAGGTGCGACAGAGCAACAACAAGTCATTATTAGTACATTAAAAGATATCACTGAAACAATGAAAGGGTTAAAATTATTAGGTCCTGCACTGATTGTTGTGGGTGAAGTGATCAATGCCCGTCAAATTGTTGATTTAGATATGCTAAAAATGAGTGAAGTCGTGAATGAGTCAAGTTAAAACCCCTTTTTCTGAATATATCCGTCATATTGGTCGAGGCAAAAAAGCAGGTAAATATTTATCCCAAGAACAAGCCTTTGATGCTATGAACCAAGCAATTAATGGTGAAGTAAGTAAAGAACAACTTGGCGCTTTTTTAATGCTGCTGAGAGTACGAGAAGAAAGTGAAGATGAATTGGCCGGTTTTTTACAAGCAGTGCGTCAGTCAACAATAGCTGAATTTAAAAGTATTAAAGGTATTAACTTAGACCTTGGTTGTTATGCAGGTAAACGCCGACAACTTCCTTGGTTTTTATTAGCGGTATTAACTCTCGCAGATAGTGGACAAAAAGTATTTTTGCATGGCACTAAAGAGCCGCAATCACAAAGACTTTATCTTGACCAAGTTTTCAAATTATTAAACTTACCTATTAGTACCAATACGGTTGAAGCAAACCTCTTTTTAGAAGCTCATGGGTTTTGTTACGTAGAATTAGGCGTTCTCAACCCTAAATTAAAGCAACTCATTGATTTAAGAGAACTATTCGGTTTGCGAACCTGCGCAAATACTTTAGCCAGAATGTTAAACCCTACAAATGCTGCTTATAGCCTACATGGGGTATATCATAAAGAATTTGATGAACGCCATATCCAAGTTGCTAATTTAGTTAATGATACCAATGTTGCGTGTTTTAGAGGAGAGGGTGGGGAAGTCGAAGTTAAATCAGATAGAGAATTCACATTACATTTAAATGATAACGAGGGGTTAAATCATACAGTAAATTTTCCTCAGTTATATTCTGGCAGGCAGCACAAAGCAAACATGGAAGATATTTCACAATTAAAGTCTGTTTGGCAAGGTCAATTGCAAGATGAGTATGCAATATCTGCAATAAAGGGCACTTTGGCCGTTATGATAAGTTTAACTCAAGGATTAAATAGTACGGACGCATTAAATAAAGCCAGTGATCTTTGGCGTAATAGAGATACAAGCAGATATTTTTAAACGTTTTTATTTTCTTTTTTATCTTTGTACATGTGTTTATCAGCTAATGTGAGTAAATCATTAGCTGAGCCACTATCGCTTGGGTAGATGGCATAACCAACACTCGTCCCCAAGCTAACAGCATTTCCTTCTATTTCTTTAATGGACGCAACAGCAACTTTTAACCTACGTTTTATTTCTTCGCATAACTCAGGGCCATTAATATTCGATAAGATAATTGCAAATTCATCGCCGCCTAATCGTCCAACACTATCAATATCACGTACTGTTTCTTTAATTCTGTCAGCAGACAACTTAAGTGCTAAATCACCGATATTATGCCCTAACGTATCATTAATATTTTTAAAGCCATCTAAATCTAAAAATAGTATGCCAACTTGGCTATTATTTCGTTTGGCCACTTTAAGACTATGAACTAACATATTATTAAAAGCATGTCGGTTAGCTAATGATGTTAACCCATCAAAATTAGCTAAATCGAAAAGTTGTTTACTATGTTTTGCTTTAACAAGCTCTGAATCAAAATGGATTTTAAACATTAAGTAAAATGACAATAAAAATAACATAGAACCAAAAAATATCGCGATTAAGATATTAAGCTCTATTGCAGCCCAACTTAATTGCTGCTTTACCGTTAATACCAATACTTGTGCACCAATTGAGATTTCTTTTTCATACTTAAATTCAGGTAGTAAATTCTTTTCCCATAACGTTACTTGAGTTTGAACTTGCTCAAATAAAGGTTCTTCCGCCTGCTTTTTGAGACGTATATCTATGACATAGTCAGATATAAGCGTATTTTTTTTCAATAATATATCCGACTTTATAATAAAAAAAGAGAAAAAGTCAGGCTGTGTATTTTGTTCAAAATAGGCTGGCTGTACCATTACGAATACACGCTCATCATCAAGCGTATCAAAAGGCTCCGAAATAACTGTTTTATTGTGACGTTGTGCAAGTCGGGTGGATTTAGCTAAAAACGGCAATGATTGCACATCTAAACCATAGTTATTAAAGGATAAATTTTCTTTGTCAGCAAAAAATGTAATTGGATAAAATACATCAGCGCTACTTTGCGTTGCACCTTTAAATTGACTGCCATCAAATACTTTTACTTGATAGTTATAAAATGTATTGTGAATATCATTAAACTCAGTCAAGTTCTCTCTAGTGACCAATTGAGCAGCTTGTATTTGATATATGTAAGGCACACGTTCAAGAACTTGATTAGAATACGTCACTACAGTTTCATAGTTTTCCAATCCTATGCTAGATAATAAAGCTGAAAACCCATCTAAAATAAAGTTTGTGCTTTGTGTGACCTGAAGTAAATGTTGATGAATATCATTTGTATGTATTACAAAGTCATCATTGGCATCATTGATATTTGATGAAATAACAAAAAAGTTCACCCCCACAAAAGATAAGATACTGAACAACGCCAAAAATAAATAAACAAGCACAATTCTGTATTTATCTTTTCCTGAGTTGAGGGATTGTTCAAATTCCATCGGGAAGTAATATATCCTAAATTGCAATTTTATTTATATTTTTATCTTAAAAGATATAATAGCGAAAAAAAACAATATTGCATAAAAATAACTAATAATTTTAATTATTTAAATTAATGTACTTCAATAAAACCCAAGAAAATAGCTACCAAAACACCCAGTAGCTATTTCTCTAATTCTAAAAAATAAAATCTACTCCTACTGTTACTGTATCTGAATCACCGTGATAACGCCAACCAGACTCAGGCACAGCTTCATCTACAAATTTATCATATTGTATTTTAAAAGATGCACTCGGGTGGAAATCGTAACGAACCCCATAACTTAACATGTAATGTTCTTCGTAATCTTCAGTGTTACTACGTTTCTCACGTTTATGATCAGCTTTTGAGTAACTAATAAATGGGTGGAACTCATCTAGGTTATAAACAACGGAAATTAAGTATGTAGGAAACTCTGTGCCATTAGCGTCATCATAAGTTACCAGGTTCCAATCAAACAGAAATGTAAACATCGCTAAATCGACAGTACCACCAAAGCCCAGAAACTCCTGAGAGAAAGGGGTATAATCAGCGATACTGCCATCCTGAGCTATGGTTTCTCTGTCTCTATCATTTTGAAAATATACAAGACGTACATCAAAAAAATCACCTGAAAGATTCCAATTAAATCCCATGATGTCTGTCCATAATTCATTGACTGATTTTGCATTGCCTCCATATAGTTCATCGTAATATTTCATTTCTTTATTATCATTGGAATATTCATTACCATAAAAGACACTAATCGTATTTGAATAATCACCCAATGAAAAATCGTACATGGCATGTAAACCATTAAACTGAGTCACTTGCCACCAATAAAGATTTGAAGGCGGCCTCATCCAAGGATACGCATAACCCACCTCTGAAAACTCAGAAAAATAATACATAGGGATATTCCGCCTTCCAGCCATTAAAGTTAGATCATCTGTCGCTTGATAAGTTAAATAATACCAGTCAAACTCAGGGCTAAAATCGTCAGTGCCTTTAGCGACCAATTGGCCTGTTACTTTTAAATTTTCTCCCATATCAGCAACAACTTGTAACGCAAATACAGTTTCAGGTTTAAAACTAAAGTCATTACTATATTGGCCTACGTCATAGAAATCAGCTGTTAGTATTTGCTCTCTTGTAACTGATGGTGGGTTAGAAGCACTTGGGGGCTGACTCCAATCATAGTTAACATTATCCAACGTTACATCATCTAGAGTTCGACCAGCAACCACAGACCCAAAGCCGGAAATTTTCACATCAGCAACTGTATAGCCTGATATAAAAACACTTGATACAAGTAAGGCTGATAGTGATTTTTTTAAATCTTTCATTTTGTCCTCACTTAAAATTTAGCAATAACTTTAACGGCGTCTGTCACAGAACTTGAGTTTATATAACCTATCGCACCTTGATTTGATGAAATGGTTGCAATAATTTCTGCGTCTGATGAAAGCTCATTAGGCATGCTGCCTTTACCGGTAAAAACTAATTTGGACCAATATGCATTTACTTGGCTGCTAGAGCGACCAATAACGGCTTTATTAAATTCATCACGAGAATTCATGCCTTTAGATGCATTCATAGGCAATGCTACTTGACCATTAGGGAATTTTTTCATTTTTCCCATGAATATTCTTTCAATTGAATTTTTATCTAAAGCAGAGCCATTGGCTGAGTTAACTATTACTGCAATTTCTGCAGATACAGAGTGAATTGATAACATCCCAACAAGCATTGAAGTGAACATGATGCTGAACTGTTTTTTATTATAGTGTTTAAACATTGTTTGATTCCTTATAGAGCAGTTGATAACTAACACACAAGAAAAGGTTCATTGCTAAATATAGAATTATCTGACTATTTATCAAACTTTAGTTTAATAAACAAACAATCAAGACTCTGAATTAGCTGCACTTAAGCTGTGCATTTGTGTGATTGTTTGGTGCTTCAATTCCATACATAGCAAACGAAAAAACATTAACTCATTGTTTTATATTGAATAATTATATTGGCATTGCCTTTGCTCTTAATCTTTTAGATAAATTTAAACTTCAATTTCTAATCAAAAATTAGATATTTAGATGATAAGGATTCACATATGACTGATGCAGCGGGCATTAAACTCAGGTCTTTTTCAGGAAAGATGAAAATACTACACTTAAGTTGGATGGCGTTTTTTATCACATTTTTAGTGTGGTTTAATCACGCGCCATTGCTGGGTATGATAGCAAAAAGCTTAGGTTTAACTTCAGATCAAATAAAAACATTGCTCATTCTCAACGTAGCGCTCACTATCCCAGCTAGAATTGTTATCGGTATGTTAACTGATAAATATGGACCTAAAATAACTTATGCACTTTTACTCGCCATATCGAGCATACCTTGTTTTGCCTTCGCATTATCTGATTCCTTTATGCAAGCCGCGATTGCAAGGTTTGCTTTAGGGTTCATTGGCGCGGGGTTTGTTATTGGGATCCGCATGGTAAGTGAATGGTTTCCCGCAAATGAGTTAGGTACCGCAGAAGGTATTTACGGTGGCTGGGGTAACTTTGGTTCGGCAGCCGCGGCCATGTTATTACCTGTATTAACTTTATATTTTGTCGATATCGGCATTGCCGGTGACAATGCATGGCGATATTCAATAGGATTAACGGGTTTATTATGTTTAGGTTTTAGCTTTATTTGGTATTTTAATGTTTCTGATACGCCAAAAGGCGCAACATATTTTAAGCCTAAAACCACTGGTGCGATGGAAGTGACATCAAAAGGTGATTTTTTCTTATTATTATTAATGAAATTACCACTTTATGCAGCACTTGCATTACTAACTTGGAAATTATCTCCTGCAGCTGTCAATATGATTTCCGATAACTTTGCTATTGTAATCTACTTCAGTTTGATTTTGTTATTTTTATATGAAGTTAAACAAACTTGGAAAGTAAATGGTCATATATTTAAAACACCAGTAGAAGAAGTTCACAGATATTCATTTAAACAAGTTGCGGTTTTAAATATTTTATATTTTGCGACATTTGGATCTGAGTTAGCAGTTGTATCAATGCTACCACTATTTTTTAGTGAAACTTTTAGTTTAGATATAGTGCAAGCAGGTTTTCTAGCTTCATTATATGCATTTATGAATTTAGGATCTCGTCCTATCGGCGGCTGGCTAAGTGATAAGTTTGGCAGAAAAAAAGTATTGTTAATTTTAACGTTTGGGCTTGCTGGAGGCTATTTTATTCTTGCTCAATTGAACAGTGAATGGCCGCTGTATTTAGCAGTCGCTGCAGTTATGCTGTGTTCTTTCTTTGTTCAATCCGGTGAAGGCGCGGTATTTGCAGCTGTACCATTAATAAAAAGACGTTTAACAGGACAGATTGCGGGCATGACAGGGGCCTATGGTAATGTGGGTGCAGTTGTATATTTAACTATTTTATCTTTAGTTGATTATCAAACCTTTTTCTTGGTAATAGCAGCAAGTGCTGTCGTAGGCTTTATCGCTATTTTATTTATGAGCGAGCCAAAAGGCGCTATGGCAGAGGTAAATGCCGATGGAACAGTACAATTGATCAATGTAGGTTAATCCTTGATATCTTTCGTGGTAGTGATGCAAAGGCAGTAAACTCAATGCCTTTACACCACACTTGATATCAATGTGAATTGTATAATTAGTTAAGGCGCAACAAGGCATTATGTGAAAATAAAAATGCAAAAATCGGATAAAACAACAACAGCAATTCAAGTCATTATTGGCGGTTATTCAAGCGCAGGGGTAAAAGGTGAAAATCAAGATGCCTTTGCAGCTTTGATCCCCGAAGCCGCTTTACTGACAAATAAAGGGGCAAGTGCCGTGATTGCAGATGGCTTATCCTGTGCAGATAATGCAGCTGAAGCGTCACAATTGAGTGTGACTCAATTTATAGACAGTTTTTATGCTACTCCAGATACCTGGTCAGTGCAAAAATCGGGTGCTAAAGTATTAACAAGCTTAAATAACTGGTTATACGGTCAAGCAAAAATAAACAAAACCAGTCAATGGCTAACAACACTCTCAGCGATTGTATGTAAATCCTCAACTGCGCATATTTTTCATGTTGGTGATTGTCGAATATCACGTCTACAAAATAATATTTTTGAAACATTAACGAGAGAGCATAATCATAAAGTAGGTGGAAAAAAGACTGTTTTAACACGGGTTATGGGTGCTGATAACCGACTTGACGTTGATTATAAAAAAGTACCTATAGAGAAAGGCGATATGTTTTTACTTAGTAGTGATGGTGTTTTTAACCATTTAACTGACAAATATATTAAGAATCAGCTATCTAAACTAAAAAACAACACACAAACCAGAATCCATTTAGAACAACTCAGTAAACAATTTGTAGATAAAGCTATCGAATCAGGTAGTACAGATAACGTCACTTGTTTGATTATCAAAATTGATAAAACAGTCACAGATGATCAACAAGCGTTATCACATTATTTTGAAAATAAAGTGATTCCGCCACCTCTAAAAGTGGGTGACAAAATTGACAATTTTCAAGTTCAACAAGTCATTGTGCATAATACCCGCTCACATATCTATTTGGTCAAAGAGCAAGAAAAAGATAATATTAAAATTTTAAAAGCACCATCATTAAATTTCTCTGAGGATAAGCAATTTTTACGTTCATTTGTTCAAGAAGCATGGATAGGAGAGCGAATTGATCATGCAAATTTAATGAAGGTAACCTTTGCACCAGAAAAGAGTCAGTTTTTGTATCACTTAAGTGACCACATTAAAGGGCAATCATTAAGACAATGGATGACGCACAATCCAAAACCAGATATTTACAAAATACAAAACATTTTAAAACAATTGATAATGGCTGTTCGTGTTTTACAAAGAATGGAAATTGTTCACTTAGATATTAGGCCTGAAAATATCATTATTGATGACAATGGGCACATCACGTTAATTGATTATGGTGCAACCAAAATAAAGTCATTTTATGATGGTTATCAAAATATTAAACACATGCCTATGGGAACGTTAGAGTATAGCGCCCCTGAATACTTAATAGAAAGTAAAGCTGATTTTAAAAGCGATATGTTCTCAATTGCGATTGTTGTTTATGAGTTATTATCTGGGAAATATCCCTACAAATTGATTAAAAATCAGTATGAAATAAATCATAACTTAGCACTTTGGCAATACAAAACGATTAGAAACTTCCGTTGTGATTGCCCATTAGAAATCGACTTAGCTATCAGACAAGCATGTTCACCAGATCATACAAAGAGATATAACGCATTTTCTGAATTCGAAGCAGATATTTGTGCTGAAAATATAAAACAAATTGGTCATTATAAAGAAATACCATTTATGGAACGAGAACCAGTGAAGTTTTGGAAACTCGTTTCTTTATTTTTATTCTTAACCTTATTGATAGTTGCGTTTAAATAACGTACCGATTATTGTTGTAACATGTTGCTCATGTTTAAATTAGGTCAAAAAACAAACAAAGACATGGATGATATCTTTAAATATTATACATTCAAGGAAATACGTGCCATAGCGCAGTATTTTTCTAACCAAGAACATACAAAACCTGCAAACTTAAACCCTACAATCGACTCACTAAAGCACAGTATACAAGACGATAAAAATGGGTTTTAAAAAGGTAAAACGCTTTATTTAATAGGCGATCAAAATAGCAATATAACAGCACGTGCCACGATAAGACAGGGAAAGGTAAACCAAACTCAATGCACTCAGAATAACAAATCAATATGCGCGATACGTCAGAATGACATTATCGGCATACAAAAATGGTCATAGAACTACAGATAATAATTTAGATTATGTAAAGCAAAAACTAGCAAAAATTTGAATGAACATGATATTAAATATATCGCAACTTATATTCAATCAATGAAATTAATATCAACAATACAAAAATAAAGGAACACTATGAGTAAAAGGAATTCAATTTCAGCAATATTTATTATATTTATCTTAATTGGCTGCGGAGGTGGAAGCGCGACTGTCACTCAAGAGGTAAACAATAAACAATTACACTCAGATCTTAACTTTAACGGAGTTACTTATACTAAACAGGATTTTAAAACTGAGTTTACAGGTTTATATCTTAATAAAAACACCTCTTTGTCTGCCAATCACCTTGAAACTGCGATTCGGGTTTTAAAAAATATCGAATCTACAATTTCTAATAAAATATCTATAACTGACTTATCGATATTAATTTCGCCTGACAAAGACAGCGCTGTCAGAAAAAGTTTATTTGATACTGCGATAAATGAAAATGGCTTAATTAATATAGAAGAGTCAATGATAAAATCATTAACAGATAATGAAGATACTAAACTATTTGAACTGATTTTTATTTATGAAATTTTAAAGAATAAAAATGGACAACCCTTAAACACATTAGATTCAGGGCAAGTAATTAAATTTTTATCAATCGCCAACGCTTTAATTGAAATGCAGTATGGTTCAAAATTATTTGTAGATAATACAATTATAAGTGAACAAGTGTTTCAAGATTTTTTAAATAACATTAATGAACCCTATATCCCAGATACAGTATGGTTTTCATTAGATAACAAGTCGTTCAACGGCATTAATATCGTTGAAACTGCAATCAATAATTACATTAATGATAATCCTGCAGCCAAACTACATAATATTTGGCAGATACCAACAAATGAATTATTAAAATGGTATCTAACCCCTATAAGAAATAAAAAAAGTAATCCCTATGTTAGAACGCCTAACATTGATGAATTTAATCAAGTGCCTGACGAAGAGTTTTCAAGGCAGGCTAAGTTATTTCCTAAGCTATATTTTCTTGAAGGTTTACACCATGAAAAACAAATTGCTTTAACCTTTGATGATGGCCCCTCACAATACAGTTCAGGCGTTTTAGAGGTACTAGAAAAAAATAATATTAAAGCCACATTTTTCGTGACAGGTAATAACATAGCTGCAAACAAATCTGTTTTAAAAAATATATCTGATAAAGGGCATACAATTTCTCATCATTCTTGGTCACATCCAGATACCAGTTTATTTGAAAATAACGACAGATGGTGGCAGCAAGAGTTTAAACCTACAAATGATTTACTCTATGAAGCAATAGGCTATAGGGCTGCGATTTTTAGACCTCCTTTTGGTCGTATCAGAGATGATCAAATTAACTATTTATCACAAAAAGGGATTTTAGTAGTTAATTGGTCAATAGATACCAGAGATTGGAACCCAAATACAAACACAGTTGAAAACATTGAAAATGCAGTTATTACTAATCAACATCCTGAAGCGATAGTATTGATGCATGACGGCGGTGGAGATAGAAGCAATACAGTTGCTGCACTAAATCATATTATCCAATATTATAAAGAGCTTGGTTTTGAATTTGTTACTGTAGATAAACTTTTAGGTATTAATAAAGCGTATTAAAATATATTTCCGTCAGCTATGAATGATTATGAAGATCCAATCAGAGTTTCAATTTTTGTTTATTTAAGTTCAATAAATAATTGATAATAAGATATATTGATACTTGATATGGCATATGTAATCAGACAAGATAATAAATTCAATAACATGGGTAGTTGATTAAACGTTATGCGGTATATTCTTGACGATATTAAACTAGATCTGATTTCAGGTTTAATATTTAAAAATGGTAAAAAAATAACTATCAGAGCTAAAACTTTGTTAGTTCTCAAGTTTTTAATCGAGAATAAACATCAAATTGTAAGTAAAAAAGCTTTATTAGCCCAGGTTTGGTCAGATGTGGTAGTTCAAGAGCAAGTTTTGGTGCAATCAATCAAAGAAATACGTGATCTGTTAGGCGCTGATGTAATTAAAACCTACCCAAGACAAGGGTATCAGTGGACAGCCCAATTACAAAAAACCAGGTCAAATTTCCCTGCGTTTTTTAAATTAAAATGGCCTGTGGTTTTATTAATGACTTTATGCTTATTATTGAGCCTTTACATCATCACTAACGAAACTCCCAATAAAAGCAAAGCATTAAGCATTGCCATTTTACCTATCAATAATGAAATGCCCGACCTGATCCACGATTGGGTGCCATTACAAGGTATGGATTATTTAAACCAAAACATTACCTCAAAAACAACACTCAATGTGATAAACAATTATGATCTGTTGGATGCAATTGGCAATAGTAACGATTTTTCTAACCAAAAAGTTGAAGATAAAATTCACCTGATCCGTAGAAATACTGGGGCTGAATTAATTGTATCTACGAGACTAATGGGTTATCCACATGATTTTCAATTACACTACATCATATATTCATCTCATAATGTAGAACGAGGTGTTGAGTTTGCTGATAGTGTTAATGAGACATTTGATAAACTAACTAAGCAAATAGCACTGCGATATAGCCAGTTTGATGCACAAGCTAAACTCTCTTATACCAGTGACTTTAGCAATGAAGCCTTTGTGAGTGGCATAGAACACTACTTACAAAGAGAATATGAGAAAGCCAAGCCATTTTTTTCAACAGCACTATCATCAAATCCAAACTTGTTAGCTGCTAGGCGATATTTAGCTGCCAGTTATGCCAATACTGGCGATCTAAAAAAAGGAGAACGCTTATTAAAAAGTAATATATTGTTTGCACAAAATAAAGGAGATAGCAGAGAAGAGATCAGAGATAATTTAATGATAGGTTACCTGCTCATTAATTGGCGTAATGAAAATACAGATGAGCAAAAGAATCTTAAAAAAGCCAAGCACTATATAGAAAACGCCCGTAGACTAGCGGAGCATCATCAAGATAAGTTATTTATTGCCTATACTCATCACGAACTTGGAAAGATATACCGATTAAACAAGCAATATGTGCAGGCTATCAAATTTCTAAACTCAGCACTAGATTACCATCAATCTTTCGAAGGCAGTTATGGTCAAACTACCGCATTAATAGAGCTAGCGCTTGTCTCACATGAACTTAATGATGAAAAGAGTAGCGAAGACTATTTTAGTCAAGCGATGGATATCGCAATTGCGAATGGCGTTGCCACTAATAAAGTGTGGATATTATTAGCTCAAGCAAATATCAAACGAGGGTTAAATCAAAACTTACAAGTTAATCATTTAATAGTGCAAGCAATGTCAATTGCCCAAGCTGCAAACTCAGAGCATTTAATATATCGGGTTAAGGCCTGGAGCGATCATAACCCGCTATACGAAGTTAACTAAAATAATTAGCTTGGACTTTATAAACCACAGTAACTATCATATTTTGGGCTCCAATCAGGCACTGTATCTGTTTGTTTTACTTTTTTTTCACGAAATGCTTTTACATTGTGTTTAATCTCTTGGGTAGATAATATTTCATCCGCATTAAAATATACCCAATCAACTTCTTGGAAGTATTGCCTCATTTGAGGTACCTGCACTAGTTGATTAGGATCAAACCATAAATTAAAGTTCATAGACATGGCGACTTCTGGATATACCACTTCACTATGCTCAGCAAATAACTTACCATTAATATAATATTTAAGATTATTATCAGTAACTTGAAGTACTAATGTATTCCATCCTTGCAAACTATTTATATCAGCTGTATTTTCATTTACTTTAGTCCAAGGTTTTAATTGGAAGGTTTCCCAAGAAGTTGCAAATAACGCGTGATCGCCTTCACCCCAACCACCATTAGGCAAATATTCAAAATCCATTTCACTGTAATTAGGTGCCATTGGATATTCTAATGGGCTGATTGCATAAAAAGTTTCTATCACGCTGTCCCCATCAGGACCAAACTGAGGTGTGTTATTAAAATAAACACGCGCTGCAAAAGTCCCTTCTAAATATTTTCGTTTGTGGCATATTTGAGTGTGTCTTGTATTAGCCGCTGTGCCATCTGTTTTAGATGTTAAACGCATTACAAAATTAGTATGATCTAATGCATCAGGATGAAAACTAATACCATCATCCCACCAAGTCGCATTTTTAATTCCTGGGTGACCTTTTTCTGTTCTGGCAACCCAACCATTTTTTTGTGCGTCGGCTAATGTTTGATAATTAAAATCATCAAACATTACTTTCGAGGGCTTTGAATTTGCGATAGCTGGTGAAGCGATGCCTGTTGTTAAAGTGAAAATAACTGGCGAGATAAATTTAAAATGATTATTCATTTTTATTCCTTGAATATTTGTTTTTATGGTTCTGACAAACACAGGAACATTTTATTTTGTAGTCGACCAATTAAAGATTATTAAATTGGTCATTTTTTCAATTAAATTATATTAAACTTGCTTTATAACATGTAGTTAGATATTTAACTCGTAACAAAACAATTAAAATTATTTTCCATTAAGTAAGCTTATTTATTGCTTTTCACCTTAGCTACACACTTTACAACTTGCTACTTTAGCAAACTTAAAGCTATTCGTTTGGCTTGTCATGGCATCTATCATCAGTATTTTACCTTCAAGTGGCTCACCTACACCCATTAAAATTTTCAATGTTTCTAAAGCTTGATATGAACCAATAATACCAACAAGGGGTGCGATTATTCCTGACTCAACACAACTTAAATCTTGTTCACCAAATCTGTGGCTAAAACAATGATAACAAGGCGCATCTTCAGCCATAGTAAAACTGGTAACTTGACCTTCCATACGAATGGCTGCACCTGAAACAAGTGGCGTTTTTGAGTTAAAACACCCAAGGTTGATCATTTCTCTGGTTGTTAAATTATCAGTACAATCTACAACAATATCGTGCTGAGAAATGAGTTGGTTTAATTCGTCGTTTTCAAGCTTTTTATTAATAATTTTAATGTCACATTCACTGTTAATTGCGGCTAAACTCGCTTGTGCTGAAGCGACTTTAGAGTCGCCAACATCAGCTTCTGTATGTAAAATTTGTCTTTGTAAGTTAGTTACTTCTACCGTATCGAAATCAACTAATGTTAATTTACCTATACCAGAACTTGCTAAAAACGGCGCGCAGCTACAACCTAAACCACCTAAACCTATCAGTAAAACCTTACTGTTGAGCAGTTTTTCTTGACCTTCGAAGTCTATAAATGGAATTAAAACATGGCGGCAATATCTTAAAGATTGTTTATCTGAGAGTTGTTTCATTAAAAAATCATTACATGCAAAATTGATAATGTATTTTAACCAATTAAATATAGAGATAAATATTTAATTTTTACTTTTTTACACCTTGTTATTCTATATCAATATTATTTAAATAAAAAAGCGATACACCCGGGAATGTATCGCTTTGTATTAACTTTTTATAAAGTTAATTATGAGGGGCTAAAATTTCACGCCAAGTTTAAGATACATATAACGACCTATAACTTGGTAAGTATTTACATCTGTATTGGCACCAAAAGCTGAGAAAACATATGGTGGTTTTTCATCAAATACATTGTTAATACCTAGGCTCATATTCACATTATCATTCATGTAATAAGCAGTTTGCATATTAACAGTTGTATTAGCTTCAACATCTCTTTGGAAAGGTTCTGTCCACCAGCCTTTTTCTGTTTCTTCAACGCCGCTAATATAATTAACAGTCACATTAGAAACAAAATCATTTAAGGTCCAATCAACAGAAAAGTTAGATTTCCACTTAGCAAAGTGACCATCATTATGAACATCAAAACGACCTTCATGTGCTACTGTTAATTTATCATGCACAATTTTATCGTATTCAAGTAGATAAGTAGTATTAAAGTTAAATGCAAACTCACCAAATGAAGATTCTGCAGTAAACTTAGCATTAAAATCAATACCTGATGTATTAATGCCACCAATATTTAAGAACGGGTCTTTAATATGAATGAACTGGCCAGTTGCAGCACCTTCTGAAAATCTAACCATATCATCACAGAACATACCGTGATCCACACAGCCGTCTAATCTGTTTTGTGCACCCACTTGGCTGATTGCATTTTCAAGTTCAATTGACCAATAATCTAAAGTGAACGACATATTATCTAGTAAATCAGTATTGTAAACGATACCTGCAGTAAGAATATCTGCTTCTTCAGGTTCTAAATCTGCATTACCGGCTTCTTGTGTTGGAATTTGTTCAACACCATCATCGTTGTAGCCTGTAGCAGGTACACCAGATGCAATACAATTTACATTGCCAATTTCATTATCATCAGCGCATCTATCATGTACTTCAGGGAAGTCTATCGCAGCACCTCTAAATAACTCATCTAGATTTGGCGCACGGAAAGCTTGAGACGCAGTTGCACGTACTAATAAGCTATCACTTGGACGCCAGCGCACACCTAATTTACCTGTGGTATTTGAACCAAAATTACTGTAGTCAGAAAAACGGGCAGCAAAGTCAATTTCTACGGTATCTAATACTGGAATAATTAACTCAACAAATGATTCATCAACGCTATAACCACCTTTAGTTGGCTGAGAATCACCAGCTGTTGTAATACCGTTCATTAACAATGAATCTGGCTGATAAAAACCAGTCTCTTTACGTGTTTCTAAACCAAATGCAAAACCAACTGCACCGGCTGGCATTTCAAATAAATCACCACTTACAATAAATTGCCAAGATGTTTGTTTATTGCCACCATCACGCATTGTTGGATAGTTACCACTAATATATTGCATCATTTCATCAGAAATTTCGTTTTCAGTACCCGGCTCACCAAAAATATTTAACGGTACACAACCATCAATTAAATCAGCTGCTGTTGCGCCACAACGTAAAACATTATCTGAATCAAAATGAGTAGGGCCAACAGCTTCTGCAACACGGTCTAAATGATAGTTACCAACCGATACTTGGTTATAGCTATTTTCACCATAATTATAAGATAGCTCCCAGTCCCAACCATTTGTAAATTGGCCTTCTAAACCAACAACAATACGTGATGTACGAGATTCTTGAGAATCTTGGCGCCCACCACTTTCTAGCATTCTACGTCGCCAATCATTTAATTCATAAGAATTACCTTGTGCGTCTTTAGGGCCTTGTGTTTGGTTATAATAGTTATCAGGTGAGTAGGGAGCAGCTGTACCAAAAAAGATAAGTGGTGCTAAAGGCTCTGGCGCAATCAAAACATCACCACTTGTTTGAGAATAACTTGCTTCTCCAAATGCACGTACATCTTCAAAAATACCTGCGCTACCTAGCTCTTGATTTGTTAAAGCTGCAATGTAAAAACGATCTCTTGGTGTTTGTAAATAGTTCACAGGATTATAGTTATAAGAATCTGTCCCGCCATCTCTGGTACGCCAATCACCAAATTCAGGACCACGAGTTACATTGGCATCCGCTAATGGGTCATCTGGATCGTTTGCAGAACCTGGCGCGCCATCTACATTTGCCCAAGGTGAAGCCGAGCTACCACCTTGTTCAGTATGGCCGTCTGGATATGCACGTAATTCATATTCTGAAAACCCACGATCTCCCATAAATATGCTTTTTTGCTCATGGTAACCAAAATTAACAACTGTATTTCCTTTATCTGAAGTAGAACCGTAAGTTACGTCAAAGCCAATTTGTTCGCCGTCGCCTTCACCTGTAACACCTGCTGTTGTATTAATTTCAAAACCATCAAAATCATTACGTGTAATAATATTAACAACACCCGCAATGGCATCTGATCCATAAACCGCTGAAGCACCATCTTTTAATACTTCAATACGTTTAACCATGCTTACTGGTATTGCATTTAAATCTACAGACGTATCAGCACCGGCACCACCCGCCACAACACGGCGGCCATTAATCAATATAAGTGTTCTTTGCTCACCAATACCACGTAAAGAGAAACGCGTAGCGCCATCTGAACCATTATTATTTTGCGTATTTGAAGCTGCACCTGCAGATGCGGTAAGTGTTTGTAAAACCTCACCAACACTGCTTAAACCCATTTTTTCAATTTCTAGTTTACCTAATAATTGAACTGGGTTAGCACCTTCCATTTGGCTACGGCGGATCCGTGAGCCTGTAACTTCAATACGTTCAACTTCAGCCTGAGTTTCATTTTCTGCAGCTTGAACAGTAAAAGGCACAGCTGTAATAGCCGCGCCGCCAAGCAAAGTAAATTGTATTGCCTTTAATATTTTGTTTTTTTGATACATTTGTTCTTCCCCGTGAGAGTTAAATGGACACGTTTATTATGTTTACTTCTAAGTTATATTCGCGTGCGAAATTAACAATAACATTGGTTACTAACACTTCTATTACATTTACGTGATGGGACATTAACGAGTGGCAAACGGAGGGAATCTTGTGTTCGATGTGAAATAGTTACATTTACTATCTGTATAGTTGTATAAAAATAGAAACGGAATCAATTTGATAATTACATCAACATCTATAAAGTGACACTATTTATAAAAATTTACTTTAATTCAATAACTTAATAAATTTAAGTTTACGGTGAAAAACATATACGTTGATTTATAATTATCTTCCTGATTGATATATTAATTATTTTTCTGATACCGATTTAAATCCAAAACCAACTTGCATGCTCTTGACCTCGGTTTGTTAAAAAATAATGTATGGAAGCACAATAGCACCTACTCATTGCCATAAATAAACAGAATCTAGTAGGTGCTAATTTTCCTATTTAGTATTCATAATTTTCAATGATCATAGCTATGCCTTGTCCTACTCCTATGCACATAGTACATAATGCATAACGTTTATTAGTTACTTGTAACTGGCGCATAGCAGTAATAATTAAACGTGAACCACTCATGCCTAATGGATGACCTAGTGCAATAGCGCCACCTTGTGGGTTAATACGAGCATCGTCATCTTTAAGACCTAACTCACGAATACATGCTAATGCCTGGGCACTAAAAGCTTCATTTATTTCAATAATATCTATATCATCTAAACTAAGATTGAGCCTTTTTAGTAACTTATTAGTTGAAGACACTGGGCCAATTCCCATAATCCCAGGTTCAACCCCAGCAACAGACATACCCAGTATTTTTGCAACCGGTTTAAGCCCTTGTTCAATTGCAGCTTCTTTAGATGCAATTAATAAAGCAGCAGCCCCATCGTTTATACCCGAAGCATTTGCCGCTGTGATTGTGCCATCAGCTTTTACAAAAGGTTTAAGTGAAGACATCTTTTCTAAACGACTTAACCTTGGGTGCTCATCTTTATCGAAAACACGATCTTCTTTATTTCTTTGGGGAATAACCACAGGCACTATTTCTTGTACAAATAAGCCAACTTCTTGTGCATTGGCTGTTTTCATTTGGCTGTAAAAAGCAAACTTGTCTTGATCTTTACGATTAATATTGAAATCTTCAGCTAAATTTTCAGCAGTTTTTGGCATAGTTTCAGTACCATAAACCTCATCTAACTTTTGATTGATAAAACGCCAGCCCATAGTAGTATCAAACATTTCTTGTGCACGATCATAATTATTAACAGCTTTGCCCATAACAAAAGGGGCACGTGTCATAGATTCTGCACCGCCCGCAATAATCAATTCTGCTTCACCTGATTTAATCGCCTGCATGGCAATGCCAATTGCATTTAATCCTGAACCACACAAACGATTTATTGTTGTTGCTGGTACTTCAACAGGTAAACCGGCCAAAAGAGTAGCCATACGGGCAATATTGCGATTATCTTCACCTGCTTGATTGGCACAACCCAAAATTACATCGTCGATTTTTGAAAAATCACACAGTGGATTTCTGTCCATTAATGCTTTTAAAGGTAGCGCAGCTAAATCATCAGCTCTAACACTTGCAAGAGAGCCTGCATATTTTCCGATAGGTGTTCTGATCCCATCACATATATAAACATCTTTCATTTCATTACCTTATAAGGCTAGGTAGCTGTTGCGTTACTAACTCAAAGCCTTTCTCTAATACATCAACAAGTTTTTTAATCTCATTAATTGTCATGACAGTTGAAAGCATCATGGAGCACGTATTGATCAACATAATCCCTTGCTCATTGGCATGGGTCAGCATTATTTTTAAAGCCTTTGCTTCATCTTCATTTAAAAAGCTTTGCCTATAGTTTGTTGGGGGGAGTGATTTAAAATGAACTCTTAACATAGTACCTTCACCAGTCACACATGCTTTAATGCCTACTTTTTCAATTGAATGCGTAATAAGTTCTTTTGTTTTAAGCGCTAACAAATTTATTTTTTCAATCGCTTTGTGATCAAATAATTTCATGGCTGTTAGACCTGCAACCATAGTCACAGGATTAGCCGAGAAAGTACCTGAATGAGGCAGTAACACTTTAGGTTGTAATGGATCTAATACTGACATTACATCTGATCGGCCTGCAAAAGCGCCAACAGGGAAGCCACCGCCAATCATTTTGCCCATAGCGGTTAAATCAGGCGATACTTTATACCTTTGTTGTGCACCACCAAAACCAACTCTAAAGGTGATCACTTCATCAAATAAAAGTAGGGCATTTTGTTCTCGTGTCCAATGATATAAAGCTTCTACAAATTCATCTTCAGCCGCAATCATGCCTACACGATGTGAAACTGGATCAAGTAAGATCGCAGCAATGTCACCTTGATGCTGATTTAATATCTCAAATGCTTTTTGTGTATTGTTATAGGGAATAACAATGACATCTTCAAGGGCTTTTTCAGGCGTACCAACAGCGACAGGCACACTGTTTGGCTTATCTTCATCACCCCAATTATTAGGGTTAGCAGTTTGGCTCACTTCTGCATAATCATAAGCTCCGTGATAAGCGCCTTCTACTTTGGCTATTTTTGCTTTACCTGTAAATGCACGCGCTGATTTGATCATTGCCATTACAGCTTCGGTACCAGAGTTTACAAAACGAATTTTTTCAAAGCCCGGTACACGAGCACATAACAATTCAGCAAATTCAATTTCAACTTCACTGGCCATTGTAAAAGCAGTGCCTTTTGATACTTGCTCTATGATAGCGCGAGTGATCACAGGGTGAGCGTGACCATGAATTAGCGATGCCATATTGTTTGCAAAATCAATATATTCTTTACCATTGATATCAGTAACAATACAACCTTCACCTTTTTCAACATAATCAGGGTGTGGTAATTTAAAAATCGTATTTCGGCTTATGCCACCAGGCAGTACTTTTTTAGCACGCTCAAATAATATTTCGCTTTTATTTATTTGCTCAGTCATTGTTTTCTCCAGAGTATTTCAAACGAGAATCAATTAAGTTAGCTGCGGTTTTGTTTTTTACTGTTTCAAAACTAATGCCCGGTGCAAGCTCTAATAATTCAAAACCTTTATCTGTTATTTCTATTACTGCTAAGTCTGTATAAATACGTTTTACAACACCTTGCCCCGTTAAAGGAAAAGTACATTGCTCTAATAGCTTGGCATCATCATATTTTGTGACATGTTGCGTGATAATATAAATGGTTTTAACACCTGCCACTAAATCCATCGCACCGCCCACAGCTGGAATGGCATTTTTAGAACCAGTTGACCAGTTTGCTAAATCACCATTTTGAGATACTTGCATTGCACCTAATACACAAATATCAATATGCTGGCCACGGATCATGGCAAAACTATCTGCATGATGAAAATATGCAGCACCTTTAACCGCTGTAACCGGTTTTTTACCCGCATTGATTAATTCAGGATCTTCACAACCTACTTCAGGAGTCGGCCCCATGCCTAATAAGCCATTTTCGGTGTGATAAATTACTTCTCGACCATCAGGGACATATTTTGCAACTTGCTCCGGAATACCTATGCCTAAATTAACATAAGCGCCATTAGGGATATCTTGAGCAGCGCGCTGCGCCATTTCATTACGATCCCAACCTTTTTTGTTTAAATCAGTCTTAACATCAGCGACTTGACTCATGGGTAAGAAACTCCTTGGGCAATTAATTTAGATTCTTGTTGAGGATCGCTGATTTTAACAATACGATTAACAAATATGCTTGGGGTTATCACATGTTCTGGTTCTAACTCGCCAACTTCAACTTGCTGTGATGTTTGTACAATCGTTGTTGTTGCAGCCATTGCCATTATAGGTGCGAAATTACGCGCTGTTTTATTAAATGTCAGATTGCCGTATCTGTCGGCAGTTTCTGCTTTTATTAATGCAAAGTCAGCCGTGATTGCTTTTTCAAGTACAAATTGTTTGCCAGAAAAACTCGGTTCATCAAAGCTTCTATGCTCTTTACCATCTGCTAAAACCGTGCCGACTGAAGTAGCAGTATAAAAACCGGGTATACCAGCGCCACCAGCACGTATACGCTCAGCTAATGTGCCTTGTGGTACTAATTCAAGTTCAATTTTGCCTGCATTATATAAATCAGGAAATACTGTTGAATTTGCGGTACGAGGGAATGAACAAATCATTTTACCTACTTGGCCATTTTCAATCAGTGCCGCTAAACCCACATGACCACTGCCGGTATTATTATTAACAACGGTTAAGTTTTTTGCACCTTGATCTATGAGTGCATGTATCAACTCAATTGGACTACCAGCTTCACCAAAACCACCTATCAACACTGTCGCACCATCAAAAATATCGGCAACAGCATCTTTTAAACTTGCAATAGATTTATCTATCATTACAACTTCCAAAAAATTATTTCTTAGAAAATAAAAAGCGCAAATTAATTCGCGCTTTCATGGTTAGTTTAATTTCTTAGCCAATGCTGCCGTTAAGTCATGCTCGATTTGTTTCAACTCATCAGCAAAGAAGTATTTTTCGGTATCAAATGGCGTTAGGAAATCTATGGTATTTTCTGTTTCATTAAATTTTGCGTGGAATACTTTATCCATCCACTTCATATTTCTTGATTCTGTAAATTTTAGAGCAAAGCACTTTTCTCCACCGATTTCTGAAGTACCTAATATAGCCAATTTACCCGCTGAAATAGTCATTGAAATATGACGAGAAGGGCGATTTATAGAAGCTAATGAGCGATATACTTTATTAAATACTTGCTCAATATCTGCAAGCGGCGCAGTGTAATAGTGATGCTCACCAGTAGGTCGCGCACAATACATAGAATGAAAGCCAACACACATCATTCCCAAAATTTCAGCTAGATCTATCCAGTTTTGAGCAGAATTATCGATATCGACTTTGCCATCATCGTCTTCAAATAAGCTGATATGGTTCATGATTGGGCTTTGTGAACGAATATTTACACCATGATCTTGTAACCTTCGAATTGCAGCTATCGTACTTGGGTTTAATAATTCTCTTGGAGTAGAAAAGTGGGCCATCCATGCAAGTTGAATTCCGTTATCCCTTAGTAAGTCAAATACTTCTAGCATGCCATTATATTTTTCACTTAATATCATTTCAGGCTGAAAAGTAAGAGAACGCGTCGCTAAACGCACATTTTTAACATGCAATAAGCTTGGATCTTCTATTAATGGCATTATGTATTGTTTTAGACGGCTAGCAGGCATATAGCCACCATCGCCCCCCGTGATCAATAAATCTGTGATCTCAGGATGTAATCGCACATAGTCATGGATTTGTTTAATATCATTTTGAATAAACATATCCTCATCACCACGTACTTGTGCATGACGGAAACAATATGTACAAAATGAAAAACAGTTTTGTGTTGTTTTATCAAAAATCAGCTGACATTGTGGATATTTATGTTGAGAGCCATCTAAAAACTCTATTTCACCTTCGTCATTTTCAAACCATGGTTTATTTAATTGCTGATTACCATCATGTGGGTTTGTTAACTCAGTATAATCAATCGCAACCTGAGTGCGTGCCTTAGCGTCACTTGCATCAATGTATTTTTGTGTCGTTTCATCGTTGATCATTTTTGGTTGTGGGAACACTAACTGAAATACAGAGTCAGTAGGGTAGTCATCCCAGTTAATACTATTGAGCGAGTGACGAGTAGCAAGAAAACGATACACTTCTACAAAAAATTCGCGCTCTACTATATGGCCTATATCTATGCCATTTTCATTTAAAATTGCACATACTTCTCTAAAGCCAGACAATCCTGAGTAATGCTCTTTATCTGTAAATATAAATGGTTTTTTCTCCATAAAGCCAGAATGCTGTGGGTACGAGGCATGTAAACGGCTTAACAAACCAACAGGTAATAGGTTCTCTTTGTTTATTGTATTTATTATTTCGTCAGAATAACCATATCTGTCCATGGTATCGCTAATATCTTGCTGTGATACAACCAAATGTTTTGTTTTATTTATTGTTTCAGATGGAATTACTTGAACAGCAATATTACTTGCCTTGCTTTGAACACTCATTTTATCGCCCTATGAAATGAATCTTAAATAGAATATTTTTTAACCTTATTCTTTATAGAGGTATATGAGAAATATTTAATTTTTATGCCAGATATAGCTAAAAACTATAGCTTGATATAGATCAAATAATCACGAATATAGATACGTTAACCTGTTTAAAAACCAAGCATAAAATTGTAAATATGGATTTAAGAGCACTAAAGTATTTTGAAGCAGTATATGAACAAGGCAGTGTGAGCGCAGCTGCTAGGCATTGCTATGTATCGCAACCTTCGATCACTACAGCAATTCTACAACTTGAACAAACTTTATCGACCCAATTGTTTAACCGACATGCTAGAGGCGTGATACCGACTGCAGCCGCTCAAAAGCTATATCCATATGCCAAAGATATGTCAGGAAAATCAAAAACAATTCTCAGTCTATTTAAAGATGGACCCACTCCTGTTCCTGTCAGATTGGGGATCATGCGATCATTAGGAGCCAAACGAATGAGCCAATTGCTGACAAAACTCAATGACAAAATAGAAAATTTAGAAATAACTTTGGTAGATCCCCACGAAACCTGTGATGCAAGAGTGGTATTGACACAATCAGCCAATACTAATGAGATTTTTATGCCAATATTCAAAGATGATTATGAACTGGCATTACCTAAACAGTGGGATATTTCACAAAAACACATCATTTCATTAATGGATCTTGATAAGTTACCATTTATCAATCGCAATCCATGTGATGCATTAGATAAATTGAAGTCACAACTTGGTATGTTAGATATTCAATTTCAAACTCGAGCCAACATCCGAACAATAGAATACGCGTGGCAGTTAGTCAGTGCCGGAGTGGGCGCGGCGTTATTACCAAAATGGCAAGAAATTATAGATGCCGATATCATTACCTTTAAGCCTATTCAACATGTCAATTTTTTTAAAGAAATTGGCCTTGCCTATAAAGAAGAAAATAAAAGCCATGCCCTAGTAACGGCGTTGATGGATATTTGTACAAACTAAGAAAGTTACAATAGTGCATGAGTGTGCTTGCTAGGTGCAATATATTATACAAAAACACATAACTATTTGAATTAATTGAATTATATAACTGGCACTGAGATTGCAATTAAAGTTCTGGTGACTTAAATTCAAAATCATTGAAGAAGCTTTATAAATATATGATTTCATGAATCAACTTTTCAAACTAAGTTAATAAACACAATTAAATGTTAATTAATTTTTAACGAGACAAGTTTAAATCATATAAAGTTCAAAATAATTCTTAATTAATTCTAAAATTTGATTTTAATCAATTTGTCGTCTAGAAATAGGCGTATCTTTAGCGCCAAGAAGTTAATAATAAATTTAAGTAGCAAGTTAACTAATCAGGTGATTAATATGAAAAAAGCAATTTTCTCTGTATCTAAAATAGTTTTAGCGCTTTCAAGTGTTTTAGGCATGAGCCAAATGGCGATGGCAAATCAAGGTCCATCAATTACAGATGCTGTTGCTAATGGCACAGTTAAGATCAATATGCGCGCACGTTATGAAACTGTTGATGAAGATAACGCTAAAAAAGATGCAAACGCAGGTACTTTACGTACACGTTTAACATATAAAACGGCTGACTTTAAAGGTTTTAATGTACTTGCTGAAGTTGATAATGTAACAGCAATAGGCCAGTACAATAGTACAGATAATGGCAATGCAGATTACTCAGTAGTTGCAGATCCAGAAGGCACAGATGTAAATCAATTTGCGCTAAGCTATAAAAATGGTGGCCTAAAAGCAACTGCTGGTCGTCAACGTATTTTACATCAAGGTCAACGTTTTGTAGGCGGTGTAGCCTGGCGTCAAAATGAGCAAACATATGATGGTTTACGTGTAGAGTATGCATTAAGTTCAGCACTTAATTTTGATTACGCGTACATTCATAACATTAATAAAATTTTTGGTAATTCAGATGGCAAGCCTGATGCACATGGTGCTTTTCAATTAGCAAATGTTAATTTCAAAATTAATAAAGAACATAAAGTAACTGGCTTTGTTTACGATCTTGATTACGATGCATCAGCTGACAGCTCAACACAAACTTTAGGTTTTGACTATAACGGTAAGTTTGGCCCAGTAAATGTGCATGCGAGCTATGCTACCCAATCAGATACAGCAGATAGTACAAAAGATTTCAGTGCAGATTATTATGCTGTTGATGCAAGTATCAAAGTAAGCTCATTTAAGATTAAGGCGGGTTTAGAAGTACTTGGTAGTGATAACGGCGTAGCATTCTCTACACCACTTGCAACTTTACATAAATACCAAGGTTTTGCTGATAAGTTCTTAGGCACTCCTGCTACAGGTATCCAAGATGTATTTGCAGGCGTGGCAACTAAAATTGGACCTGTTGCAGTAAGCGCAACGTACCATGATTTTACATCTGATGTAGATAGCATAGATTATGGTTCTGAATTAGATTTAACAGCTAAATACAAGTTTAACAAAAAAGTGACTGGTTTAGTTAAATATGCAGATTACAGTGCTGACGAACATTCAGTAGATACAAGCAAACTATGGGTTATGGTTAACGTTAATTTTTAAATAAATAGCTTCCAGCATCAACTATCAAGGGCTCAATAATTGAGCCCTTGATGATTTAAATCATGAAATAATATCATTGTTTAAATTCATACTAGCTTTATGTATAAAGTATCATTATATTAAACATAAGATTTTAACAACTCCGAGCCTTTATACCTTCGTTCCAGAGCGTTCAAGGAATTCTGGCCGTGATCACGTTAGTTTAAACACTAAGTTGATCACCAGGGTTTAAAAAGAAATTTTTAGACCTCCCACTACTTGGAAAGGTGTTGACATGCTACAAGACCCACAAGGGCGTAAATTTAGTTATTTACGGCTCTCAATAACAGATCTATGTAATTATCGTTGCAATTATTGTTTGCCCAATGGTTATAAGTGCGATTCTAAACCTGACTATTTATCTCTTGATGAAATAAAATTAGTTGTTGCTTCTTTTGCCCGTCACGGCATTAATAAAGTGCGTATTACAGGTGGTGAACCTAGCTTACGACGCGATCTACCTGAGATCATAACAGCGGTGAAAAATACCCCAGGCATAGAAAAAGTAGCTTTAACAACAAATGCCCATCAACTTGATCGTAAAGTACAACAATGGGCTGATTGTGGTTTAGATGCAATCAACATCAGCTGCGATAGCTTAGATGCGCGCATGATGAAAGCCGTTATTGGTCGCGATAATCTTGCAGAGATGATGGCAGGTATCGATATCGCATTAAAGAGCAGTATTAAGCAAATTAAAATAAATACTGTCCTACTCAAAAAATATAATTACAAACAATTAGATCAATTAATTGACTGGGTAAAAGATACGCCTATTTCTCTACGCTTTATTGAGTTAATGCAAACCGTTGATAATAAAGAATACTTTGAATCGAATCATGTCAGCGCTGAAGAGATTGGCAAGCGCCTAGAAGATACAGGTTGGGCACAAATTTTACGGGGTAAAAATGCAGGGCCTGCAAAAGAGTTTTGTCACCCTGAATATGATGGCCATGTTGGTTTTATCGCACCATATAGCAATGATTTTTGCGGCAGTTGTAATAGATTAAGAATATCCTCAGTTGGAAAATTACACTTATGTTTATTTGGTGAGTCTGGTTACAGTTTAAGAGATTTACTTGTAAAAGGCCGCGAAACTGAACTTGATCAGTTTATCGAAAACGTTTTAAAAGATAAGCCCGATACCCATTTTTTACATGAAGGCATTTCCGGTGGTACGACTGATTTAGCCATGCTTGGAGGCTAAATTATGTCTGTTTCAAATCACATTCATTTTGGTTTAGTACTTGCTGGTGGCCGTTCTTCGAGAATGGGTAGCGATAAAGCAATGCTTGTTAAAGGCAATGTTAACTTACTTGACAATGCAAAACTTTGTTTATCAACAAGCTTATGTGAACAAGTATTGATCAGCAGAAATACCGAACAAGGGATACGTGATCGCTATTTAGATAAAGGACCTCTGGCGGGTATTGAAGCCGCAATCGAGCATGTACCAAGTGGTGCTTGGCTGACCATCTTGCCAGTAGATATGCCACTTATTCGCAGTAGCGACTTAGTGCAATTACAAAAAACAGCACAAGAATCAAAAAATGCTGTTTATTTTGAATCTCATATGTTGCCTTGCGTAGTTAAAGTCACTATTGATTTAAAAGAATTTTTAAAAGATGCCTTAGAAGGCAAATATAAAAACTCAATTTACGCCATGCTAAAGACACAAAACGCACATACTTTGGCACAGGACGAACCGCTTTACTTAACAAATGCTAATACACCAAATGATTGGCAAACTGTTAAAACTCACTTTTAATTAAGGACTTCCATTATGGGACATAAAACGCCACAACCTTTCCAACCATTACAAATTGCTGTTTTAACGGTTTCTGATACACGTGATGAATCAAATGATACATCAGGCGCTGCTTTAGTTGATGGTTTACAAACTGCTGGCCATAACCTAGCTGACAAAAAAATTGTAATCGATGATGTTTATAAAATACGCGCAATTGTATCCCAGTGGATTGCGAGCGATCATATACAAGCTGTCGTTATTACGGGTGGTACAGGTTTTACATTTAGAGATTCTACACCTGAAGCATTAACACCGTTATTTGATAAAGAAGTGGATGGCTTTGGTGAATTATTCCGTCAAATTTCTTATGAACAAATTGGAACTTCAACAATACAGTCTCGTGCAATTGCTGGCATGGCTAACAAAACCGTTATATTTGCAATGCCAGGTTCAACAAACGCCTGTAAAACGGCATGGAATGACGTGATTAAGCAGCAACTAGATGCCTCTCATCGTCCATGTAACTTTGTCCCTCAACTAAAAGAATCTACCGTTGAACTATGTGAGAGCCGAGGTTAATTATGGGCTTTACACATTTAAACGAACACGGCGAAGCTAATATGGTTGATGTAACTGAAAAAGCAGTTACAGAACGTATCGCTCGTGCATCAGGGCGTGTTTACATGAAACCTGAAACTTTAGCCATGATCCGTGATAATGGCCATAAAAAAGGTGATGTATTACAAGTTGCACGTATAGCTGGGATCCAAGGCGCAAAAAAATGCTCTGATCTGATCCCATTATGTCACCCGTTAATGCTTACTAAGGTACAAGTAGATTTTACTTTCAATGAAGCACAATCATGCATTGATATCGAAACTTTAGCTAAATTAGCTGGGCAAACAGGTGTTGAAATGGAGGCATTAACTGCTGCTTCTGTCGCTGCGCTGACAATATTTGATATGTGTAAAGCCGTTGATCCTGCTATGTGCATAAGCGATATAAAAGTATTAGAAAAGCTTGGCGGTAAATCAGGGCATTATCAAGCTCAATAACACCGTCAATTATCAGGCTTAAACTTCATTTTAAGCCTGACATATAAAATCTGTAGTTAAGGGTTAAAAATGATAAAAGTATTATTTTTTGGGCGACTAAGAGAATTATTAGATTGCTCTGGATTAGAAGTCACTGATTTTGAACAAACGACAGTTGCGCAGTTGAGAATAGAGCTTGCCAATAAAGGAGCCAAATGGGCGGAATTTATTGCAGGTAACAATGCACTTGCTGCAGTTAATCAAGAAATGGTAGAAGAAACTAGCTTGGTTAAATCTGGTGATGAAGTTGCTTTTTTCCCACCAGTAACAGGCGGTTAGTATTATGATCAGCGTACAAGAAGCCGACTTCAATTTAAGCACTCAATATGAGATGTTACGTGCTAAAGATAATACTGATGGTGCGATTGTTACTTTTATCGGTCTAGTACGAGATTTTAATCAAGGTCATGATGTAACCGGTTTATTTTTAGAACATTATCCTGCAATGACAGTTAAATCTTTAGAAAAAATATCTGAACGTGCAAAAGAAAGATTTAAAGTAAATCAATTAGATATTGTTCATAGAGTAGGGCAATTAGCCTTAGGCGATCAAATTGTATATGTCGGCGTGAGTAGTCCACATAGAGAAGAAGCTTTTGCTTGCGCGCAATTTGTAATGGATTATTTAAAAAAAGAAGCACCTTTTTGGAAAAAAGAAACCAGAAAAGATCAACAACAAGATGTTTGGGTTGAAACAAACCAAAAAGACAAAGAAGCCCTAAAAAAATGGCAATAGAATAATATTGCTATAACATCACTATTTCAGAGTATTTAAAGCACTTAAAGTATAAAAAGAGAAAAAATAAACATATATGCTCACAAGATTTTTATTATTATTAATCACGGTTTTTAGCTTTCAAAGTTTAGCTACACCGCTTCGAATAGCGGTTGCCAGTAACTTTAAATTGCCTCTAAATAAAATCGTTTCACAATACCAAAAGAGCACAAATCAAAAAGTAACTGTCTCCTCTGCCTCTAGTGGTATTTTATACCAACAAATAAAGGCCGGTGCGCCTTTTGATGTGTTTTTATCAGCAGATGAAAACAGACCTACAATGCTCGTTAATGAAGATCTTGCATTAAAACAAAGCATGTATGTGTATGCACGAGGCCAACTCGTTTTTTATTCACCTAACCAAAAAATGAAATTAGCACAGGTAAATAAAGCCAATAATAAACTCGTGATCGCTAACCCATTACATGCACCTTATGGCGTTGCAGCAAAAAATGTATTAAATGATATTCTAAAAACCCCTTTTAAAGGGACTTATATAACAAGTAGCAATATCGCATCTGCTTTTCAGATTGTGCATTCAGGCAATGCCCCTGCTGGATTAGTCTCATTAAGCCATATTGTATCAACAGAAGTTAATCAAAATGATTATGTGTTATTAAACAATGACAATGCATATATTCCTCAAGCAGCAGTGATCTTAGCGCGCACAAAAAAAATGTCTCAATCAAAACAATTTATGACATACCTCAAATCAAAAGAGGTTCAAAATATTATTAAGCAGTATGGATATCAGGTGATGCCATGAATATATCACTTGGTCCTGCAGAAATAACTGCATTTTGGCTTACGCTTAAACTGGCATTATCAACAACCATTATTCTAATGTTAATATGTATTCCACTTGCTTGGTGGTTAGCAAAAAGCAAATCGTGGTTTGCCATGATCATAGAATCTATTGTTGCATTACCTATTGTATTACCACCTACGGTGCTAGGGTTTTATTTACTGATTGCCTTTTCACCGCAAACAATACTTGGTGAACAATACCTTGCTCTCACAGGGCAACAACTTGCGTTTTCTTTTTATGGTATTTTGTTTGCTTCTCTCATTTACTCTTTGCCTTTTGCCATACAGCCTTTGCAAGCAACGTTTTCTCAACTCGATACTAGATTGTTAGAAACCGCTCAATCATTAGGTGCTAAACCTTTAGATGCCTTTATTTCAATTGTATTGCCCATTTGCAAAAACGGCATTATTAGTGCTGCCTTATTATGTTTTGCACACACCGTTGGTGAGTTTGGCGTTATTTTGATGATAGGTGGTAATATTCCAGGTGAAACGCAAGTACTGTCAATTGCATTATTTGATGCCGTCGAATCACTGCAATATGAAAAAGCCCACATGATGGCCGCTGGGTTATTAGTTTTTTCTATGGTTATTTTAATTGTAATGAATATTCTAAAAAGAGGGCAATTACGTGCTACAGATTGATTGCGCTATCACATTAAATCAAAGACACTTTGAATATAAACAAAGCTTAGATCTTAAAAACCGCTGCATTGGCATTAGCGGTGATTCAGGTTGCGGAAAAACAACGCTACTGCGTATTATTGCAGGCCTTGAGACACGTGCTACCGGCATAATTACATTAAATGATTGTATATTACAAAATTCCAATAAAGCATATGTGCAACCTGCATATAATCGAGATATCGGTTTTGTATTCCAAGATACCCGCTTATTTCCACACTTAAATGTATTAGCCAATCTCAATTACGCATTAAAACGTGCTAAAAATAAAAATTTTAGTTTAGAGCGAGTAATAAATGCGTTTTCTCTCACGCCTTTATTAAAAAGGATGCCGCAAATGTTATCTGGCGGTGAAAAACAAAGAGTTGCTATTGCGCGTGCAATTTTAAGCTCGCCTAAATTATTATTGATGGATGAACCTTTAAGTGGTTTAGATTTAGCGCAAAAAAATGATTTATTGAAATATTTTAATCAAATAAAAACTGAGTTTAATCTTCCTATTATATATGTCTCGCATATTGAGCAAGAACTTAACGAACTCAGCGATGAGATCATTTATTTATAACATTAAGATTTTTCAACTGCGATTCTCAAAATATTCCTTTATTATCAATGTTAAATTTAATAAAGGAATATTCAAATGATACGTTTTATTCTACTATCAACCTTATTATTGTGCTCACATGTATTCGCACACACTGAACAAAACCCACTATTAGGGACTTGGTATTTTATATCCGGTGAATACACGGCTGAAGATGGCAAAGTAACTAAAGTGGATAACAGTAAATTTAAAGCTCTCAGAACCCATTCAGATAATAATTTTTCAGCTATTAATATGGGAATGGGTGAATATAAAGGTTTTATTGAAGGAAGCTATACACTTAAATATGACAGTCATACGCTTACGGGTACTATCATAGAAAAACCACTCAAAAGTTCTGGTAAGCATCTGATTGGCAAAACCTTAAAGTTTGATTTTGTCATTAATGGAGATATTTGGACAACACAAGGACAAGAATCCAATGTATATATCAAAGAAGTATGGCAAAAATTAGATTAAGAATTAAGTTATGACACCAGCAATTGTATTTTTAAAAAAGAAAAAAGTATCATTTGATGTTCACCAATACCAACACGAATCAGATGCGGCATCATTTGGTATTGAAGCAGCACAAAAGCTAGGGATAGAACAGCAACAAGTTTTTAAAACAATCGTGCTTGAAACTGATCAAAAAAAATTAATCGTTGCTATCGTACCAGTCGATAATCAGGTTAATCTAAAAAAATTAGCTAAAGCATGTAAAGTTAAAAAAGTGGTTATGGCTGATAAAATAAAAGTTCAAGCCAGCACTGGGTATATACTAGGTGGCGTTAGCCCATTAGGTCAAAAAAAACGTTTACCAACTTTTATCAATGAAACTGCATTAAATTATCAGCAAATTTTTATTAGTGCTGGGCGTCGTGGTCTCGAAGTGTCTTTAGCTGCAAATGACCTATCGCTATTATTACAAGCTAACTTTTATGATTTAGTTTAATAGCTGTTTAATTTATAAGATTAAACAGCTATTCATTAATTAATAAGTGCTTATTCTGGTTTTTTAAACAGTAAAGTAAAACGATCTGAATTGCCGCGTACAGTTTTACGACCCACTTCGAAACGTAATTCATCATCCGATTTATAGTGTAAATTTGAATAATCAACCAAAGTGAAACCCGCTTGCTGAATTTCTTTAATTGCCAGTACAGGATCAAAACGTCTGCCATTTTCATCATTCTTTTTTTGCATGTGTCTGCGAGTATGATCAACAACACCATAAACCCCACCAGGTTTTAAGGCTGCAAACGCGGCTTTATTAATACTTGAACGTTCTTTTTCATCAAAGTTATGGTAATTACGGAAGGTTAAAACCGCGTCTAAATCACTAACATTAAAATCAAGATTTTCTAGCTTGTAATCAACAGGGCCAATCGCTTTGACTTTATCAAAAGGTTTTTTAGTCAATAAACTATCGCTCAAGCGTTTAGTGCCAAGACTTAAATAAAATTGCCCTTTATCTCTTAAAGCGGGCGCTAATAGTTTTGTATACCAGCCACCTCCAGGAATAATTTCTAGCACTTTCATATCTTCTTTAATGCCAAAAAACTCAAGTGTTTCAGCTGGCTTTCTATTACGGTCTCTGTTTTTTTCTTTATCTGTACGAGTTTCTGAAACCATCGCAAGTTTAATATTATCAGTAAAGGTCCCAGCTAAAAGATTTGGTGCGATTAGTGTTGTTGTAATTAATAGTGGGAACAAGTATTTTTTCATCGTACTTCCTTTTATTTCTATTTTGATATACTCATCAATGGTGTGAATATTTGGATAACAAATCCATCAGCCATTTATTTTGGTTAAATAGGCATATTCAATATGTATAAATTGCCCATATAGGATTTCCAATATATGAAAGCAAGTACTTGAAAATTAGTCTTATAATAAATCTATTTATCTGTTTTATTGAAAAATTATAGAAAATAAAAAGTTACAATCAGGGATTAATATTGTTTATCTATCAACTTAGAGCAGCCAGTAGAGTTTAATTTAAATCTATGCCATTTTCTTGATAGAAGGCTTTCAAACTGTTGTTTTTTTGGTTAGAAATTTTGTTCTTAACCACATTGTAAATATAGCCTTAAACCCATACTGAATGCTATTGTATATCAAATTCGTGACTAATTGTGCATGACAACTACGAGATGAAATGAACTTATCGTACGTAATTTATAATATGAAGTTTATTTAATTTTTGTAAGTAAATCTACTTGCAAGAATGAAGTTGGATTTTGAGAGGAGCAAATAATTAAAAGGGTACTTATCAAGGTGTAATAAGTACCAATTCACTTGTGGAAATTGAACCGAAGGAATAACCTAAAAACTTTAATGCTTTGGTTTTACACCATTACGTACCATATCTTTTCCTGATTCAAATACTTCTTTAGTCACCCATTTGGAAAAAAGAAGTTTCTGGCTTTTATCAAATACAGCAACAAAATGTCGTCCATCAGCGTTATTAGTTGCTAAACCAACACCTTCAACACCGTTTAGACCCAAGCTACCATCTTCAACTGATAGTAAAAAACGTTCTAATTCAACCAAATTATCAATTATGTCTAGTTCGCTACTCATTTTTTATACTCTTAATTTGTATCTCACTGCAACTACTGCAGCTAAAGTTTTAATTAGGTGTATTTTACAGTTGATACTTGAAAAATTGAAACTAAAACTTATTAATATTTTTCAAACATTATCCTAAACCATTAATGCCTAAATATAAGCCTGAAATATACGAAATCATCCAAAAAGACCACACTAAAATGCTAAATCGGTGAAAGTTATTTAATAATTGAAGATCGTTATTACGTATAGCTAGAAATGCCCAGCAAAAGTGAGACATCATTAAGAAAAGCCCAAGAAAACCTGAAATCGAGTGAGCAGTGAATATTAAATAGCCAACATGCAAATACATTAATAGCGTACCAAGTGTATCTGTTAAGACACCTAAGCCAAACATTGTAATATGCCATTTTTTTAATTGTTTATGGCAATAGTCATTCCAAATACCAACGGAATAAAATACAAGGGCAAGGGTAAAAAATACTGCTCCCCATAAAATAAATAAACTCACTAAAATATCCTTAGATTAAAAAATGGACTTTAATCTAATTGAGAATCAATTGCACTTAAGTTATATGCATTAAATTATGACGTAAACGCGTAACGAACTAATTAGGATAATAATAAAAGCCTTTTTCGAGTGTCGGCAGGCATTTTTTCAATTGCATAACGGATCGTAGCACGTGTCATTATTTTATAATTACTCTCAATATAGGTTGCCACATCTTTTTCATGATGTAGGGATGTCACTTTTAATAACCAACCTATGCTTTTTTGCACATACTCATCAGGGTCATTAAGTAAGGTGTCACAGTTTTTAAAAATTAACCTTTTATCTAAACAGTATGTTGATTTTCCTATTTTTCTGTTAATAAACTTAACCCAAACAACATTGCTCGCACGGCGACACCAAGATACTTCTGAATATATCCAATGTTGGGTTTGCTCAATTAAATGCGGTCGAGTAAGTAAAAACTGATAAATGGTTTTAATACATAAATCATCTACTAAAGACCAATTAGATGCATAATTTTCTAACCAAAACTCAAAACGAAACAGTAAATCATCATTATAATATTTTTTAACAAATTTATTTATTAAACCAAAAGCCAGCATAACTTCTTCAGTATATTCTGCTTTAGTTAATAGGCGCTCTGATAGTGAAAGTACTTCATGTGGACTAAGTCCGTTGTGCTTAAAATGAAAGTCAGCAATGACAGATTTTATATCAGATGCATTAGCCCCAATACAATGGATCCCACTAGGGAAGTAACGTTTGGTCGCTTTTGCTTTTAAAGGCGAGCTCACTTTAGCTAGCTGAGTTTTCAATTCTTGAATATAATTTTCATGTTCTATCATAATTAAACACCGTGCTAAATATCTTGGAACCATAAAAAGTAATTTAGCATGTTTATTTAAGCTATCCCAATCAACTTAATTACCAACAAAAACGGAATCCCTGTATAAATTTCACACCGATAGGTGTATTTATATACATTTTTGGTAAGAAATATAGTGCACGTAGTGTGAGCGGGTGCTTATTAACTTTGAAAGCATATAACTAATAATTATATTTTTGATTAAATTCTACAAAAGATCTTTTTATTTTGCATTAATTAGCCTTTAAAAAATAAAAGATCCAAACCAAAAAGATTTAGATCTTTTATTTAGTAATAACAACCTAGATGGTTGATTTATTTGGTTAAAATTAAATTTAGATTTTATATGGACTGATCTCAGATAGCATAACTTGATGCCTGTGAGTTACTTTGCCACCAATATCTTTTAAACCAAATGAAATACTAGGATCTTTTTTATGCCAATCAATTAAAATCTCACCGTAATTAACCTGATTTGTAAAATTTCCAACTCTATGACTGTTAGGGCTAACGTGCTTCCATTTTTCAGTGAGACCAGAACTTGTTATTTCCCACAAGGGGTAGTCTATTAAATTATCAACTTTAGATACCTCCCCCCAATGTGTATCTCCACTAACGATAATAATGCCATTCACCTGATATTGCTGAATTAAATCCATTAAACGCGCACGATCTTCAGGGTAGTTAGCCCAAGATTCCCACCCTGTAAATTCAGGTAATAATTGAAGGCTAGACCCGATGATTTTAATCTTTGATGGTTTTTGTAACTGTATTTCTAACCAATCCCATTGAGACTCACCTAACATAGAAGCTTTGCTATCTTTATGAATTTTATACGGACCCATATTTAAAGGTTTTCGTATATTTTGATACTCACTTTTTGATAACGCTGCGAGTTTAGAGCGATTCCAACGTAAATCTGGTAATATTACCTGAACTTTTTGCTCTGCTTCACCATACATATATGAAGTGTATATGCCATCAGACCGTGTTCTCCTTATTGAGTTTTTGTCTTCGTTAAAGAAGTCGAGCATGATTTGACGGCTCTCTTCTTTTTTCGCATATTCAATGCCCGCATCATTTTCGCCATAATCATGATCATCCCATATAGCAATTACTTCGGTATTTTCTTTCAGGGTTTTTATGCCAGGAATGCTTCCAAGTTGTTTATATTTATCAGCAAGTAAGTCCATATCTTCTGTATCGCCATAAACATTATCACCAAGGAATATAAACAGATCGGCTTGTTCTTTATTAATCGCATCTAAAATAGGCATAGGTTTAGTTTGATTACCGCAAGAGGCAAATATGATTTTTTGCTCTTGCGATAACGCTAAATTGGGTAATGCCAATAAAGAGAGTACAATTGACAGTGATACAATTTTTTTCATTATAAGTCTCTACAAACTTGCATGTTGCTGATATTTTTTAAGAATAAAGTTAATAGGTTTTCCTGCGACAGCGCTAAACTGCTTTGCATCTTGCCCTAATATGGTTAAAACAGTTGCTGCAACCTGATCTTGCTTCACTTCATAAGGGGTTGGCGTAATACCTGAGGGGGTTATATCAGGGCCAATAGCTGCAAGCCAAATTTGTTCCGAACCTATAATGCCTTTTTTAAAATCCTTTAAACTTTTTAAATAACCCGTAGTTGCTTGCTCTGATGCATGATGCTGCCAATCATCAGCTGTTGCACCACGGCCATGATCAGTAACGATTAGCATCACTGTATTGTTTTTATATTCTGGTGTTGACTGAATAGTTTGCCATAAATCTGCCAAATATTGATCCGTACGTTTAGCTGCATAGAGGTATTGATCGTAATGCCCATCATGAGCAAAATCATCAGTTTCTCCCAGTGCGATATAGGTCATTTTTGGTTTGTTTTTAAGTAAATTATGTTTTGCAAATCTATATGTAAAAGAATCAAGTCGCACATTATGCCAAGGACTTGGGATCTCATCTTGCAAGGTATTTAATAATTGACTGTAGTTATCAGTTTCACTAGATTTGGCAAAACCAGCATTCACTGTCAATTTACTTCTATCGGTATTGATGATGTATGGAAATACATCCCAACTCGCAAAAGAGGCAACTTTATTTTTATACTCTTTTTGTGCATTGAGCCATTCAAGAAATGTAATATTTGGGTTATTAAATTTTTTATTACTATCAATTTTTGGGTCTGCAAAACCAGTTAAAATTTCGCTATAACCGGGATATGAAAAGTACCATTCATTTGCCACTGACATATTAGAATTTTTATTCCTATCACCAATAACAGCGCCCTGTGTAACAATACTTTGCCAAAAGAATGGCATTAGTTTTTCTCTTCTAACAGCGATATCTTGATGCCAAAAATCTCGCTCTAGCTTCGATGGGTTAGATACAAATTTTTCATTTTTAATCATGCTAAGTTGCGCACCATTGAACACTTCTTGCCAACGTAAACCATCAATTGTCACTAAGACAACATTGTCAGCAGCATTCGTTACAAAACTCACACACAATGCACTAAGGCACAATAATTTTTTAAACATATTTAAAACCTTAAAAATAGAGCAATGCATAAGCCTGCTCATTAACCATTAAAAGTTAATTAAAAATTAGCTGTGAATGTTAAACTCGCGGTACGCGGTGCACCGATAAAGTAAGAACCTTCGATACCACCTGCTAAATAGTCTTTATCAAATACATTGCTTACGACAAAAGATACATCCATCGCGCTAATGCTACCTGCGCCGATTGGAATGGCATATCCTAAATTAAAATCAACTATGGTTGCGCTTTCTAATACGTCAGTATTGTCTTTATCACCAAACCTGTCTGATGTGTATTTCATGCTAGTGCCAAAACGTAAATCCCCGTTAAAGTAATTAGCTGATAAAGATAAAACATCTTCTGCAGCACCTGCGACTTTATTACCCGCAGTGCCATCCGCTTCTGATATTTCGGTGCTTGCATATTCAGAGCGATTATTTGTATATGAACCTAAAATAGACCAGTTTGATGACACATGATAAGTTGCGCTTAATTCAACCCCTTGTGATTCAATGCCACCGTCATTTCGATAAGTGCCATTTTCACCATCATAATCAGGTGCCCCCGGTGTATTAGCAGAAATAAAAGTAATACGATTATCAAAATTAATTGTGTAGGCAGTCAGTGATAGGTTTAAGTCTTGTGTTTGGTAACGTAACCCTAAATCTATATTATCAGCTGTTTCAGGCGCAATTTCGGATAAATCAGCAAGTCCTGATTCTAAGATTTCATCTTTTATCGCTGAAAAGTTTTGGCTAAAGCCTGTAAATATCTCTAATGAATCTGAAATATCATAAACTGCACCTAAACTTGCTAATAAGTCTGAATCACTATTAATTTTACCGGTTTCTTTATCAATAAAATTATCGACCCGATTAATATCAACTAAATATTGCTGTACCCCTGCATTAAGTGTTAACGCATCAAAATTGATATTATCTTGCAAATACCATCTAAATGTTTTGGTTGTGTAACTTCTATCATATTGCGTTCTATAAGCGGCTTCATCGTAAGAAGGCCCTTGACTAGCATCGATTATTTCATGCCAATCTCTTTGCTCACTTCTATCTGAATTTTCATACCAAAATCCAGTTTTTAAATTATGCTGATCAAGTTCTAAATTATAGTTCGTTGTAAAACCATATCTGTTTTTCTGATAATGGGTATGACGATATGACATGACAGCAACCGCATCATCTTGATAACAATCAGGGTGTAACATAGGATCGCCGCCATATTCTGCCATACAATTTTCATCTGGTTGTAATGGATTGCCATCTGGGTCGGTAAAACCATATTTAATGGTGCTTCCGTCTTCAACATCTTCATCAACAATATTGCCTTCAGCATCAACGGCGGCATTCATATACGGAGGCATCCAATCACCACGACCCTTGTTTACATGATAATAAGGTGTAAATTGGATAGAAGAATTATCTGAAATTTCATAATCTAATTTTACATACGCTAAACTATTTTCACGTAAAGTAGACCAACCTTCAGCAAAGTTTTGATCGTAATAAGGTGTACCAGTCCAATCACCAGTGAGTCGATCTGAATCAGGATTTCCATTAAATTGCTCTATTGAAACACCATTATAATTATCTTCTTCAGTATCATCATAAGAAAAGCGTGCAGTAATTGCTAAGTCACCAACCCAAGACTCAAGTTTTGCTTCAAAGTGTTGACGTTCAGCTCCCGCGTTTGAACCTTCGTCTATCCAACGCTTATTACTTGTTTGAGAATAGCTAAACATGGCATAAGTGTCTGGTGCAATTTCACCAGTTTCATGACGAACAAAATATCGCGTTGCATCATGATCGGCATTTGTATAAGCAAAAGTTGTCATTTGCTCTTCACTTAAGCGCTTTGTTATAAAGTTTAAATTTCCACCTAAAGCCTCTAGTGATGCAGATGAAATATCAGAAGTACCTTGCGCTACTTCAACGCTTGCCATATTTTCACTGTCAATATAACGATTAGCTTTAGCGCCACCGCCATATCCTGAGCCACCATTAGGCACACCATCAATTGTCATGCCTAATTGTTGTTCATTAAGATTAGTCGAAAATCCACGCATACTGATAGTCGTTGACCAATCATCACCGCCAAAAGCGTCACCTTCACTAATAATGACACCAGGTATACTTTTTATGGCCGCTAAAACACTGTTATTAGGTGATTGGCGTTCAATTTCATCAAGCTTAACCACGTTATTTGCATGAGAAACCCGCTTTCCAACAACTGAGATTTGTTCTATGACTTTATCATCTTTATTATTTAATTCTTGTGCAGACGCTGAACTACACAGCGCCAAAGATACTGCAGTAGCAACTAGATTAGATGATTTAGAAAAAATCATTTATAACTCCATTATTAATCATTAAATGAATCATGCTTCATAGTTAAAAGTAACGAGCTAACTTTATAAAAAATATTTTGCTAGCAGCAAAACAGTCAACAATAAAAGTTTGTTTTTAAATTTGCGGCTATTTTTAATAAATTTAATGACAAGTGCATTACAAGGAAAAGTCAATTTGGTGAAGTTAACAAGTCACTTTTGTGTATATAAATCAATAATTAACCAGTGAAAAATAATATTTAAGACCCCTTAACCATAATAGAAATAATTAATTTCAACCTCTTAATTTAGTATAAAAACTCTAACCTGTTGAATTTACTCGGTTATATAAATAAAAAAATCTAAAATGATAATTTTTTGTTAAAAAAACGAATAGAGTAATTGATCTAAACGGATTTTTATGACGTAATAGGGATAATTAAACTGGTCAGATGAGTCGATTATGAGCCTTAGAACAACATTAAGAAAAGTATTACCTACAATTTCAACAACAGAACAAGAAGCATTGGATGCCGGTGATGTATGGTTAGAAACTGGTATTTATCAAGGTAAACCTGATTTTAATGGCCTAAGATCAATTCCAGTTGCAAAGTTAACCGATGAAGAACAAGCTTTTTTAGACGGTCCTGTAGCAGAACTAATAGACATGATTGATGATTTTGAAATCCAAAATAGCATTCATCTTCCAGAAAAAATATTAAACTTCCTTAAAAAAGAGCGCTTCTTTTCTCTTATTATTCCTAAAGCATATGGTGGTCGTGAATTTAGCCCTTATGCAAATTCAACAATTGTAGGCACTATCTCTACTAAAAGTTCAGGTGTTGCAGTAACTGTGATGGTTCCTAATTCACTAGGTCCAGGCGAACTACTAATGCATTACGGTACCGATGAGCAACGTGCATTTTGGTTACCTCGATTAGCTGATGGTACAGATATCCCTTGTTTTGCACTTACAAGCCCAGAAGCGGGCTCTGATGCTGGCGGTATACCTGATGAAGGAATCGTCACTATGGGTGAATACAAAGGTGAGCAAGTTTTAGGTTTAGAAGTGACATGGGATAAACGCTATATTACTTTAGCGCCTATCGCGACAGTATTAGGTTTAGCCTTTAAAGTTAAAGATCCACAAAATTTATTAAGTGCCGATCAAAACCTCGGTATTACCTGTGCCTTGATCCCACATGATCATAAAGGTGTTGAATTAGGTAATCGCCATAAACCTATGGGCGTAAACTTTTATAATGGTACGACTCGTGGTGATAAAGTATTTATCCCAATGGAGTTTATTATTGGTGGTCAAAAGAATATAGGTAATGGCTGGAAAATGCTTGTAAGTTGTTTAGGTGCAGGTCGTGGTATTTCATTACCAGCAATGGGTGCATCAACAGCTCAGGTGTCTTTTAAAAGTGCTGCTGAATACTGTGCAGTTCGAGAACAGTTTGGCTTATCAATCGGTCAATTTGAAGGTATCCAAGAAAAACTAGCTGATATTGCAGGTAAAGCATTCTTACAAGAGTCTATGCGTGTATTAACAACTGAAGGTTTAGGTATGGGTCTAAAACCGGCTATTGTTACTGCAATTGCAAAATACCATATGACTGAAATTGGCCGTGATGTATTGAACTCAGCTATGGATATTCAAGCAGGTAAAGCAATTCAATGTGGTCCACAAAATACCTTAGCACAAGGTTATATTGCACAGCCGATAGGTATTACAGTAGAAGGTGCAAACATTTTAACCCGTAACTTAATGATATTTGGTCAAGGTGTGATGCGTTGTCACCCATATTTACAAAATATGGTAGAAACAATTCATAGTGACGAAAATGGTTCAGATAAAAAGTTTAACAAAATCTTATTAAGTACTGTTGGTTATAGTGTATCTAATAGCTTACGTGCTTTCAGTTTAGGTTTAATGCCATTTATGGCAAGTGCAAACTCAAGTTTAGCTGAAGTACGCCCTTACGAAAAAGCGATAAACAAACTCGCTTCTAAACTTGCTGTATACGCAGATTTTTCATTATTAGTACTTGGTGGCAAATTAAAGCAAGCTGAAATGTTATCTGCCCGCTTAGGTGACGTTATGAGCTACTTATATGCTGCTATGGCATCAATTAGATACTACGAACAAAAAGTAGCAACTGAAGATAAAGAGCAAGCAAAAGCTTATTTCCACTATGCGACACGTTGGTCTTTATTACAGGCAGAGCAAGCATTGTTTAAGTTCTTAGATAACTTCCCATCAACAGCCACTAAACATTTGATGAAATTATTAACACTAACTTACAATGAAAAAATGCCTAAAATTAGTGATGATTTAGTACGTGAACTTGCAAAACAAGCACAGCTAGATACACAAATTAAAAAGCAACTAACACATTTAGTAAAAGTAACACCTGGTAGCGGTCATGAAATTAATGAGAATGCATATAAAGCGAAATTAGAATGTTTAGATTTATTAGCTAAAGTTAAAAAAGGTTTACGTGCCAAAGTATTTAAATCAGGTGTGAGATTTCCTGATACTTTAGGCAATGCTTTTACTGCAAATGTCATTACAGCCGATGAACTTAAAAAGCTACTTGATTATAATACTAAACGTGAACTTGCAATTCGTGTAGACGAGTTTGATTTTGATATGAATTTATTAAGTACAGATACCAATGAAGTAGAAAGAAAAATTGCATAATCCCCCCAAATCAACATTGTAACAAAACGTCACTTTAACCCAGTGACGTTTTTATTTTAAATTGTTGAACAAGTAAACTAGCGTGGAGCCTTGTTAATGGATTAACAAGGCTTTTTTATTACCGACTCGTATATATAAATAAATTAAGTGTATTACAACGCACAAGCCTGTATTAATACCAATAATCATATATCCTGTTATCTTATTTTGTTAATTTTTGACAGGGGCCTTATATGTCTTCTCCTCAACCTGGCATATTTGTAGAAACAAGTAACCAATTCTATTTTCTTGAATATCAAGTAGATCACAACTTACCGTTAAATGAAATCAAGCAACAGCTTACAAAAGCACTCGATAACCAAAACAATGTCAATCTGGTGATTGCCTTCGGTAAATCTTTGCTTAATAAGCTTGAAACACAAACAAGCATCTTAGAACTAAACGAGTTTAAAACCATTAATGGCGTTAAAAATTTCACAGCTGAAGGCACACAAAGAGATGTGTTATTTTGGATCCACAGTAATAATATCGGAAAAAACTTTGATGCTATGATGTCAATTCATAATGCAATGAAATCAATCGCCACAGCTGAGCTCGATTTACGCGGTTTTACATATCACGACGATAGAGATTTAATTGGCTTTGTAGATGGTTCTGCCAATCCAAAACTTGCAGAGCAACATCAAGTCGCCTTGATCCCTCAAGGCGAAAAGTATGCCAGCGGTAGCTACATGCTTACTCAGAAGTGGTGTCATAACTTAGCTGAGTTCAATAAAATACCAATACCTGAACAAGAGCAAACAGTAGGGCGTACTAAAATAGACTCAATTGAACTTGAAGGCGAAGACATGCCAATAAATTCACATGTTAGTCGCACAGATGTGAAAGTAGATGGTCAGGCAATGAAAATGTATCGCCGCAGTGCGCCTTTTGGTAATACTAGCCAAAACGGTTTGTATTTCTTATCTTTTGCTTGTGAAATGCAAAGGTTCACCAGCCAGTTAAATAGCATGTATGGTTTAACTGAAGATGGTATCCACGATAAATTAATTGAATTTTCTAGTGCTAAAACTGGCTCATATTGGTTTGCGCCTGCTGTAGATGATTTAAAACGTTTTATTCAGTGTAATTAAAAACTTTATAATAACTCATTGATAAGCTAGACTAATATTGAAATTCATAAGATATTAGTCTTTTGACTGAGGTATATACACGAGTGAATAAAACATCTTTAAATCAAGAAGAAAATCTTTCTTTTGCTATTAGTCATCAATTATTACCACAAGCACATCAAAGGCTAGACCTTTACTTTTCAATTCCAGTTGAAATGGGGATCAACCCACATACTTTATCTGAAGAAAATTTTTTTCATAGCAGTATCAATACCCGAAGCGCTTATTATTCTGACCAACTACATTTACCATTAGTACGAAGCCGTTTTATTGCAAAACAAAAAGGTGAGCAAACAGATTATCGTGTAAACCTAAACTTATTTTCATATCAAATAAGAATTGCCTTAAAAACAGATATTAAGCAAACCTTATTAATAAAAGATGCTGATGAGTTTTATGCTAAAGCCGATGAAATTGTAGAACAAATTACTTCATTACTTAAGAAGCTACGTCGTTATACTCCTCCAGATAAAAAGCTAAGTTCATTTTTTGAAAATGCAGATAACTATTTAAGTTGGAATGTTGAGCAATCATTTTTAAAATTACTCAGCAATGGTCCAAAAAGCAGTGAACATGCAGAAGTCAGAGAAAAGCTATTTGAAGTTTGTCGAAACGAAAATGAATATCGCACCACCAATCAATATAATTCGGCAACAACAATTGATGATCCCAATCGGATCTCCAATAAAATGCGTTTATTGCAAAGGTTAATTGAATATGGCGTTGTATTTAAAAAAGAAAATAGAAAATTAAACATTAACTATAAAAAAGTTGTTCGCGGCTTAGTAACAGCAGTTATTATGGCTTTTGTGATGATGTTGATATTACGTGCCCGTACAACATTTACTGAAATCACATTGTTATTAGTCTCTTTTCTTGGGTTTATTTATGGCTTACGTGAAATATTTAAAGATGATATCACAACACTCATTTGGAATTATTTGAAAAAAGGCAGACCCAAATGGCAGAATATCTTCACTAATAGTGCAACAAAAACCAAAATTGCCGTGCAAACCATTTGGTTAGAATATATTTCAAAAACAGATTTACCGGAACAAGTAAATAAACTTTTTCAAAGCCGTCGACAACAAAACAAACAAGATGCTCAATTGTTGCACTTCAGAAGCGATACCAAAGTACTTGTAAAAGACTTTATGCCCGGTTATGACGAGATCCAAGAGCAAATATTATTTAGCTTAGCGCCATTTGTAAGATATTTAAAAAAAGGAGATGGTAAATTATATAACTTTGAGGGTAACAAGATCAGCAAGCAAGCCGTTGAACGCAGATATCAAATTAATTTAGTTATGGTGCAAACTAATAAAGACAATAAGCAAGAGTTACAAAGGTATAAAGTAACTTTAAATCGTTCTGGTATTATAAATATTGAAGGGATCACCACAAAATAATAGTAATTAGTTTTTTTACTTTCTGTAAAGCCCCTTACAAAATAGTCATTCAAAATGTATGCCCAAATGTTATACTCTCGGAGAAATCACACTTTAGGCTATCAAATGAAAACCATATTTTTACTTCTCTGTTTATTTAGCACTCTTGCATTGGCAAAACCTGAGGTAAAACCATTTGATCTCGAAGCAAATATGAAAAATATGGGATTACAATTTAAAAAAGCAGTTAAAGCCCCAAATCAAGAGGTATTAACTGAACAATTATTAAAACTGACTAAGCTTGTTAAATTAAGTAAAACCGCTAAATTTCCAGATGGTAAAAAATCCATCTCTATAGAAGGTTTAAACAAAGTAATTAAACAAATAGAGTTATCTCAAAAGCTAAATTCTGATGGGAAGTTTAAGCAAGCAAAAGAAACACTAATGAAGGTGGATAACTTAAGAAAAGAATATCATGAGCACCATAAGCCACCGAGTGTTTGGAAATTGATTTTTGGTTAGAAATTTAGTTTTAAACCATCAAAATATGATACAAATTAATCACTACGCTCACTTTATCAGCAAACAAACATAATATTGATAAATATACTGGAATATTCATAAAACACTGGTATAACAAATAGTAGAAGGTTTGTTATAAGTGAGCAGATATGAATACCGAATTAAGCCGTGAATGTTTAACAGCCATTGAGTCTCATGATGTTAAACTTGATATTTTTGAAGAATTAGAAAAACAAAATTTAAATTTGACCCAAGTGATCTCATTACTTGCTCAATATCAATCTATCAGTGAAAACGATGATGATGATATTGCTGATACTTGGTTAGACGGCCTCTCTGATGTTGACCGCCAAATTTTAAAAGCCTTTGAAATTGCTCGAGGTCGTTACGAACAAGGTCATTAACGCCTTAATTAGATAAATCGTACTGAGCAATAGTTTTATCTATAAACCTTGCTCGATAACTTTGTGCTCGTTCATGTGGCGCAAAATTACTCAATGATTTATTTAAATACTTTATTGCTTGTCTGACCTCATTTTTATTTTCATCAGTGAGCTCATCAACACTATGGCAATGTGTTATATTCATAATAACCATCATGCCAACCTCAGCTTCAACAATTTCTTCTATATAGCCGTTTTGTGTCGTTAAACTAAACTTGCCATTGATAAAATGCTGCCATTGACTCTGAACATGTTCTTGAAGCTGATCAGTAAAGGTTTCATCTTCACAATAAAAGCCTAGATTTTGTAAATAAGATAAATGCGTACAATACTTATTAAAAAATAACTCAAATGCTTGTGATGGCGTGCAATCCTCAATACTATTAATTAATTTAGCCCATTTATCACAGCCTCTAGCGTAAAAATCCCAATACTCTTTACATTCATGTAAACCATAATAAGAGCTACACTCGATTTGACTATTTAATCGATACGCTGGTTTGGGGAATATACCCAGTTCTTGGAGTCTAGTTAATTGCTCAATATCAATAGAGCACGACTCTAAAACCTGGTTTTGATCGTAAAAATGTGAAGATAAATATTCAAATAAGCTCATTAGGTTAATACTGTTGATTTATACAGTGGTTGTATAATGCAAGATATCAGCATTTATTTCAAGCAGATATTTATCACTTAGTATAATCAGTAACAAAAAAAGCTGAAAAAACTGGCTTCAAAGATGCTAATTTTGCGAAAAATATGGTACAAATAGGAAAATTTTAAATAATCAAATTATGCTAATGCGCTCTATAGAACAAATCAAACAAGCAAGTCTTATCACAGCGATCAAAACACCGTATTTAAGCAACGGAGATATTGACCTTAAAACTTACGACGCATTAGTTAATGCTCAAATAGACAATGGCGTAGAAGGTATTGTTGTTGGCGGTACAACAGGTGAAGGTCAATTAATGAATTGGGAAGAGCATCTTATGCTAATCGCCCATACCGTTACTTTATTTTCGGATAAACTGATTATTATCGGTAATACAGGTAGTAATAATACAAGAGAAGCCATAAAAGCCACAGAATATGGGTTTGCGACAGGCATGCATGCATCTCTTCAAATAAACCCTTATTATGGACGCACATCAGTTCGCGGTGTTAAAGAGCACTTTGAGAGACTATTAGCATTAGGTCCTGCTTTTGTTTACAACGTACCAGGGCGTACAGGCCAAGATTTAACACCTGAAATCATTGAACCACTAGCCAAACATGAAAACTTTATCGGCGTAAAAGAATGTGCCGGTAATGAACGCATTGCTGCCTATGAAAGTAAAGGCATTGCATGTTGGTCAGGTAATGATGATGAATGTCACGATGGTCGCCATTTATTTAACTCTCACGGTGTTATTTCAGTGACTTCTAATTTATCACCAGCATTAATGCGACAATTAATGGATAAGCAAGATGATGTGCTAAATAAACAATTAATACCTTTAATGAACTGGTTATTTTGTGAGCCTAATCCAATTGCGATCAATACAGCATTAGCAATGACATCAGCTGCTAATCCAGTATTTAGATTGCCATATTTGCCGCTAACACTTGAACAAAGAGAAACAGGCTTAGCATTAATGTCTGATATCAACTCTTCAGATTTAGTGGGAACTACACTTAATGTTATGTCTGATGATGATTTCATTATTTGCTAACTAGCGCAAAAGTCATATAAAAAATGCCTTCATCTAAAAGGCATTTTTTTTCTGGTCATAGGTTGTACCCAACTAAATTGTAACCCTAAAGCGCGATTCATATTAGATTCAGTTTACTTGCTCTTTAATAAGGTAATAAATACCAAAAGAGTAAGCTGAAATGAAAAATATAATAATTAGATTTACCATATATATTTTAATTGCTGTAACGTCTTTATCGAGTTATTCAAACGAAGAATATGAATTCACTGAAGCAGAACTGGCTCAAATGCTCGCGCCAATCGCGCTATATCCCGATAGTTTATTAACACATATCTTGATTGCATCAACCTATCCTCTTGAAATAGTGCAAGCACACAGATGGCAGCAAGAGAGTGAATATTCACGCCCAACATTAGAGAGTCAAACTTGGGATCCCAGCATAAAAGCCCTGATCCCATTTCCTAAGATCATTGAAAAATTAAATACAGACTTAAATTGGACACAAAACTTAGGTGATGCATTTTTAAATGATGAGCAAAGCATATTAGCAAGCATTCAAATATTACGTCATAAAGCAAAGCAAGCTGGTAATTTATCCCAAATGGGTAATGTTCAGATCAGCCAAACGAATGACAATATCATTATCAAAACAATTCAAAGGGAAGTGGTATATGTGCCTTACTATGATACTCGTGTAGTGTATGGAGATTGGCATTGGTCACATCACCCGCCAGTATATTGGCAGTATGCACGTCATCATAATTACTACCACCGAGATGTATTTTCTTGGTCACCTAGGGTACATATTTCGTTTAATCATTTTTTTACCACATTCCATTGGCATAATCGCCATGTGATTATTAGGAAAAAATACCCAAGGAATCATCACAATATCACAATAGTAAAACCTAAACGTTGGCACCATAACCCAAAACATAGACACAATGTTGCTTACCGTTCAGTTAAAGTAAAGCAAAAATATCAAACCAACCGAGCTGTGGTATCACAAAATAACATAGTTAAAAAATTAGCCATACAAAAACCGTATAAAAAAAATGTGCTGGTAAATAAACACAAAACATCTTTTAAAGCCAATACTCGCCATAATCAGAAGGTAACAAAAGCCAGCTCAAAACATACCAAAGTAATTAAAAATCAAAATTACAACAAACAAAAAGTTGTAAAACAAATTAACAATCGAAAACATAAAACCACTCACTTTAAATCATCAAAAATAAAAGTGACAAAAAACAATACTCATAAAACTAAAAGCAATAAATCAACAAAAAGTAGCGTAAGAAAAAACAACCATCAAAATAGACATAAACACAAAATTAAGAGAAAAAATCAGAGCAATAAAGTTAAAAATAGAAGAGAGCATCACTAACTCTATAACGAAAAAAACCCTGCAGCATTGCAGGGTTTTTATTAAAAAGACTAGGCTTTTATCTCGTTAATTAATAATAACTAGTACTTAAACTTCCTAACAATACTTGACATATTAATCGCTAATTTGGCCAATTCATCAGATGCTTGCGCAGTTTGTAATGATGCGCCAGCAGTATTTTCTGTATAACGAGATATCTCAATAATATTATTATGTACCTCTTCTACATTGGCATTTTGTTTACTGGCAACCGTTGCATTTTCAGCATTTTGGTTGCTTACATCTGATACTAGATCTGTCACTAAATGCAGACTGCTAGTGGTATCTTTTACCAGAGTAATTCCATCAATAGCTTGCTGAGATGCACTACTCATAGCACTTACTGAACGATTTGATGATTCTTTAAGTGCAGATATTTTATTTTGAATTTCAATCGTTGACTGTTGTGTTTTACCAGCTAACATTCTGACTTCATCTGCAACAACTGCAAAACCGCGTCCTGATTCGCCGGCTCTTGCGGCTTCTATCGCGGCATTTAAAGCAAGTAAATTAGTTTGGTCTGCGATGCTATCAATCACACCTAGAATACTACTAATATCTTGTACTTGTATTTCTAGCTCTTTTAATTCAGTCGATGCACGCTCAACTGAGCCCACCAAATTGTTAATCGCACCTTGAGAGTCTCTCGCCACTTGGGCACCATTAATAGACTCTTGATTTGCACGATCCGTTAAAGTGGCAGTTTGCTCTGTATTCATTGCTATTTCAGTAATGCTACTACTAAAATTGACCATGGATTGAGATGCTTGATCTGTTTTACTTTTTTGTAATGTCACAACTTCATTCGTTTCTTTTGTTACACATGATAACTCTTCTGACGCTGAAGCTAGTTGACCCGCATGTTTATCAATATCTATAATTACATTTCTGATATGTGCTACAAACTTATTAAAAGCTTTACCTACATCTCCAATTTCATCTTTACGTTGTGCAAGACACAGAGATGCAGTTAAATCACCTTCACCTTCTGAAATATCAGTTATGCGATCAACAAGTAAGTTGATGGGTGACACAAGTACTTTAGTAATATATAAGCCAATTAAAATACTCAATATTGCTATAACGATTAAGCATATAATGGAATAAAAAAATAAGTCATCAGATAATTTATATGCATCCGAAAACGCTTCATCAACATCTATCTCAGCCATTAAAGCCCATTTTAATTGACCAAAATTGATCGATGTATAAGCAGATAATACCGGTACATCTCTATAATCTGCGAATATATCAACCCCTTCAATCCCCTGTAAAGCTTGAGATACACCACTAGTATCAACAAATTGTAAACCTATTGCCGAATCGTTTGTTTCTATTCTATTTGTATTAGGCTGTTGTGATGATTGTTTTAATGCTTTGATGTAATTTGTTTTATCTTCAATTAAAAAACGGCTTTCACTACGAAGCAGTTTGTCTTGACCGACAAGGTAAGTTTCACCAGATAAGCCTAGACCGACATCTTGCCATTTTTGTTTACTGGTCATGGTATTATTAATACCATCAATTGGCATTTGGTAAATAAGCACAGCAATTGTTTCACCTAACGCATTTTTAATAGGTGATGATATAAACGAAGCAGGGAAGTTGTAAGATGGAAAGTAATTTTTAAAATCAACTAAAGCGGTGTGATTTACATCAAATGAACCAACTGACTGTCTAAAAGCATCTGCAATACCAGAGTTTGAGTAAGGACCTTGCTTTAATGAAGTGGCAAAATCTAATTCTTTATATACTGAGTAAACAATATTACCGGTTTTAGCATCCGCAATAAATATATCGTAATACCCAAACAAATTTAAGAAATCACGAAACATACCATGATATTTTTCGTGTGTTGTATCGTAATCTGTATTACCACCTGAGTTTAATTGATCTTTACTTCCTAGCGGAAATTGATTAGAAGAAATATATTTATTTTGAAAATGGACACTACGGTCACTTAGCTGTGATAATTTTGAATTAGCATTAATTTTTGAATTCGGATTTTTTTCATTAAAAGTTTTCGTAAAGTCAGACTGATAATATCGAGAAAGATTACTTTTATTAGTAGTTGTTGCATTAAAATCGATATTTTCTTGATTATAAGATGATATAAAATCGCTAGAAGCATCAATCACTGCAGGGTTTTTTGACATACTGATAATTTGAGAATTAATTGTATCAAAATACGATTCTATTTGTGTTTTTTTTAATTCTCGTAAAGAGACCAGTCTTTCTTTAGTTTTAGTTTCTAGCGCATTAAAAGAGGCCTGATTTGCTTCTAATGTAATGATTAAAGCAGTTATAAGTGCGGGTACTAGTGCTAAAAATATAGCTTGAAATATTAATTTAGATTTAAGTTTCATTACTGTTCCATTAGCAATTGAAAATAAACCACTTAGGGAACTAAGCGGCTTTATATTTATGAATGTATTTTTTAAAGATCAAAACTGCGATTATATGAGACAGATATTAAATCATCATCAAATGCTTCATTACCATCTACAGTTGTTACCATTAGACTTAAACCACTGATATGAGATAGGGCAATACTAAAATCACGATAATTTTTAGCATCTTTTAAATCATAAAAACCCGCATGTAAATCTAAAGATAAATCATTCGCTAATTCAAATGTGTAGTTACCTTCAAAATAGGTAGAATCTGTAAAACTATCACCCCATTGACTATCAACTAATGTTGAAACACCTAAACTCAGGCTATCAATGCTTACTTTGATATAAGCTTCACTGAAATGGTTATCTTCACCGCCTTGATAACCGTAATATATATAACCAAAATCCACATCAGCGCCATTAATTTCAGTTGTATAACCTGAATAAAAATCATATTCAAAGTCAGTTTCATCACCAAAATCAACTGTTGAAAACCAAGTTCCAGCATAAAAGCCAGATTGATGATTATAATCAGCACCTGCAGAAACCGCTGGTTTTTTATCTGATTGCGTAATACCACGCCATATATAATTACTGGTTATACCAACATTAGTTGAAACCGTATGTTCTGAGGATGACAGGTCGTTAGCCACAGCTGTATTTAAGAAAATGCCAAGAAGGGCAGAAGTAAGTAAAGTTTTATTCATAAGTTTTTATAATCTATTGTATTAAAGAAATTTATTATTATAACTATTTGATCTATCGAAAGCGGAACACACTCTAGTTTAAATAAGGGATTGATTCAACTTATATTACATAAATATTACAATTTGAACGAGAATCATTATTAACATGAGATATCCTAAAAACCAGTATCAATGTAAGCATCTGATTATTAATAAAAAGGAAGGTTTAAAATTAACTATTCTATTTTTTATAAATATCTTTTGTTACAAACTAATCATCTAAAAACGCAACAATACCCATAAAGGGAACTTATTCTGCAATAAAACAAACAAAGCAAAATAAGTAAATAGTTGAAATAAATAACAAGAGGACATTTGGTGTTTGTTAGAGTATAATGCGCGACCAATTTTATACCTGTGCCATTAGTGAGAAATATAGCATGAATTTTAAATCTTTTAGCTTTGCACCTGAAATTCTAAGTGCCGTCGAAGAATGTGGTTACCAAGAGTTGACACCGATACAACGCCTGGCAATCCCTTTGGTACGAAAAGGACACGATGTATTAGCAAATGCACAAACTGGTACAGGTAAAACAGCCGCTTTTGCATTACCTATTTTACAAAAAATATTTGATGCGCCTAAAGAACGAATGACAGCAAATGCACGCGTATTAGTATTAGCACCGACAAGAGAATTAGCTGAACAAATCGCAAAAAGCTTCGAGAAATACGGTCAGTTTATGGACCTTAAAGTTGCGGCAGTTTTTGGTGGAGTAGATATTAATACTCAAGCTAAAAAGCTAAAACAAGGTGTTGATGTTATTGTTGCAACGCCAGGTCGATTAATAGATCACATTAACTCTTGTAATGTAAGCATCTCAAACGTTGAGTTTTTAGTTCTAGATGAAGCTGATCGTATGTTAGATATGGGTTTTATTACTGAAATCAATAAATTAATGGAAGCGTCTAAATCAGAACGTCAAACTTTATTATTTTCTGCAACTTATCCAAGTGCTATGAAAAAGTTTTCAGCTTCTGTACTTAAAAACCCTAAAATTGTACAAGCATCAAAAGACAATGCGACTGCAGACACTGTACAACATGTTGTATATCCAGTAGAGCAACGCAAAAAACAAGAGCTATTATCGGAATTAATAGGTACAAAGAATTGGCAACAAGTTTTGGTATTTGTTAATTTTAAAGAAACAGCAGACGACTTAGTTAAAGAGTTAAACCTTGATGGTATTAAAGCCAGCGTTTGCCACGGGGATAAAACACAAGGTAACAGAAGACGTGCTCTTCGTGAATTTAAAGAAGGTAAAATTCGCGTACTAATAGCAACAGAAGTGGCAGCTCGCGGTATCGATATTGAAGGGTTAGAGCGTGTAATCAACATTGATTTACCTTGGTTGGCAGAAGATTATGTTCATCGTATCGGTAGAACTGGCCGTGCAGGTAAATCAGGACAAGCGGTCTCTTTTGTTAGTCGTGAAGAAGAGCAAACACTTGAAGAAATTGAAACATTAATCGGCACTAAAATTCGTCGTATATATGTTGCGGGTTATGAAGTGAGTAACCGTGATGCATTAGTTAAACGTTTGCATAACAAACCTAACCATTTAAAACGTGGTGGTCGTACTAATAATGCAAGCTCACAAGCGGCTGGTGAAGCGCGTATAATGAACAGAAAGAAGATTTCTGGTGTACGTAAAGGCGCTAAAGGCCAAAAGTTAAAATTATCGAAGTAATATTCATTTTATAAATTGAATAAGAACAAAAAAGGAGAAGCAAATGCTTCTCCTTTTTTTGACTTTAACTATTTTACATTAATAAACCAGCGATAATATAGGCGATACAAGTTATCGCACCACCAAATAATGCATAAGGTAATTGAGTTTTAACATGCTCTAATAAATCACATCCAGATGCAATTGCTGATACAGCTGTGGTATCCGATATTGGAGAGCAATGATCACCAAATATGCCACCACCTAAAACGGCAGCAATAATCAATGAAGGCGGTAAACCTAAAGAGTGTATCAATGGTACAGCTAGCGGTATTAATATTGCAAATGTGCCCCATGATGTGCCCGTCGTAAAAGCAATAATTGCACCGGCAATAAACAGAACAACAGGTATCATAAATACAGGTAAAAATTCACCTACAATACCTGCTATAAAAGTACCTGTACCCAGCTCTTTTAAACTCGCGCCTAAAGCAAGAGAGAAAAGCACAATTGTGACCAAAGGTAATAACTCCGACATACCTGAAAAGCCTATTTTAACAAGCTTTTGGTGTGAAAACTTTTTTGTAAATAACATCATAATATAAGCAACAAAACAGCCCATAGCTGTAGCCCACAAAATAGACTTAGAACCACTTCCAGATGCTAAATCACCACCGCCCGTATAGAACATAAAAGCAATCATGCCAAATATCATAGTACCCAGTGGTAATAACATAAAACGTGCTTTTGTTGGTTCAAATTCATGCTCGTGTTTCGCATTAACTTCGCTTTTGATCTCACTATCTTTCATAGGGCCATAGACTTTGCCAGAAAGTACAGTAAACAACACAAGTGCGATTGCTATAAGGGGATAGAAATTATAAATCACTGTGCCCCATAAAACTGAAGCTGCAGAATCATTAAATTCATAACCACTGAGCAGTGCTAATACATACGCTCCCCAGCCATTTAATAATACTAAAATACAAATTGGTGCAGCTGTACTATCAATGATATAAGCAAGTCTCGCACGACTCATACCAAACTTATCAAATAAACCTCTAGATAAAATACCTGAGGTAAGCACACTGAGGTTTGATTCAATAAAAATAAACATGCCCGTAAAAGTGGTCATTAAACCAACCTGACGGGGTGTTTTTGCTACACCTTTATTCATTAACATTTGAACAGTCGCTGTTACACCGCCCGAGTGGCGTATATATGCCAATAATGCACCTACTAATAAGCTAAAAATAAGTATTCTAGTATTACCTGGGCTACTAAACACAGCAGTAATGCGTTCAATTGCAGTGATCCCGCCCATAAATAATGACTGTTCCTGCTCTTTAAAAGCCAATAGCAGTTCAGACGAAAATATTGCCATTAACAAAGCCAAAATGACTTCTTTTTTCCACAATACAATTGTGATAGCCACAATCGGTGGTAAAACTGTTATCCAATCCATACAAATCCAACTTAATTTTTATTTTTATTTAAAAATACAGGCCTTTATTAAGCGCCAAATTAACACTACAAACTAATAATTATAAGGCTTCGAAAGCTAACTTAAATTGATCTTCATTGCAAATAATTGAGGCTGAAAGAGGGTTAAAATTAAACAAAAATGCATATAAAATGTTTACAGTAAATTTAATGAACAATTCTGATAGAATGATGTCAATTAAGAACTATTTATCATTTTTGAACATAAGGATTTTTAAGCAAACATGTCAGTGAGTAAACAAACAAAAAAAGATTATTTATTATTGTTTTTTAAAGGAGCAGGAATGGGAGCAGCAGATGTTGTTCCAGGTGTATCAGGCGGTACCATCGCTTTTATAACCGGTATTTATCAAAGATTACTCAATGCTATTCAAAGCGTTAATTTAGAAGCGGCTAAACTATTATTTCAAAAGGGTAGCCTAATAAATAATATTAAATCGTTATGGCAGCATATTGATGGTAATTTTTTATTAGCGGTATTTTCGGGCTTGCTCACAAGCGCAATTTCACTCGCTAAAATCATCACTTTTATGTTAGCTAACCATCCTATTTATGTATGGTCATTTTTCTTTGGTTTAATAATCGCCTCATTTATACATATTGCTAAACAAGTCGAAACTTGGAATATTAAAACCATATTAAGCTGTATTTTTGGTGCTGCTTTAGCCTTTACTATCACCACATTAAGCCCAACCGATGTTGAGCCACAATGGTGGTATTACACAGCAGCAGGTGCTATAGCAATTTGTGCAATGATATTACCCGGCATATCTGGCAGTTTTATATTATTATTACTTGGCATGTATGCACATGTATTAAGTGCAGTTAATTCTTTAGCATTTGATTTAATATTTTTATTTATCACAGGTTGTATTATCGGCTTAATGGCCTTTTCACGAGTATTAACTTGGTTACTTAAACATTATCATCAAATCACTTTCGCATTGTTATCTGGATTTTTAGTCGGTTCTTTAAATTTATTATGGCCATGGAAACAAGTGCTTACTACATATACAAACTCTAAGGGGATCATTAAACCATTAAGCCAAAAGAATATCTTACCAGATACCTTTTTGCAGTTAACAGGGCAAGATCCTAAGCAAGTTATGGCAATTTCATTAATGTTATTCGGCTTATTGTTAATCTTATTTATAGAAAAGCTCAGCAAAAAATAAACAGATCGATTTGAAGTGCGAATAGAAATATATTTGCACTTCCTATTTTATTACTATATAGTCTCTAGTCTAGTTAGTTAATCTTCCTCTAATATTTACCTAACCAGCAGTAATGCCTTTTCTTGCCTTGATCCAGTAAGCCTGCATTTAAAAAATAATAAGCTAAATTATCGTACGGCGAATATCATATTAAATCTCTATTTAGACCTTTAATATACAACCCAAATTTTATTGAATAAAACAATAAATATTAACTGATCGTCAAAACTGTAATGAAGCTGTAACTAAATTTTGTTTTATTAGTAGATGTTTACTTCTACTCTTAAGACAAACAAAAAAAGTGAGTTTTATTATGTCTTATACATATAATGGGTCTGAGATCCAAATTGCACATCCAGTGCAGACAATCTCAATTAATAATTTACAAGTGATTTTTGCTGATAGCCAAGGTCAAAAGAGCACAAAATTTGATACAAAGAGTCAAGCAAGACAATTTGTAAAATGGCTCAAAGTAAATTAATTGCATAACTTTAGATGTGCTTCGCTTTTGAAGTGCATCTAGAGTGTTATCCCTTCCATATACCCAACAATCCGTCCATTAATTTAACGACTTTCAAATTTAAATCTAGAAATCAGAAATATAAAATTTTTGTAGTATTGTTTACAAAAATAAAAAAACTAAAGTATATTATGATTAGTAAGTTACTAATGGAATCGATCACTTGCTTAAAAATAAAAATAAATCATTATTCAAAGAGTTAATTACCTGGTTTATACTTTTGTCTTTGATCCCTGTGAGTCTCATTTCTTGGTTTAATTATGACCAAGCCAAATCTAGTTTGCTGATCTCTGCACAACAAAAATTAAACCAATCCTCTTATTTTAAAAAAAAATATATTTCAAATTGGTTTGAATATCGGTTCACAGATGTACAAAATCAATCAAAATCAAAAGCCAACTTAGCTTTAATTAAAAATCTGAGTCATGGTTTTAGAACGAGTAATTTTTCACTAAAATCTTTTGTTGAAAGCTCTGATTGGTCAAATCGCGTTACCACTTCTCAATCCGACTTAATAAATTTTAAAACTAATTATCAATTTATATATGACTTATTTTTAATTGATGTTAAAGGTAACATCTTATTTTCAGTTGAAAAAGAAAATGATCTTGGCACAAACTTAATATCAGGAGAATACGCAAAAACAAAATTTTCAAAAGCGTTTAGAGACACTATAAAAACCCGTAAAATACAGTTCTCCGGAATAGAACGATATAAACCATCTCTTGATAGATTAGCTGGTTTTATAACATCTCCTATTTATGATGAATCAAATTCACTCATAGGTGTCTTTGCTTTGCAATTAAATTTAAAACCTGTTTTTGATTTAATTACATATAAAGAGTTCAATAGTAGTTCCCATACCCACTATATCGTTGATCAAAATGGTATTTTACAAACCCCTATTAGAGATGATTGGGAGCAGGTTTTAAATAAAAAACTCTCAAATAAAAACCTGATGCCTACGGAAGCTGACCATACAACTATCTCTACCGCCTATTTAGGGCCTAAAGCTAATGCCGTTTTTGGCGTCCATAAAATTATTAATCTGAGGAATATTCAATGGATTTTAATCAGCGAAGTGAATGAACTAGAAGCACTTTCAGCTGCAAATTCAATGTTATCCACTTCATCAATCTTTGTTTTCATTATCATGGTAATAATGCTATTTATTGCCATTATACAAGTTAGAAAAATAACAATACCTATAAATGAACTTGCTAAAGCAAGTCTAAATTTTGCGCTAGGAGAAGCTGGTCAAAAAGTTATTATCCAATCAAATAATGAAATTGGTAAATTAGCGAGTTCTTTTAATAACATGATCTTAGCGCGTAATGAATATGAGGAAAATATTAAAAAAAGTAATCATGAAGTAAAAGCTGCCCTAGATGAATTATCACACCAACAATACGCACTAGATCAGCACTCCATTGTTGCTGTCACAGATATAAAAGGCACAATAACCTATGTAAATGAGAGATTTTGCCAAATATCTGGATATGATAAAGATGAATTATTAAATAATAACCATAGAATTTTAAATTCCGGCTACCACCCAATATCTTTCTTTAAAGATATGTATCAACTAATCGTAAAGGGAAAAGTCTGGCATGGAGAGGTCTGCAACAAAAATAAAATAGGTGAATTATATTGGGTAGATACAACCATCATTCCTTTTTTAAATAATAAAGGTAGAGTATTTAAATATATTGCGATTCGTACAGATATTACAAAAAGAAAACACATAGAGCAGCAGAATAAAATGCTGCATTTAAATACTAATATTAAATTTAATATTGCACAAAACCTCGCACAACATAGTTCTTTAAAACGTCGTATACAAGAAGCTTTAGAAAGTAGCTTTGAAATTCCAATATTACAAAACCACAAAAAAGCAGGTTTATATTTATTTGAAGAGAATACTTTAAGTTTATGTCATTTTAGTGGTCACTTTTCAAAAGATACAATTAAAGAAGAACAAATTAATAGGATATATAAACTAACTCAAGAAGTGCTAGAAAGTAAAAATATCTTATTAATAAAAGATAGTTACAGTGACTTTAAAAAACACAGTGATTTACCTGAAGTACTTAACCATAACTTGCTTGTGATCCCTATTTTCAACCATCTTTCTGATGTGTTAAGTGAGCCGATCGGCGGGTTATTTTTTTACTGTGATTCTAATATAGAAATAAGTGAATATCTGGATTTAATGGATGAAATAACAAATCTGTTTGCTGCTGCTGTTATGAGGGAGAATGCCAGAAAACTATTAAAACAAGCGACTGAATCTGCAGAACAAAATAGCCAACTTAAAGGTGAATTTTTAGCAAGTATGAGCCATGAAATTCGCACACCAATGAATGGTGTACTAGGCATGTTAGGTTTACTGCTCAATACTGAGCTCAATGTTGATCAACTCCATAAAGCATCTTTAGCAAAATCCAGTGCTGAATCATTATTAGTTTTAATCAATGATATTTTAGATTTTTCTAAAGTTGAAGCCGGTAAAATGAACTTAGAATATATTGATTTTAATTTACGGGGTATGTTTGGAGAGTTCACAGAATCAATGGCACTTCGTGCCCATGAGAAAAGCCTAGAATTGATCTTAGATCTAACAGAGATCGAATATTCAATGGTTAAAGGCGATCCCGGCAGAATACGCCAAATTCTCACTAATATTGTAGGTAATGCAATTAAGTTTACAAATTTAGGGGAGGTACGGATCAGTGCTTCAATGACACAAGTAAACAGTGAATTATTAGAACTCAAATGCCAAGTTACAGATACTGGTATTGGGATCCCAAAAGGTAACTTAAATAGCCTATTTGATACTTTTACTCAAGTCGATGCTTCAACAACAAGAAAATATGGTGGTACAGGTCTTGGTTTAGCTATATCTAAAAAACTCTGTGAATTAATGAACGGGAAGATTTCAATTGAAAGTGAAGAAGGCAAAGGCAGTTGCTTTACATTTACTGTGGAATTACAAAACAGTACACAATCTCAAAAAGTACTACCCCTAATTGATATTAGTAAATTATGTATTTTAATAGTAGATGATAATAAAACAAATAGAGAAGTCCTACGAGGCCAGCTCGAGCACTGGGGCGCAAATGTTCATGAATCAAGCGGTGCAGCTCAAGCTTTAGATATACTCAATACAACACAATTTGATGTTGCATTACTCGATATGCAAATGCCAGATATGGATGGTGCAGAACTCGGTAAACAGATTAAAAATAATAAAACGCTTAGTGAATTAAAACTGGTCATGATGACATCAATATCTAATTCAGATGAAATCGATTTTTTCGCTAAAATTGGTTTTGATGCTTATTTCCCTAAACCTGCCACAACATCAGATTTGTTCAACGCACTCAATGTTGTTGTTGATAATGGTGAAGCTCGCCACAACGCATCCCCTATTGTTACCCAGAATTACTTGCAAACATTACTACCCACAAACCAAAACCACAATATAAAACTATTATTAGTAGAAGATAACAAAGTAAACCAACTTGTAGCTATGGGGATTTTAAATGAACTAGGGTACAAATCTGATGTTGTAAACAACGGCCAAGAAGCGATTGATGTATTAAAACGATCAAGAAGTGATTCACCATTTAACTTGATTTTAATGGATTGCCAAATGCCAATTTTGGATGGTTATAAAACCACTCAAGCGATACGTAGTGGTGATGCGGGCCTAAGATATACAAATATACTCATTATTGCAATGACTGCCAACGTTATGCAGGGAGACCGAGAAAAATGTATTAATTGCGGTATGAATGACTATTTAAGTAAACCAATCGATCCATTATCATTACAAGAAAAATTAAAGTTATGGCTCAGTGGTAAAAATTATCAACATATAAAAATTGATTCCATCAAATTTACAAATAATGAGGAGGAATTATTGCAAGTTCCTAATAATGGAGAAAATGAAGATTCTGAAACTTTAGTAGCTTGGGAGCAAGATAGCGCACTCAAGCGAGTATTAAATAAAGAAAAATTATTAAAGTCGCTTATCGAAATATTTCTCACTGAAATGCCATCACGTTTAATTGAATTAAAAACAGCTGTTAATAATCAAGATAATGAATCTATAAAATCAATTTCCCATACCATAAAAGGCGTTGCAGCAAATCTCAGTGCATTAAAGTTACAACACTTTTCATCTGAGTTCGAAAAAGCAGGTAAATCAGCAATAACAAAACAGTATTATCCCCTTTATTTACAATTAGATGCTGCCTATACAGAAATCACAAATCTGTTTAAGTCATATATTAGTGACGAAACAACACATGAAAAAATACAACCGAGTAAAGCTGTTTCAATAAAACAATATACTGAATTAATAGCAAGTCTGACTGAGATAAAGCTGCGAATAGAAAACAATGATTATGTTGAGCCTGATGAAATTTCAAACTTTCTGCAATGGAATTTAAATAAACATTTAATAGATAAATTGAATTTACTCGAAACTCAGATTGGCCAATTTGAAATATTATCTGCATTAGAGAATATAGATGAAATTTCGAATCATATTACAAAAGAAATCAATAGCGAAGGGTCTAATAATGAATAATAAACCGCTAATATTAATAGTCGATGATTCGCCAACAAATATTCAACTACTCGCAGCATGTTTAAAGAACGACTATAGGCTAAAAATAGCAACGAGTGGTGAACAATGCTTACAACTGATAAGTGACAATATTGAACCAGATCTGATCCTATTAGATGTTGAAATGCCAGGATTGAGTGGTTATCAAGTGTGTGAAAAATTAAAAGATAAAGATTCCACGGCATCAATTCCAATCATTTTTGTAACAGGACGTCAAGGAGATGAAGACGAGACTAAAGGCCTCAGATTAGGTGCGGTTGATTACATCACAAAACCAATACGACCAGCAATTGTTGTCGCTAGAGTAAATACCCATATCACATTAAAGTTACAGCACGATAAATTAATAAGCATGGCAATGCATGATCAATTAACCGGATTATATAATCGTCATTACTTGTTAGAAGTTGCAACTCAAAAAGTTTCAAAAGCTTTGAGGCACAAATATCCATTATGTGTACTAATGATTGATATAGACCACTTTAAATCGATAAACGATACACATGGTCATCACTGCGGTGATCTGATTTTAAAAGCGGTAGCAACTGAGCTCTCAACTGGTAATAGAGAAGAAGATATCACTGCACGTTTTGGCGGTGAAGAGTTTGTAGTCATATTCGACCACTGTCACTTTGTTGATGCACAAAAGAAAGCAAATGCAATTCTTAAACTAATCGAAGAATTAAAACCTGAAGGATTGACTGTTACTGTGAGTATAGGATTAGCTAAATTAATAAAATCCGATGAGCATTTTTCAAATCTACTAAAACGTGCAGACTTAGCTTTATATGAAGCCAAAGGAAAAGGTAGAAATAGAGTGGAAGCAGCGGTCGCACCAAACAATTAAGAAGATCAAAGTTATGGACGATCAAAAAAATCATCAATACATCTGATATTCAAATATCCAAAACCTGTGAAAAAATAAATAATTATAATAAACAATCGAGTGACATTATGAATGGAATACTCATTGAATTAGAAGGTATGCTGTTCAGCTTAGGTTTTGATGATGATCAAGAAAAAACATTGATGCAGTTAGCAGATAAAGCAACCGAGCAATTTGTGAGCTTAATGTTCTTTTAGATAGCTTAACAGATGATAAAAAAACACAATGTAGCATTAAAGTTAAAAATGATAAGCTTTTGTTATTTATGGTTTTTAATATTGACAGTGATTATTGTTTAGTTATATGTTGATATTTCAATCAAGAACAAGGAATGTCTTATCTTTACATTATTAAATACTGACTTATCCCATTTTATATTAATTTTTTGTGTTAGCATTTTACTAAGTGGTTGTGAATCAACTAAACAAACAACACCTAAAAATGAAATCCCCAACATTATAACCCTCGTAGATACTCAAATATTTGGTATAAAACCAGATATAATTACCAGCGATAAATTGTTTGAATTCACAAAAGCTGAACAAAACAAATTTTTTGAATATTATAACGCAGAGAATCGTCAGCAAATACTCCCACATAAACGCGTTTATAATTATCTAGAAAATAACCTACATGCATTTAATTATTATGGTGAGACCTATACAGCACAAGAAACCATCGATAATAAAGCCGGTAACTGTATCTCTTTAGCGATATTAACGACGGCTTATGCTAAATTAGCAAATATTAAATTTGCATATAGTGAAGTCACTACAGCCCCTGTATATTTCAAAGAGTCTAATTTTCAATTAACCTCTAATCACGTTAGAACAAAACTCTACGATCCCACATTTATTGAAGTAGATAAGATGGTTTATTTTTATAAACCCGGGATCATTGTCGATTATTTCCCAAGTAGAAATAACTGGTCTAATGGTATAGCAACATATGAAAAGTTTATTTCTATGTATTATAGAAACTTAGCAGCAAAAGCTTTATTGGAACATGATTTAAACACAGCAGGCTGGTTAGCATTAGAGTCATTAAAATTTGCACCTAAAAGCTTAAGTTCAATTAATTTACTTGCTGTAATATATAGAAATCTAGATCTATATGATTTATCAGAGAAAGTGTATCTTCATGGCTTAAAATACAGTAAGGACAACTTAAATTTACTCACTAATTACCAACTATTATTAGTTAAACAAAATAAAACAAAAGCAGCAGAACAGCTACAAACTAAAATTGATAATGCGACAGATCCCAGCCCATTTAGATGGCTTACGTTAGCAGATGAGCATTACAATAATCAGAAGTATTTTGGGGCTATCAAGTATTATAAAAAAGTAATCGAAATAGCTCCTTATTTACATTATGGTTATGCAGGGACGGCGAAGTCACTCTTTGCGCTTGATAAAAAAGGTGCTTCTAAGAAATTCATGGAAATTGCCTTAGAGAAAACACATGAAGCGAAGCAAGAAAAGCTCTATAAAGCTAAACTAGCTATTTTACAAAAGTATTAACTCCTCAAAACAAAAAAACGCCAGAATAACTGGCGTTTTAGGCTTGGATAAAGCCGAATATTAAATTTCTTCTATATTATCTAGCGTTTGTGCTTTCAAATATTTTATCTGCAGAAGCAGCAACAAAACCTGTATATACTTCGCCATCAGGTTTGTTATAACGTAAAGCAAACTCGTAAAAACAGCTTGGGATCTGCATCTCACAATCGCTAAATTTAACATTGAAGTTATCAGCAAGTGTTGATGACTGTTCAAGTAATACTTCTGGAGACCCTTTAATAAGTCCGCCTGTTGTATTCATCTCAAAATTAGCATCTATCAATTTTTGATTTACAGCTTCAATTGTCTCAAAACCTGCTAAATAGTTAATACTTACTGTAAAGTGATTGGCACGGTAGCCCCATGCCGCAGTCCAAGCTGCATATTCACTTTCTTTTAATAACATTTTGTAAGTATCAGAATCAATTGACCAGTGAGTACCTGAATAAATAAAGTTTTCAGCTGTAACCGCAGCTTCATCTACTTGATCAACAATATCTGTGATAACTTTTTGTAGTTCATCAGAGAACTTTTCAACTAATAACTCAGAGATAAAGACTTTAGGTTTAGTTGGATCTGAATGTTCAAAGTGCTTTGCATATAAATGTTTTGAATCAAAATGATATTCACCACATTCAGTGTAACCAACTGCTTTAAAATGTGCAGCTAGCTTTTCTAAACCTACTTTTTCGATATTAAAAGTACGAAGTGCAATATGATCATTGATCACATCGTCTTGCTGTGTAGAGCCTAATAATTCATGAACTTTTTTAGCTGAAGGTGTGACTGCTAGGTAATCAGTCCATAAGTTTTCAAAAAGTGTATCTACATTTGTGTGCATGTTAATTCCTAAATCTTAATGATAATACCAATTCCAATAAATATGTGATCAATCTAAATGGTCTAAATATGCAATAGCCTACTATTGCTCAATCAAGCGCCTTGCTCTTGAAAATTTATCCTAATTTATATTAGTTCACTAACTTAATAGAATTGATATAAGCAAGCAAAAAATTGCTCCCTAATTACTCGTATTCTTAATTATTAAACTGACAAACCAGGTGCTAAAGTTGCTGGCATAGTTACTTTTTGTGCTTCAACAGAAGCAACTGGGTATGCACAATAGTCAGCAGCATAAAAAGCACTGGCTCTGTGATTACCACTGGCACCTATACCACCAAAAGGAGCAGCGCTGGACGCACCTGTAATAGGTTTATTCCAATTTACGATACCCGCGCGTATACGCTTAAAGAAATGATCGTAATCGGCTTGCTCGTCTGCTAGTAATCCTGCAGATAAACCAAATGAAGTATTGTTACCTTCGTTAATTGCTGCATCAAAGTCGGTATATCTGTAAACTTTTAATAGTGGACCAAAGTGCTCTTCATCAGGTAATGATTGTGCATTTGTCACATCTACAATACCAGGAGACACAAAACCCGTTCCGGCTTGTAAGTGCTTAAGTTCAACTAAAGACTCACCACCAATCGCTAATATTTCAGCTTGTGCTTTTACCATACCTAAAGCCGCAGCTTCTGAGATCATCGCACCCATAAAAGGTTGCGGTTCAGCAAAAGACTCTCCCACTAATATGTTATTAGTCGCTTCAATCAATTTAGCTAAAATAGCATCGCCATTAGCGCTTTTCTCAATAAATAAACGACGAGAACACGTACAACGTTGACCGGAAGTCACAAAAGCGGATTGTAAAATATCATGAACCGCAGAATCGATATCAGCAACATCTTTTACGATAAGTGGGTTATTTCCGCCCATTTCTAGTGCTAGAATTTTACCTGGGTGACCTGCAAATTGTTTATGTAATAAGTGACCCGTATTAGAGCTACCAGTAAAGAATAAACCGTCTATATCATTATGAGAAGCCAATGCTTTACCAGTTTCAAGCTCACCTTGTACTAAATTAATTACACCATCTGGTAAACCGGCTTGTTGCCATAGCTGTAATGTGTATTCAGCTACCATAGGTGTCAATTCAGATGGCTTAAATACGACTGTATTACCAGCAAGTAATGCAGGAACAATATGCCCGTTTGGTAAATGGCCTGGGAAGTTATAAGGGCCAAATACAGCAACAACACCATGTGGTTTATGACGAATAAATGCTTTTGCACCCGGCATTGGATTTTCTGTCGTACCTGTACGTTCGTCATGGGCTTTAATAGAGATGGCAATTTTACCAGCCATCGCACCTACTTCAGTACGTGTTTCCCAAATAGGCTTACCTGTTTCTTTAGCAATAACAGTCGCCATCGTTTCACTGTTATCTTTTAGTAACTGTGCAAATTTATTGAATATTTCAATACGTGCGCTTGCTTCAAGATCTGACCAAGTATAAAAAGCGTTGCGCGCTGATTTTATTGCACTATTTACTTGTTCTGCTGATGCACCCGCACCTTGCCAAATAACTTCACCATTTGAAGGATTAACTGATGAAAAGCTCGGTCCAGTTCCACTAAGCCATTGGCCATTTATAAGTTGTACATTGAAGCTCATAGGTGCATCCTTAAGTTAAATTGATAAATCTAATTGAATCGCCTTCACTTACATTAAGTGCTTTGGCAACTTCAGGTGATATAACGGTAATACCTTGCTCTTTGATGTATTTCACTTGTGGCGTGAATGTCGCTCTAAAATCTGCAATGCTGGTATTACAAATAGCAAATACAGTTTCATTTGAAATATCATCAGAAATTGTTACTTTGCTGTTTATGCTTTCTTTTACTGAACGTATTTTATTAAGTTTTGATTCTACGGTAGGTCCGGCATCAAACAAGTCAACATAACCTCGATGTTCAAAACCTTCCTTTTCAAGCAAACGCAGTGCAGGTTTTGTTTTTTCATGGACTTGGCCAATAACAGCCTGTGCTTTTTCACTAAGTAAATTGGCGTAAATAGGGTGTTTAGGCATTAACTCGGAGATAAAGCCTTTGCTACCAATACCAATCAGATGATCGGCCTCAGGAAAGTCTATGCTGAAGAAATGCTCTTGTAACCATTCCCAAAAAGGAGAGTGACCATGCGCGTCAGATACGCCTCGCATTTCAGCAATAACGGTATCAGCAAACCTTGTTGGATGCTCTGCCATAAATAAAAAACGTACACGAGACAATAGCCTTCCAGCTAAGCCCTTACGAAATGCTTCTCTGAGAAATAAGGTACATATTTCACTTGCACCAGTGTAATCATTACACATCGTCAGCACTTCAACAGTGTTATAAACACCAAGTGCTTTAGAGTGATGAACAGATTTACTTTTATGATAATGATATAAAGGCACATTCATACCAACAGCTGCTTCTATCGCTGTTGTACCAAGAATTTCACCTGTTTGCGTATCTTCTAAAACAAATAGGTATCCTTCATCACCAGGTGATGATGCAGACTTATTGAAGCTTAATTCTGCTCTTGATATTTTTTCTGATAACTGTTCATCATTAACCGGTAATGATGTGAAGCCATGACCTGATTCAATTGCAATTTGTTTTAAAGCATCAAAATCAGATTTTTTGATAGGTCTAATTACTTGCATAGTAAGTTACTCATACCTTTTATAGACATCAAAACAGGCTAATTAATCTATTTAACTATTTAGCCTGTTTAATTAATTAAAAAGTGATTAACCTTTAACTACTTGTGCAACCGCTTTTTCAAAGCGCTCTAAACCTTCTTTGATATCTTCAAGTGGGATCACTAATGAAGGTGTAAAACGAATTACATTAACACCAGCAACTAAGCTCATTAAACCTTGCTCAGCAGAAGCAACTAAGAAATCTTTAGCACGACCAGCGTAATCTTCTGTTAATACAGCCCCTAAAAGAAGACCTTTACCACGTACTTCACTAAATACATTATATTTTTCGTTAATAGCAGCAAAACCGTCACGGAACAGTTGCTCACGCTCTTTAACGCCGGCTAACACTTCATCTGTGTTTACAGTGTCAAAAGCCGCTTCAGCAACAGCACAGGCTAATGCATTACCGCCATAAGTAGAACCATGAGTACCAATTTTTAAATGTTTTGCAATTTCAGTACTTGTTAACATTGCTGCGATTGGGAAACCGCCACCTAACGCTTTAGCAGTTGTTAAAATATCAGGTGTTACACCTAAACCTTCATAAGCATATAAATCACCAGTACGGCCAACACCAGTTTGTACTTCATCAAAAATAAGCACAGCATTGTGTTTAGTACATAAATCACGAACGCCTTGCATAAATTCATTAGTAGGAGAAATAATACCGCCTTCACCTTGAAGTGGCTCAATCATAACAGCACATGTTTTATCAGAAATAAGCGCTTCAAATGCAGCTAAATCATTATAATCAACATGATCAATATCACCTGGCTTAGGACCAAAACCATCTGAATATGCAGCTTGGCCACCAACAGTTACAGTAAAGAATGTACGCCCATGAAATGCTTTATTAAATGCGATGATTTGGCTTTTTTCTGCTCCGTGATTATCAAGTGCAACACGACGTGCTAATTTTAATGCCGCTTCATTTGCTTCAGCACCTGAATTTGCAAAATACACTTTTTCTGCAAAAGTAGCATCTACAAGTTTTTTTGCTAAACGCAGAGCAGGCTCATTTGTCATAACATTCGATAGATGCCAAATTTTTTCGCCTTGCTCTTTTAAAGCGTTTACAAGGTTAGGGTGACAATGGCCTAAACAGTTAACAGCAATACCACCGGCAAAATCGATAAACTCTTTACCATTTTGATCCCAAACGCGTGAGCCTTCACCTTTTACAGGGATCACAGCTGATGGCGCATAGTTAGGTACCATTACATCGTTAAATAATTCTCTTGTTACTTGCATTTTAAAACCCTTCACTTGCAGATTAAATATGGCTAAAAGTTTAGTTCACATTTGTATAAATGAATCTAACTTCAGCACTAATTATTATGATTTATTAATTATGTGTATTATTTAATTCAAAGTGCAGTGTTATTTTGTTAAATTTGACTAATATAATGAACAATATGACCAAAAGAGTTATCAATATGATAAGTGAACAAGATGAAAAGCTACTTTCTATACTAAGAACAAATGCCAGAACAAGCGTATCAGACTTGGCTAGAGCCCTGAGTTTATCTCGTTCTACCGTACAAAATCGTATCGCAAAGCTAGAAAGTAGCGGTGTAATTAAAGGTTACGTAGTGCAATATGGCAGTGAGTTTTCACAAGATTTAGTATCTGCACATGTTTCTATAAAAGTGAAACAAAAACTGACAACAAAAACAAACTTAGAACTTAAACAAGTCAGTCAAATTAGTGAACTTTACGCCACAAGTGGAGAGCATGATTTAATCGCGATAGTACAAGCACAGTCATTAGCTCAATTAAGCCGTATTCTTGATGATATTGGTAACTTAGATGGCGTAGAGCGTACAAATTCTTCTGTTTTATTAGAAACCAAGTTTAAACGCTAAGACTTTTTTACATTTTACGATTTTAATGATTGGTCGTTTAGCCTTGCTCGTTTACAATGTCGCTGATTTTTGACTTTTACTTATTGGAACACCTATGACAGATACCAAGCGCCTCAACAAATTTATCAGTGAAACGGGGTTTTGTTCTCGCCGAGAAGCTGACAAATATATTGAAAGTGGAAAGGTAACTATTAATGGTTTTAAAGCCGAAGTAGGCACGCAAGTATGTGAAGGTGACGTTGTAAAAGTAAATGGTCGACCTTTAAAAGAAAAACCTAAAGCTGTTTATATTGCTTATAACAAGCCAGTTGGTGTGACTTGTACGACAGAGCGAAAAATTCAAAGTAATATTATACGCGCGATTAATTATCCTGAACGTATTTTTCCAATTGGTCGATTAGATCGCCCATCAGAAGGTTTGATTTTTCTGACGAATGAAGGTGATATTGTTAATAAGATTTTAAGAGCCGGTAATAATCACGAAAAAGAATATGTTGTAAAAGTTGATAAATCAATAAATAGTACTTTTGTTCAAAAAATGTCAAATGGTATTCCTATCCTAGGCACTGTGACTAAAAAATGTAAAGTAAAACAAATCAGTAAAGATACATTTTCAATGATATTAACGCAGGGATTAAATCGTCAGATCCGTCGTATGTGTGAATATTTAGGCTATGAAGTAATTACATTACAACGTACGCGTATTATGAATGTTACACTAAAAGGTTTACCCGTTGGTAAGTGGCGTCATTTAACTGAAGGTGAAATGCAGCAAATAAATGGCTCTGTTGAGACTTCAGGAAAAACAGAAGAGCATTCGGTTGACACTAATAAACGCCAACACAATAAGCTCTTTAAAAATAACGCTAATAAACAAGATGAACGTTATAGTAATAAAGAGTCGACTAACAAAAGAGGTTTTAAAAATAATAATTCATCTGATAATGAGTTAAAAAACAAAAATCCGTCAAAACGAGATAATAAAAAGCCGTTCAATAAAGATAACAGAACTCACAGTAAAAAAACGCAAGAGTCACATGGTAATAAAGCAACAAAGCCAAAGCGAATTAAAGGCACATTATCATTAAAAAAATAAGATTACTAAATCTAAGATCATAAAAAAAGCATGATTAAAACATGCTTTTTTTATTGAAAATAAGAAGTTACGAAAGTTTAATTAGATCACATTGGTATCAGGACAAACAAAATCACTGTATACACGTCCCACTTTATCAGGTAATTCTTTAATTTCATCTTCCGTTATTTTATTTGATAAGCTCTTCAAGCCTTTTAATTTACCGTTAGATATAATCATTTCTTCAACAAAATGATCTGTAGGTTCTAAATAATATAAATAATCAAACTCTTCATCATTAATACGTTTTTTTATTGGTGAAGGCACAGTTTTAATGACATTCTTTTCAAGTAAATCTAATAAAGCAGCGCGCATATCACGGCGTTTAGTCACAATTGATACTTGGGGTTTACCAAAAGACTCCATGATGCGCAGTAAGCTAATAGGCTCTTTTCTATCTAATGTTGCTGATGTCCACATACTTGAAAGGTATAGATCTAAGTAGCGTGAAAATGTAGACCCATAACAAGTTAATCGGCTAAATAAAATTTGTCTATAACTTAAATTTGAGATTTCTTGAACAACAAAGTCGCTAAAACCAATATAACAGCGATCTCTGCCTCTACCATTACCTTCTAATTCTAATACCGCATCAGACCATACATCATGTGTAATTTCAGCACGACGTTTAGGGTTATTTTGGTCTGTTTGACTAATACGTGTTTTTGAATCTCGTATTATGGTTAATGATTCTCGTATTTGTTCATAGCTTTTTGTCTTACCCATTAATTGTAGGTATTTTTTTATTTCATATAAACTAAAACTTGTTCCGTATCGCGTTATGCCACCAATTGATTTTCTTTCAAGACCATTAGTTGATGCGATCAAAAAAATAACTTTTTCAATAAGTTCTTCAGCATCTGAGGGTAGGGCATAAAACTCTACTTTTTCTTTTGTTTTACGATCTATTCTTTGGATCACTGCTGGCTGTACGCGACAAGTATAATCTTTTCCTTGAATAGAAAAATTGTTAGATATTGAAACTGTGTTTGAAGCCAGATCAGCAACAGGTTTTATTGCACCATAACCGCGATAAAATCTTGGGATCAAATCAATGCTGGTAATTGAATTAGAATATTTACGCTCTAAATTCAGATCATATTTATCACCATCTAATACTTCAAATAAACGTAATCTCAAAGCTTCTTTTGGATCTACTTTGAAATCTGGTGTAGTAGCTAGCATTAGAGGTTCTCTTTTTCTTATTAGAATGATCATTAAGTGTTTGGGATCATAAAATTTATATTTAAAGCATGCAAGATAGCTTTGGTTAGAAATTGAGATCTTTTTTTGATCAGATATTTTTCTATGAAAAGGTAAATTAAAGGAAGTTTTATAAGATTAGGTTAAAAGAGTCTATTTAAAGATTAAAATCAGGAGTGGTTTCTGGTTAGGTAAGTGTTTTTAAGTCTTTGTAATTATTGTTTTTTACTGTTTTTCTGACTGTGATATCTAACCAACAGAACCTGAATTTCTAACTATTAATTATTTTATATCTAACCAAAGGATCCTAAATTTCTAACCATTACGATCTTTGTTGAGATCAATATAACTAACCAAACAGATATTTATTTCTTACCATTACAGATCAGTATTTCTCACTAATAATATTTTTAATATAGATCTATCCACAGTTAAATTGGCTTTAATACACATTCAGATCACCATTTCTGACTATGAAATACCTTATTTCTAACTAAATTAAATTTATGCGATCAAAGGATCTAACTAAAAGATCAGATGATCTGATTAATAAGAACCATATTTCTGACCAAAATAATAAGTTACTAACAGCCTAAATACGCATTAAATTCAATTTGTAAAACTCCATTAACAATTATTTCAATTTTACATTACAAATTTTATTGCTTTTGTTGGTTTTTAGATCAATTTATAGATCCGATTAATTGGTTAGGAATCGTGATCTTCTTTTATCGTTATTTAAAAAGCATCCTGACATTTTTAGTGAGAAACATGCTGCTTCATTATTTTTTAGTTCGAAATATGCGTCTTCAGATATTTATTGTACAAAAAACAATTCATTATTCGATTTTTTAGTTAGAAACATCATGTTTATCTATTGATAGATCCAAATTTCTAACCAATAAGTTGAGCTTGGAATATGAGATTCTGCTGTTTTTGGTTAGAAATATGCGCATGTATTTATTTAATCTTGTTTGTGTAGGTAAAAAATCCAACGGATCTGCATATTTTTGGTTAGAAATATACGCATTTATGCACTTGTATTGGTTTGTATAGATGCACATCGCAACGGATCCTTTCATGTTTGGTTAGAAATATGCTGTCTATTATAGTTTGTTGGTATATATAATGTACTTTATTGCTGTGTTTGGTTAGATATATGCTTCGTACATACTTTTATGATTAAAAATCAATCCAATAGAGTTTGTTCCATAGTTACTTTTGGTTAGAAATATGGTGTTTAATCTAAATATGTTTAGGATCTGCATTATTTAATACCGTGTTGGATATTTAGATTGATCACATATTTATTAGTGTTGGTATTACCTTAATTCCCCCTTTACGCACTTTCCTGTATAATCACACTATTAAAATAGCTAAACGCTATAACTACATTTTAGTTTATTAAATACCAAGGCGGATTATGTCAGTCAATACTTTTGACCCAAAGCAAACAACAACACTTGAAACACCAAAAAAAGAATTGGAAAAACAATCTTCTAGTAGTGATCCTAGTGAAGCAACTGGCTCTAAAGTCGGTTTTGTAAGCCTTGGTTGTCCGAAAAATTTAGTTGATTCGGAAAGAATTTTGACACAACTTCGCACTGAAGGTTATGAGGTTGTTAGTAGCTATGATGGTGCTGATGTCGTAATCGTGAATACGTGTGGCTTTATAGATAGTGCTGTTCAAGAGTCATTAGATACAATAGGTGAAGCACTTGAAGAAAATGGTAAGGTTATTGTAACCGGCTGTTTAGGCGCTAGAGAAGATGAAATTAAAGAAGTACATCCAGGTGTATTAGGTATTACGGGTCCTCATGCATACGAAAATGTAATGGATCATGTGCATGAGTTTACTGCGCAGCCTAAACATAACCCTTTTACCGATCTAGTGCCGGATCAAGGTGTAAAGCTTACACCTAAACATTTTGCTTATTTAAAAATATCTGAAGGCTGTAATCACAAATGTACTTTTTGTATTATTCCAGATATGCGTGGAAAATTAGTTTCAAAACCGATTGGCGATGTTTTATCTGAAGCTGAGCGTTTAAAAAATGCCGGAGTTAAAGAGTTATTAGTGATCAGCCAAGATACTAGTGCTTATGGTGTCGACGTTAAATCAAAAACTGGTTTTTGGAATGGCATGCCTGTAAAAACTGATATGCTAAATATGTGTCAGGCTCTAGCTAAAATGGGGATTTGGGTTCGTTTACATTATGTATATCCATATCCTCATGTAGATGATGTGATCCCATTAATGGCTGAAGGTAAATTACTACCTTATTTAGATATTCCATTTCAGCATGCAAGCCCTCGAATTTTAAAAATGATGAAACGTCCAGGTAAAGCTGAACGTGTTTTAGAAAGCATTAAAAAATGGCGTGAAATTTGTCCTGAACTTGTTATTCGTTCTACATTTATTGTTGGCTTTCCTGGTGAAACAGAAGAAGACTTTCAATTACTGTTAGATTGGTTAGAAGAAGCGCAATTAGACAGAGTAGGGTGTTTTAAATACTCACCTGTAGAAGGCGCTAAAGCAAATGAATTAGCAGATCCTGTACCTGAAGAGATAATGCAAGATCGTTTTGAACGTTTTATGTTAAAACAACAAGCTATCAGCCAAGCTAAGTTACAAAAGCGTATCGGGCAAACGATGCAAGTTTTAATTGATGAAGTTGATGGCGAAGGTGCCATTGGTCGTACTTACGCTGATGCTCCTGAAATTGATGGTGTTGTTTACTTAAATGGTGAAACATCACTAAAAGCGGGTGATATGGTTACGGTTAAAATTGCTCATGCTGATGAATACGATTTATGGGGCGACTTAGTTTAAGCTAAAACTAAGCTTATTAATCATATTAGAAACGGTCTTTAAGACCGTTTTTTCTCATCATCGACTTTTGTTACTGGTTTGATTTAATAATAAAAACTGCTTAATATTTGAATTTAATAGATATTTACTATATGTGATATCGCTTTTTTAATCGGTTATTAGTTAAAGCCATTAATAGATGAAACCCAAGATCTCTACCTTATTAATCCATTTTTAGCAGATTAATTTAATTATTTGCTATATGGCAAAATTAAAATTTTTTCATGGATAATTTATGGACAGTTAAATCATAAATACAAAGAGGCAGTTTAAATTTGATTTAACTGCCTAAGTTAACCTGAGCTGCACATAAGAATTGAACTAAATGCCCAAGTTGCGATCAGATCGTTTGACTAGAACTTTTAATCGCAAGGACTTGGGCATGATTAATTTAGACCTTATTTTCACTGATGTCGATGACTTCTGTCTTAAATTTGAACCTCAGTGGCAAAATCATCTTATCGAAATTGGACTTAAACAAAGAATTAAGCCTTCTAAACTTACAACGAGTGAGGTAATGACGATTGTTATTGCTTTTCATTGCTCTGGTTACTGTGATTTTAAAACCTATTATATCAATCATGTATGTCAATATTGGCGTAAAGAATTTCGACAATTGGTTAGCTATACGAGAATGCTAAAACTATTGCAATCTGTCCTCACACCGCTTTGTAGCTATATGACACATCGACAAGCAAAACCGACAGGGATAGCTTTTGTTGATGCAACTAAAATACAAGTTTGTCACCAGTTACGTATTCCTAGACATAAAGTTTTTAACGGTAGTGCCGAGCGAGGAAAAGGAACTATGGGTTGGTTCTATGGATTTAAACTTCATCTAATTATTAATGATAAAGGTGGGATTTTAGCTGTGAAAATAACAGCAGGAAATGTAGATGACAGAAACCCTATCCCAGATATGGTAAAAGGTTTATGGGGGTAATTATATGGAGATAAGGGTTACTTATCTAAAAAATTAGAAGCCGAACCTGCTGAAAAAAAACATCAATTTTGTAACTGGAATTAGAAAAAACATGAAAGCCAAAGTTATGAAAGTATTGGGTAAATTAATGATTATAAAGTGTTTTATTGTTAAAGCTGTTTTTGGCCAATTAAAAAATATATCTCAGATAGAGCATTCGAGGCATCGTAGTTGCGTAAGCTTTATGGTTAACTTAATCGCTGGGTTAATTGCATATACTTTTCAAGAAAAACAGCCAAGTATTAGAATAACTCGGCTAGATAAAGAGTTTCTTATGCAGATCTGAGGTTAAGTTATAAAGCTTAGTGTGATGAGTGGGACTTCATCCTGAAAATATTGAATCACCAGTTAATTAAAGAGTAGTCAATATTTCTTGTTGGTAACCTATGGTAAATTCGTCAGAATACATGCTGTCTAAGTTGTCAGAAACAATTCGGTTAGGATCATCAATACCAGCTTAACGTACAAAAGTATCACGTAATTCACCAACGATGATGGTTAGCCAGCAGCTAATAAAATAGGTGTACCATTTGCTTCTACATCGCCTAATTCATAATAATCTAGTCTTTCTCTTTGTGTTGTACCTGGAGATATAAAGCGATATTTTCAAAACCGTTATTAACCGGTAAATATGCTAATTCATCACTAGTTACTGTTATAGCGCCGTTGATGATGATGTAATGACTCTTGAAATTTTACTTCCTGATATTGCGATGCGCTCAATATCAGTTCCATTTTGCACTAATAAACCGTTATAAATGAGCTCTGAACCAATAATAGTCAATTGGTAATTTACGTAAAACATAGCTGTCGTCTTGATCTACGATAATTTTACGCGTTATGCCTTTACCTTTATGTTTTAAAGTAATTACCGTTGCAGCCATGTGGATTAATACTGCCTTTTACAACACCGTTAAATGCATCTGCAGCTAATGACGGTAATAAACTAACCGATAACACTGCAGCTACAGCAAGTGCTGCTTTTTTATTTTTAAATTATTATTTTTTTGATTTTAAGCTTCCCTAAAACTAATTAATATCAAAATATGTTCTATTTTGGAAACGTTAAATTTTTTTGTATGTTTTTTTGAAACATTTAACTTAAATAAATGCGAAAATGGGGACGTGTGAAGCTATATGAATAGATTATTTAATATGTAGGAATAAAGTATTGCTTGTTAATAAGGTGTAATTCTGGCTGTTTCAGAATGCAATTTAATCTATTTTGGGTATTAGTTTCTTTGTGATTTTATTTTTCTTTAAAAATCAGTTGTTTTATTAAAGTATTTAATATATTTGACGATAACACCTAGTATGTTTATAGTGACAAATGTATTATACTTGTAACAAATTAATACGTTTACACTCGTTTTTAAGCCCTAACATTGCAAGAGAGTATTTTGAAGTTATTCGCAGCATGTAGTATTTGGCTTTTACTGTTAAGTAGTTTTGTCCAAGCAAATGTGGTTTGGGATAAGGAAATCAATGAATTTAAGACTTCTTTTTCATTAGAGCACACAGATAATTTATATAATCAAACCTCAAATCAAGTGTCTGATAGTGCGGGGCGCCTCAGTGCAAGTTATAAACTTTTAAAATTATTTGAAGGTTTTGCTGTATCTCTACCTATTATGTTAAATCAAAAATCTTATTTAGAGCAGTCACAACTCAATGCTGTAGGATATTCTGTTTCACCTAATATACATTTCTTTTTATCAGAACAAGCTTCAGCTGATTTATTATTGAATAAATCAAAAAATGAAACTTTGCCAGGTCAAGAAGGAGCTGAGTTTGTAGATCAACCTGTGTCTTTGATTACATTAAAAAATGATTTAGCTAAAATAGATTTAAATATTGGTCGAGATTATAAAAGTCAATTTTTAAATCTTAGCCTCAGTATTAACCAAAGCGAACAAGGTATAAGTAGGTATCAGTTAAGTCAAAATGAAACAAAAGCAATTTCGTCAACATACGGTCATCAGATCACAGAAGATACCCACTTATTAGCCAATGTAAAATTAAGCCAAGGTAAACGCGCAGATAAAAATACTGACTTACAAGAGTTTGGAGCGGGTTTAAAAACTTTGGTAGGCGGTTCACATAAACTGAGTTTTATAGCTGGTATATTTAAGCGTGAAGGTGACTCAAGCAATGATGGGCATTATTGGCTAGCATCGGATAAATGGAGCATATCAGAACAAAACCATGTAAATATTTCTACTTCTCAGCGTTCCGAAATTTCATTCTCTAACGATACTTTGACTCAATTAAATACAGATTATCAATTAAATTGGTCGCATAAGTTATCTAAAACGCATTTGTTAAGTCTTATGTTGAAAAAACAAAAGAAAAGTTTTGAACAAACCTTTCGAGAATATAATAAAAACTTAGTGTCATTATCTTGGTCTTGGCTTGTTATTTCAGGAATGCAGCTTAATTCAAAATTGCAATATCATAAAATAACAGACACTGAATCAAGCAATGAAAATAGAAAAGTTAAGATAAATCAAACTAGCTTAAATATGGAGTTAGCATACACATGGTAAAATTGAGCCTGATAATTTTAATATGTTGGCTGGCATTTCCAGCTTATAGTTTAGGCATATCTCAAGGGTATGAATTTGGGCCTGGTGATAGCTTATCAATATCTGTATATCAAGAGAGTGATCTTGCTTATTCGGGGCAAATTAGCCAACAAGGTTTAGTTGATTTACCGCTTCTTGGCAGTGTTAATTTAAGCGGTCTAACACAAAAAGAAGCCAAATCTCATCTAGAGGAATTATTAAAAGACGGTTATTTAGTGTCACCGAGTGTTTCTATTCAAGTTTCAAGTTATCGTCCTTTTTTTATTTATGGAGAAGTGCGTAATCCTGGCAGTTATAAATATCAGCCTGATATCACATTGGAGCAAGTTATCGCGCTTTCTGGTGGATTAAAAGACAGGGCATCGCGTAAAATATGGACAATTCAAAGGGGGATCGATAAGTCGACCTTTGTAGCACAGTCTTCAACAATTATTTTGCCTGGTGACGTGATCAAAATAGAAAAGAGTTTCTTTTAATTTATGGTTCAACAAGAAGCTAACTTTAAACCCATAGATGACGAAATAGATCTGGCTGATCTCATTTCGCTTTTTTGGATGAAAAAGTGGTTTATCTTAGTTGTCACATCCTCGGTATTTTTCACTGGCCTTGTTGTTATTGATAAAATGCCTGAAGTATATAGTTCTTCAACAACAATTATGGTTAAAGGAGAAAAAGCTAGTAATCCACTTCAATCTTTGATGTCAGGTGGTTCTTCATCTAATGAAGAATTAGATACAACAATCAAGTTATTAAAATCAAAACAATTTGCAAAAGAAATTATATCGCGATTAGAAGATACTTCATCTTTATTAAATGCATCAAAAAAACAAAAGTGGGATGAATTTCAACTTCAGAAAAATTTAAAAATTAGTACTGTCTCTAAAACTAATATGTTGGAAATTGCTTATGAAAGCGAGTTTCCACAATTTACGGCATTAGTTGTTAATACCATAGCAAATAATTTTGTTAGTTATCAAGCAAATTTGATGCGTCATGATAATGAAAAAAGTGGTGATTGGATCAATTCTAAAATAGAAGATGTTAAAAACAAATTACTTGAAGAAGAAGAAAATTTAAAAAAATATCGGACAGAAAACAATGTTGTAGATATAACAAGCTTAGTTGAATTATCTAAATTAGAAATTAGCCAATTATATAAAGAGTTAAGATTACTGAAGCTCGAACAAGAAAAATTAAAGCGTATAGATGATAAAATACACTCAGCGAAAGGCACACAAGAACAAATTATGAACATTTTTGAAATTGCTAACTCAAAAATGATCAGTGCATTAACGCAACTGGAATCAACTCAGCAAGCTCAGTTATCACAAATTAAACTCAGATATTTACATAAACATCCAAAATATCAATATATTGAAAATAAAATATTAGATACACAAGAACAAATAAAATCTGAAATTAACACTGTTATTAATAAATATGCCATTCGAATGAAAGAAGTTGAGCATTTAATAGACTTAATTCAGCTAAAGTTAAAAGACGCCAATGCAAAATTAGAACAAGCGATCACTAAAAGAATTAACTTTGATAAAATTAAAAGAAATATAGATGCCAATATCGAGTTGTTAGCTTCAATCACAGCAAAACAAAAAGAAACTGAACTATTAAATGATATAAATAGAGGCGGGGGGATCATCGTTGTTGATCCTGCAGTGACACCTAAGCACCCAATTAAACCTAAAAAAGCTTTATTAGCAGTGCTATCTTTGGTTATGGGTTTTATGCTTTCTGTATTACTGGTTATAATTTTACATTTCTTTTCCGATACACATCGAAAATTTAGGCAGATTGCACATCATTACGGTTATAAAGTCATTGGCGAGATCCCTAAAGTTCGACGTCGTGGTAAAAATAAGTCGATGCCAATTATTTCAGGTAATGGTAAGCAGTTTGATATTTATGAAGAGTGTATCCGTTCCATTCGAACTAAAATATCTTTAGATAGAGAGCTTAATAAACAAAAGCTGATAGCTGTTAGCTCTTTAACACCCAATGAAGGTAAATCAAGTACGTGTTTGCAGTTAGCTAAATCATTTTCAGAACTAGAAAAAGTAATTATAATTGATGCTGATTTAAGAGACCCTTCGATTGCTGTTGCGCTTAATGAACCCAGACACAGGCCTGGCTTAACAAATTTATTAGCACAAACTCATAGTTTTGATGAGTGTATTTTTAAAGATGAAAATATCAATGTAGATGTTTTAGCTTCAGGTCTTAGACCAATGAATCCATTACTATTCTTATCTATGAAACGGTTTGAGAATTTACTTATAGCCCTACAAAATAAATATGATCGTGTGATATTAGAGTGCCCGCCAATTTTGTCGGTGAGTGATGCGCTTATGATCAGTAAACATGTGGGTGGTTTAACCCTTGTTGTTGATATTCAAAAAAACTCAGTGGCTAAACTTAACCATGATTTAGAGCTATTAAACCAGTCAGATACTAAAATTAATGGTGTAATATTAAACCGTGTAAAATATGATAAACAAAATTACTATTATGGCTCTACAAAAAGAGCTTAATTAACCTTAAATATATGACAACTATAGAATCTTCAACAGCGCATAAACAAAAACTGATCTGGCAAGTCATTCAAGCGATACCTAGTGGCAAAGTTACCACATATGGGGAAGTTGCACGATTAGCTGGGTTACCTGGGCTAGCACGTTTTGTAGGCGCCACACTAAAGCAGTTACCTGAGGGCTCTAAACTTGCTTGGCATCGAGTTATTAATGCGCAAGGGCGTATTTCATTTCCATTAGATAGCGAACAGTATAAGATCCAATTTTCATTGCTTGTAGACGAAGGTATTCTTTTTACTAATGAAAAAATAAATCTTAAACACTATCTTTGGTGTCCTTAGTTTCAGTTATAAATCTGCGTAATATTTTGTAAAAAACTTCAAGAATATTTAAACCTTTTGAATATCAGTTACGACTAAGTATGTATTAAAGATTTAAATCATACATAATTTTGATTTAAATCCCTGGATTTTTCAAAGGGGCTCCTATGACGGATATTACATATTTATTTATTTTACTCATGCTTCCAGTTGTAAGCTTAGCGGGGTGTTACCTAGGTTTTGAGTTAACAAAAGCATTATTTTCCCGCGCCTTTCCCTATTTTAGAGAAAATATGTAATTTAATTATGTTTTTCATCAAAAAAGTTTACTTTAGCTATTGCTAACTCTTTAAAAATACATAAATATAGGTCCGACAAAAGCTTAAAATAATAAAGATAGGAATTCTAAAGATGAACAAATCTCAATTAGTTGACAAAATCGCAGAAGATGCAGAAATTTCAAAAGCAGCAGCAAGCCGCGCCCTTGACGCATTTACTGGCGCTGTATCTGACTCTTTAAAAGAAGGTAATTCAGTTGCTTTAGTTGGTTTTGGTACATTCTCAGTAAAAGAGCGTGCAGCAAGAACGGGTCGTAACCCACAGACAGGTGCTGAAATCCAAATAGCAGCTGCTAATGTTCCTGGCTTCAAAGCGGGTAAAACATTAAAAGACACTGTTAACGCTTAATAATTAATTTATTAAATTTAAAAAGGCTTGATTATATCAAGCCTTTTTTTTTGTCTTTATTTTGTGGGTTATACCAATTCTATTAAGAAACCCGTAATGCTTTATCTCCTCGGTTTAAACCAAGTGCGCCAGATCTGACAACTTCAATAATATCCGTTTCATTTTTTAAAGAATCAATAAAAGAAGCGAGCTTTTCGGTACTACTTACCAGCTGCAATGTATAAGTCGATTTTCCCATATCTAGAATTGAACCTCCAAATACATCCGTAACGCGTGTTACAGCGGCTCTTGCCTTTTCATTAGCCGCAGTTACTTTTATGAGTATTAATTCTCGCTCGATGTGACTGACTTCGGTTAAATCAATTATTTTTAATACATCTACAAGTTTATTAACTTGTTTAGTAATTTGTTCTAGAATTTTTTCACTGCCTTGTGTTGTAATCGTAATTCTTGAAATTGATTTATCATCCGTGGTTCCGACAGTCAAACTATCAATGTTATAAGCACGTTGTGAAAATAGTCCAATAATACGTGAAAGTGCACCTGGTTCATTTTCTAAAATAATGGATAAAATACGACGCATTATGCTTTTACTCCTTTCTTAAGCCACATATCATCAATAGCACCTGTTTTTATTTGCATTGGGTATACATGCTCTGTTTCATCTATATTAATATCTAAAAATACTAATCTATCTTTAATTGACATAGCTTTAGCTAATGCCGGCTCTAACTCATCAATATGATCAACTCGAATTCCTACATGACCATAACTTTCAGCTAATTTAACAAAATCAGGAAGTGATTCCATATAAGAAAATGAATGTCGGCCAGAATAAACCATATCTTGCCATTGTCTTACCATACCTAAAGAGCGGTTATTAAGTGATACTATTTTTACGGGTAATCCATACTGCATACACGTTGATAATTCTTGGATATTCATTTGAATAGAACCATCACCCGTTACAACAACAGATTCCTTATCTGGAAACGCCAGTTTAACTCCCATAGCAGCAGGTAAACCAAAGCCCATCGTGCCTAAACCACCTGAATTGATCCATTGTCTCGGTTTCGCAAATGGATAATACTGTGCTGCAAACATTTGGTGTTGGCCGACATCTGAGCTGATATAAGCTTCGCCATTGGTCACTTTATATAAGGTTTCAATAACTGTTTGTGGTTTAATTTTGTCAGAGTCCTTTGAATAACTCATGCATTTTTGATCTCGCCAGTTATTAATTTGGCGCCACCAATCTTCCTGTGCTGCACGGTCTATTTGTATATCACTATTATCAATTTCAGTTTGTAGCTGGTCAAATACTGTTTTAAGGTCGCCTACAACGGGAACATGCGCATGAATTGTTTTAGATATGGAAGTCGGATCAACATCAACATGTACAATCGTTGCATTTGGACAAAATTTATTTACATTATTGGTAACACGATCATCAAATCGCACACCTAACGCTAATATTACGTCAGCACCAGCCATCGCTTTATTTGCTTCAAGCGAGCCATGCATTCCTAACATGCCAACAAAATTAGGATGAGTCCCATCGATACCACCTAAGCCCATAAGTGTATTTGTGATAGGTGCGTTCAAAGACTCTACTAAGTGTGTTAGTTGCTCTGCAGTATCTGATAATACAACACCACCACCAGAGTAAATGACTAACTTTTTGGCATTTAAAACTGCGTTAACTGCTTTTTTTATTTGTTTTGGATGTCCTTTATTTGTAGGGTTATATGAGCGCATTTTTATATTTTCAGGCATCTCAAAATCAAACTTTAATTCAGGATTCAAAATATCCTTCGGTAGCTCAACTACGACAGGCCCAGGTCGACCAGACTTAGCTAAATAAAAAGCTTTAGCTACGATCTCTGGGATTTTATGGGCATCTCTACAGTTAAAGCTATGTTTTACGATTGGACGTGAACAACCAACAATATCGGTTTCTTGAAATGCATCGTCACCAATTAAACTTGTAGGTACTTGGCCAGATAATACAACCATCGGGATAGAGTCCATATAAGCTGTTGCTATACCGGTAACACAGTTTGTTGCGCCAGGGCCGGAAGTGGCTAATACAACACCTACTTCACCTGTTGCACGTGAGTAGCCATCTGCCATATGGGTTGCGGCTTGTTCGTGACGAACTAAAATATGTTTTACGTCATCCTGTACAAAGAGTGCATCATATATATCTAAAACAGAGCCTCCAGGATAGCCAAAAATATACTCTGTATTTAATTCTTTTAGGGCTCTAATTAACAATGCCGCCCCTGACATTTTTTGATCACTCATTTTAATTCCTCATTCCCTAAAATTAGGCAAAAAAAAACCTCCGTTAGATGCGGAGGCTTTATTCATTCATTAGCTTTTCACATCAACAAGACTCTGGTAGCACTAAAGTGACCAGGACGAGAATGTTGATAAGAATAAATGCTAATTTCATGTTTAAATACTATTAAATTTTAATTAACGTATTTTTATGTTTTTTTCACTCTAATGTCAAGTAAGTTTTTAAAATGAATAGATAATGTTTTAATTGTTACTATTTATATTTAATAGGGATAAATTATGCGTTGTACAATGAGTTGAATTATTTATGCTACTCTGGCTATTTTGAGTATAAAAAACCCTTCATACTAGTTATAAAGGGTTATCGTATTTAAACTATAATCTTTCTATTACAGATTGTGTGAAATCAGTTGTACCGTGATTTCCGCCTAAATCCCGGGTAGTTCTATCGCCTGACTTAATCACCCCTGCAACTGCATTTCTGATCCGACTAGCGGTATCTGCCATATCTAAATGTTCTAGCATTTGTATCGATGCTAAAATAACGGATGTTGGATTAGCAAGGTTTTTGCCTGCAATATCTGGAGCACTACCATGAACGCCTTCAAAAATTGCAATATCTTCACCTATGTTAGCACCTGGTGCCATGCCTAAACCACCCACTAAACCAGCACATAAATCTGATAAAATATCACCAAATAGGTTTGTTGTTACTATTACGTCAAATTCTTCAGGTGTCATTACAAGCTTCATACAAGTTGCATCAACAATCATTTCAGTTGATTCAATTTGAGGATACTTTTGTGCTATTTCTCTAGCGATTTTAAGGAATAAACCTGAAGTAGATTTAAGAATATTTGCTTTGTGAACTGTGGTTACTTTTTTTCTGTTTTCCCTTAAGGCAAGCTCATAAGCGAAAGTAATGATTTTTTCAGCCCCTTCGCGCGTGATCATTGACATTGCTTGGGCTTCACTGCCATCTTCAGTTATTGTTTGTCCTACCCCTGAATACATGCCTTGTGTATTTTCACGTACAGTAATGATATCTATATTATCATAACGGGCTTTGGTACCAATAAATGACTTTACAGGTCTGACATTTGCGAATAAATTGAATTTTTTTCTTAAGGTTACATTTATTGAAGTAAAACCTTCGCCAACAGGAGTCGTCAGAGGGCCTTTTAGCGTAATCTTATTTTTAACAATGGCATCGAGTGTTGACTGAGGTAAAAGTTCGCCTGTATTTTCAAGTGCTACAAGTCCTGCTTCGACAAATTCATAATTAAAATCACAACCCGCTGCTTTTAATATCTCTAAAGCAGAATCTATAATGCTTGGGCCGATACCGTCGCCTTTTATTACTGTAATGGTTCGCTTAGCCATTAAACATCCTTTAAATTGGAATAAAGATTTAAAGTATATTTATAACAACTCAGGGGTTTTTTAGCTACTTTTTGCTTTTGTTAATAGTTAAATTAACTCACATCTATTCGATTACAGAAGTTTTGTTCTAATAAAGTATTCAGGTATTTATCGATACTTTCAAGTTTTAAACTTTTCACTGCCTTGGCGATGAACTCATTGGCGTAAGCATCAAAATCATAATCTGGTTCGTAAATTTTATTAATACAAAGTAGGGCTAAACCTAAACAATATAAATGATTGGAAGGTTTTGATATTGAATCACGCGCTGATTTTTTTTTCAGAGCTCTGATAGCCTCAAGCCATTCTTTAGACATGTTATTTTGAATATTGGCTGTTGAATGATCTGAAACATTTTTAATACCTAAAAGTGTTTCTATTAAAAAAGGAGAGTCTAGATTTAAATCATTTTTGCTAGCACTTAGCGTATATATTTGGTTGTTTTTTTCAGCTAAAACACGATAACAATAATTTAAAATGCATAAGCTTGCTTCTTCAGGTAGAAAATCATAAATTTCCTGTGCTGCCTGCTCACATGCTAGTACGAGTGATCGCACTTTATTCTTTAAATTAAACCATTGGGCAATGCCTAAGGCATCTAATTGTAACTCTAATATTATTTTTAGTATTAATAGAGGAGTACGATTTGCCCCTAACATCATGATCGCATGGCGTATTGAATCTATATGCTGTTCGGTTCTATTTGCCTTTGAAGCAAGTAAACATAATGAGTGTGAAATATAAGGATAGTTATTTAATAACTCACATAATTCTTCAACCGAATGGTTATTTTTAGCATTAAGACTGCTTTTTAGTAATTCAATATTGTCTAATGGTACTTTGCAGCTTAAAGTTTCTTTGATTAAGAGTTCATTCTTTGAGGTAATATTTTCCAAAGGCTCAAACCATATTTTAAATATAACACCCTGATCATAACAAATATGCTGTACACGATTTAGCTGTGTCTGATCTTTTGTTAAAGAAAAGCGCCCTTTGCTTGAGTTCTCAGTCTCTGGGATCGTAAAACATAAGTTAATAATGTTATCTTTTTTATAGAATTGTCCAATATGATAGCAATCTGGCTTAGTACTGATTTTAGTACCGGGCATAACACAAGGTAAATAACTTAAAAGTTTCTTTAAAATAGTTTGTACATTAGACTGCTCGCAATTTATATATAAAGTGGAAATAGCGGCGGTTAAGCTTTTTGCTTTATTATTTTTTGCTAATGTAATTTCTTTTGATATTAGTGTTGAAATACTGATGATGAGTGTATTGATATCAATTAATGCGCAGTGGTTTTTTCCTAAAATTACTTGCTTATATAGGGTTAGATTATTAAATACGGTGTGTATTATTCCCTGTGGTATTTGGGCATAGTTCATTAACTTGAGTGTCAGGGTATTATGAAGTTTGTAAAGCTTCAATCCTTGAGATGATATTTTTTGATTAGACGCAATGGCATTATTTTCTTTTTGAATGCATATATATTGGCATAAACACGCTGAAATTAGTTGCTGGCGTATAACGTGATTGATACCTAAACTATGACAAATACATAATACGATGATGATTTGGTTAATAACAAGGTTTGTTGTATAACCTTGTTTTTCTAAATAAAAACTGAGCCTAGCTTGCATTGCATTTGGATTTGACTCATAAAATTGATCAAACTTTTCAGATAAGAGGCTAATTGTTGGAAAGATACTTTTCCATTTATCTTTGTGATAATACAAACCTAATAAAGTTTGTGTTTCACTGACTAAAATAGCAAGCTCTTTGGCTGATAATTTATTCATGTGAAATATTTTCGTATGCTTTATCAGCGCCAGGTCCCCAAGCAATGAGTAAATTATTTTTAAACATTAAACCTGTACACTCATCTACTGTTGTGATGCCATCTGATTTCATATGCTGAGTACGGTAATACAAAATTTGATATGTATCAGTAGGGGTTTTCTTTGCAAAAGTCAGATCTGGAGATCCTAAAGTTTCGATAACGGTATCAAAATATCTTGGGTTTTTAAGCTTTAAATTAGAAATGAAGCGTTTATTATATGACTGGCGATCTTGCCAATTCATGGTTGCAGGGTCATCTTTATAAAACAACATCACTGAAGCAGCCAAAACTGCGTAAACACCTAAGCCTAATAAAATGTATCGAAAAATCTTTTTTGTCATAAGTTTTTTAACTCAGTTTTACTCTTAATTGCTTTAATGAAAATCCTAGATTTATATCTGTACGTAATGTAACTAAAACCTTTGCAGTTATAAAATCAGATATTGAGTTTGTCAGTTTTATTTTTATCTTATCTGGTAAATTGTCACTGGCTAAAGCTGATTCTACACTGGCATTTTCGGTTAATATCGTTAATGCTGTTTTCTTACCTATACCTTTGACACCAGGTATATCATTGGTATTATCGCCTGCTAAAGCCCAAAACTCTACTAATTTGTCAATTGGTAAATTAAATTTATCCTTGATATCAACGGGTGTGATGAACTTTTGCGAAAAATAATCATATATTGAAATATGCTGATCCAGTAAAGGTAAAAATCCTTTATCTGTAGAGATAATAGTACACGAAATGTTTTGACCTGATATTTTAGTAGCAAGCGTTGCTATAATATCGTCAGCTTCATCTTGCTCTGGTGAAAAAGACATGATCCCTGCATCATTAAAACCTTGCTTAAAAGTACTGAGGGCGCTTTTAAGTGCTGTTGGCATTTCATTTCTATTTTGTTTATAGTTTTCATAGTAGGTATAACGCCAGCTTTTATCACCATCAAATACTGCAATAGCATGTGTGGCTTGTGATAGTTTTAATAGTTTATTTGTCGCATTCATAACCCTTTGATGAGCCGAGTTTATTATTTGTTCATCAGTTAAGTGCTTATGGCTACTATCTACTGCATAAATACGCCTAATTAAATTTAAAGCATCTATTAATAATACGTGTGTTGACATTGTTTTTTGTTTAGCCCTTTTTTTATAAACCAAACCACTGCAAAGTATTTGTTTTTGACATCTAATACATTACAGTGATTGGTGTGTGGGCTTAATTCCAATTTAAATTAGATCGCTAACTTAATAGAATTATTATTACGCGCCCTTAATCATATTATTTTAACGATTTCTTCAATAATTATCAGTAAAAGCGGCGTAATTGAACAAATATTATTTTCAGACTTTAATTTTATAACAAGGTACATATGCTGAGCCGGGTAACTTCATTCTGCCTTGTTTAACAAAAGCTTGTAAAAGACTATCCATATCTTTCATCAAATCAGGATCTCCTTGTATTTCAAATGGACCATTTCTTTTAATTTCTTGAATGCCCTCATCTTTAACATTCCCTGCAACTATACCTGAAAATGCGCGTCTTAAATTAGCAGCAAGTTGTTGTGCTGGTTGCGATAAATGTAAGTTTAAACTGGACATATTGTCATGAGTTGGCGCAAAAGGTAATTGAAATTCTGGTTCTATCTTTAGTGTCCAATTAAAATGATAGGCATCACCTTTTTCTTTACGGTACTCTCTTACTTTTACCATTTCTTGTTTTAAATAAGCAGCAACAGCATTAGGATCATCAATAATGACTTTAAATTTTGCAAGGGCACTATCACCGAGTGTTTTTTGCACAAAAAGAGAGATTTCATCAAAGTAGGCTTTACTTTCTTTAGGACCCGTTAATATAACAGGTAAACACTGCTGCTCGTTGGCAGGATGAAGTAATATACCTAATAGGTATAATAATTCTTCTGCTGTACCAGCACCCCCTGGGAAAATAATGATCCCGTGGCTGATCCTTACAAATGCTTCTAACCTTTTTTCTATATCAGGTAAAATAGTAAGTTCGTTTACGATTGGATTTGGTGGCTCTGCTGCGATAATACAGGGCTCAGTTAGACCAACATAACGGTTATCACGGATCCTTTGTTTAGCATGACCGATAGTTGCACCTTTCATTGGACCTTTCATTGCACCTGGCCCGCATCCAGTACATATATTTAATCCCCTTAATCCAAGTTGGTAGCCAACCTCTTTGGTATATCTGTATTCATTATCAGCAATAGAGTGTCCACCCCAACAGACAATCATATTGGGCTCTTTTATGATGGGGAGGGCATTGGCATTACGCAGCATATCAAATACCACATGGGTAATATGGTTTGAGTCAGTCAGATTAATGCGGTTATTATCGTATTTGCTTTGAATAAATAAAATATCTCGAATAACAGAAAATAAATGCTCGTGAATACCTCTAATAATTTGGCCATCCACGAAAGCAGTTTCAGGTGGGTTATGTAATTCAATTTTGATACCGCGTTCTCGGCATAATAGGTTTATATCGAAATTTTTATAATTTTCGTATATTTCAGAACTTGAATCGGTATGGCTGCCAACATTTAATACAGCTAATGAGCAATTTCTAAATAGCGTATATAAATTGCTGGTTGAAGATTTTTTAAGAGAATCTACTTCCAATTGTGAAAGTAGATCTAATATACCTATAGGGTTTAATTGTATACTCATACACATTCCTTAAATAACTATATAATTTAAATATAGTTTTTAATTTAATAAATGCGATTATTTTTTAAAAATTATACGATCTCTACCTGAGTTTTTAGCTTCATACAGTGCTGCATCTGCACGATCAAAGACCTCGACTATGCTGTCATTCACTTTAAATTGACTTGCACCCAGTGATATAGTGATCCGCAGGTTTTTACTTTTAAATTTAAAAGGAATCGCTTTAATCGTTTTTCTGATTTTTTCAAGTGGTGCTGCAATTTGTTTTAGATCTGAATTAGGCATAATAATCACAAATTCTTCACCACCAAAGCGGGCAATAAAGTCTGTAACTCGCACTGACTTTTTAAGTGCATTAGCGAGTACTTGCAGGGTTTTATCTCCGGCACTATGACCAAATGTATCATTTACACTTTTGAAATGATCAATATCAATGACAACTAAACATAAATCATGATGACTTCTTTTAAAAGTATTGTATTCTAATTCAATTCTTTCATCATAAGCTGCGCGATTTGGTAATTTTGTTAAGCTATCTTGTAAGCTTTTAAATCGTTGTTCTGCTAATCTTTCTTTATAGTCACTAGTCTCACTTTCTAAAGAGTTTATTTTGTTTTGCATCTCTTTGAGTGTATTGGCTAATGACTCTCTCTCTGATAGCTCAAGGTCTTCTTTAAACTTAATATCGAGTGTTAATGCTTCGAGCTTTTGTCCAACAATCATTTTTAAAGAATCAATTGTTGACGCTTCTTCTGTTTCAGATGAAAGTTGAGAAATTTTTAACTCAATTTTTTTATTTAAATCAGCCATTTTATGACCAACTTCTTTTGAGCGTTGCACTGAATCTAGCAGTGTTTGATGCAATAGCGTGAGGGTCTCATTCACATTGAGTAAAAATTGCTGCGCCGTATCTCTTTCTTTAGAGATACTGGAAATGATAATGCGGATAATACTAATGCACGCGTCTAATAATACTTCAAGCTTAAAATCTTGACTGATCAGTGCTTTTATTTTTTCAAACTCAAGGGCATTTTGTCCTTCAAAAGCTAGTTCACTTGTTAAGTTTAATAGCTCTTGCGCTAAATTTGGCGCCAATTGAGGTTGTTCGGAATTTAAATTACCATGTTTATTACTAAGCACTTGATGGTAAATTTCGACAAGTTTTGATAATAAAGGAATAAAGTCAGAAGTGGCTTTAATACCATCTAAATCATTAGACAGCAGGTTTCTTAGACTGCGGCGGAGGTCATCAGGTACCCCTTTAGTTTGTTGTAGTTTTTTACCAGCATCATTGACACTTTGCTGGAGTTGTCTGATGTTAGAGTCTTGTTTGGTTTCTTGTGCTTTTAAAATACTTGAAATTTCATCAATGAAAGGAGATAACACTTCAAAATCGACACCTTTATTTAATAATGCTCGAAATTTAGCTAGTTTATTATCAAGTTCTAAATCTTGGCCTTTACAAACAAGGGATAACTTTGCAACAAACTGAGTTAAGGTACCAAGCTGAGATTGCCTTGCTGTTTCAATAATATCTCTATTTTTGATTGCTTTATTTAGTTTGTTTTGTAAGGTTTCTAATTGATTTGACACTAACTTCCGTCTTCCTTTCCAGTGAAAATAACAATAATAACTTTTATAGTATACGTAAATAAGATAAAAACTAAACCGCCTAGTAAGTATTTTAGCTAATCTTTATTATTTATGATATTCAGCGAGATTGGCATTTTTAAAATTTCGTCTCTTTCTCTTTGCGTTAATAGGATCCAATCTTGAATCTCAGTATCTGTTCGCCCACAGCCTTCGCAAAAACCTTTCAAACGATAGCACTGTCCGATACACGCGGTTTTATATTGTGTCTTTTTAATTTTTGGCATTATTTTCGTTTAAATTAGATCTGTTGAACTCAGTTACATCTTTATTGACTATGTTATCATTATAGACGAATTTTTTATAACATATTAAAGGGAAAAGTATGCTAAAAGTTATTGCTTGGGGATTTATATTTTTAAGCTTTTTTGTATCAGCTAAGGATTACAGTAAATTATATGAAAAACTTGATAAATCTGTTGTCATAATTTACTCAGATACTGAGCAAGTAAGAGCCCAGAATAATGAATTAGTCTCTTTTACTTCAAGTAGTTTAGGTACAGGCACCCTGATAAATTCAGAAGGTTTAATTTTAACAGCTGCGCATGTTGTAAACAGTGCTGATGAGCTAACTGTTGAAGTTCAAGGTAAAGGGCAGTTTAAAGCAAAAGTCTTATCGAGTTATCAAGCTGCAGATATTGCATTAATTAAATTAATTACGAATGAGTCAGACTTTCCAGCAATTAAAATAGCAAATTCAGAAAAGACTAAAATAGGTGAAGAAGTCTTTGTCATTGGCACGCCCTATGGATTAAGCCATACATTAACTGTTGGTCACTTAAGTGGTCGCCGTACACAAAAAGGTTTAGGTAAGGGCGAAATTGAGTTTTTACAGACTGATGCAGCCATTAACCAGGGTAACTCTGGTGGCCCACTATTTAATAGTAAAGGTGAACTTATTGGTGTTGTAAGTTATATAGAAACACAATCCGGTGGTAATGAAGGTTTAGGTTTTGCTGCTAGTAGTAATATGGTTAAAAGAATCTTAATTGAACAACCTACAATTTGGTTTGGTTTAGAGTTTACGGTACTACCAACTGGAGTAGCGAAGGCACTAAATGTGCCTCAAAAGTCAGGTTTGTTAATTGAGAAAGTTGCTAAACAAAGCTTTGCGGATAAAGTCGGATTAAAAGGCGGTGTATTAGAAGCTGAAATTGAAGGCCAACAAATGATCTTGGGTGGCGATATTTTACTTGCAGTAGGTGATATTTACATAACAGGCGATGCAAGTAATTATTTAAGTATGGCTAACTATTTGAAAAATGTTGAAAAAGGTAAGAGAATATCATTTAAGATATTAAGAAATGGTCATATTATTGAATTATCTGCTGAAAAGCCAAATTTGAAAATAAAACTCATATAAAAATACTATTTAATTATGGCTCCAAAAAGGAGCCATATTGTACAGATTTATCTTTTTCCTACTTCAAAAGATACCATCCAAACATCATTTAATTTAGCTAATGTTTTTCCCGAATGAATTGAAATACTAGGCGATTGTTCATTTAAGTAATAAGTAGTGCGTACTGAGTTTTTATTATTGTCAGTTTTTACCTTCCATTTGTCATTTTTTAAACAAGACTGTGTAAAACTCGTTGCTTGAGAATAAATAGCAATTGCCTGGTCTTTCTCTGAAAAATTTTGCTGACACATGTAATTAATTGCATTGTTATTTGATTTAGATATTTGGCAGTTTTCTCCAACTAAGTTATAACTTGCTTGCCAAACTTCCATATATTTGTTTTTGACACGACTTTTTTTCAATGGAGCAAATTCATTATTAAATGAAGTTAATAACCCTTGAATTTTATCACACGATGACATGTTATCGATTTGTGTTTCTTGTTCTGAAGATAAAGTATTAACGCAGCCGCTTAATGCGAAAGATGCAGCTATGAGTGCGATATAAGGTTTCATTTTTCTATCCTTGGTAGATAATTTAGCTTTTACAAGCATACCTTTTATATTGTTTAATAAAAAGAAAAGGCATCAAACTTGATGCCTTTTTTGATTTTAATCACAAGATAATACTATTTATGACGTTGCTCGAGCACTTTCACTACTTGACTAATATCAGTTTCACTTCGTTGCAGTAGCACCAATAAATGATATAACAAATCTGCCGATTCATTCTTTAATTCATCAATATCTTGTTTTACTGCTGCAAGGGCGACTTCTACACCTTCTTCACCTACTTTTTGGGCACTTCTGCTAATATCTTTGGCAAATAATGAGGCTGTATAGCTTTCCTTTGGATCGTCATTTTTTCGTTGGGATATGACTTGGTTAAGTTGTGCAATAAACGCAAGATCTGGTTTTGCATTTTCAAAACAACTCTGGGTACCTAAATGACACGTTGGACCTTTTGGTTCAGCTAATATTAAAATAGAATCAAAATCACAATCTGTGTGCACTTCTTTCACTATAAGATAATTATCTGATGATTCACCTTTTGTCCATAACCTTTGTTTTGAACGACTGTAGAAAGTCACCATATTACAGTCTAATGTTTTTTCCATCGCTTCATAGTTCATAAATCCTTGCATTAAAATGATGCCAGTATTTTTATCTTGAACAATTGCTGGAATAAGTTCACTTTTTGAAAAATCTATTTCTTTTATATTATTTGTATTTATTAACATAATCTTGTCGCTATTTTATTTTGAGCTAAATATTGTTTAAGTTCAGGAATTTTTATAATGTCTTTGTGAAAAACACTGGCAGCCAGTGCACCATCAACACTGGCTTGCTCAAAAACATTTTTAAAATCAGCCATTGAACCTGCACCACCTGAGGCTATGATAGGTAAAGAACAAATGTTGCGTACTTTATTCAATTGTTCAATATCATAACCATTGCGAACACCATCTTGATTCATGCAGTTAAGCACAATTTCACCAGCACCTAATTCTTGTACTTTTTTTACCCAGTCTAATGTTTTATATCGTGTTCTACTTGTGGCATTTGGATCGCCAGTGAGCTGATAAACAAGGTATTCGTTAGTTTTTTCATCATAAAAGCTATCTATACCTACAACAACACATTGCTTGCCAAATTCATCATGTAATTCTTTGATAAGTTCAGGTCTGGCAATTGCCGGACTATTAATACTTATTTTATCTGCACCTTGTTTTAAAACACGGGCAGCATCTGATACAGATTTAATACCACCGGCAACACAAAATGGAATATCTATATTTTTTGCTATGGTTTCCACCCAAGTTAAATCTAATAAGCGTTTTTCTACACTGGCACTGATCTCATAAAATACCAGTTCATCAGCACCAGCATCACTATAAGCTTTGGCTAAATCTAATATTTCGCCAACGACTTCATGGCTTTTGAACTTAACACCTTTAACAACTTGGCCATTTTTTACATCTAAGCAAGGAATTATGCGTTTGCTAAGCATCTATTGCCTCCTCAACGGTAAACGCGTTATCTAATAATGATTTGCCTAAAATAATACCCGATACACCAAGTTCATTGAGTTTTTTGATATCTTCAAGAGAGCTTACACCGCCTGATGCTTGTACTTTTATCTGAGGAAACTCGTTTAACAGATCTTCATATAAGGCAAATGAAGGTCCAGTCATAGTGCCATCCTTACTTATGTCCGTACATAGGAAGTCAGTAATACCGATAGACAAGTAAAAAGCAACTAACTCAGATAGACTATACTTAGATGCCTCTAACCAACCATGTGTTGCTGGTAACCAGCCCGAATCTGTCTTATTTACATCTAATGCAATCACAAAGTGTTTTGCGCCAAACTTGTTGATCCATTCGCTGACTTCTTGGCGTTTCTCTACAGCCATAGAGCCAATCACTACTTGGGATGCTCCTGCGTCTAGCCAAGTGGAGATATCCGATTCGCTTCGTATGCCGCCGCCGATTTGAAAAGGTACTTTGAGCTCTTTTAATGCGTTTTGAATATGTTGCCATTGTTTTTTACTCGGATCACGTGCACCTTCTAAATCAACCAAATGTAATTGTTTAGCCCCTGATTGGGCATATTCTTTTAGGCGCTCTGACAGTTCAAACGGGTAAAATTGCGCAGTATCATATTTACCTTGGTATAAACGCACGATTTTGTTTTGTAATACATCTAAAGCTGGAATAATCATTTTTTTATAAACCTAAATCTGCCAATCTAAAAAGTTTTGTAATAAGCGTGCGCCAACTTTAGCTGAGCGCTCCGGGTGAAATTGCATCCCAGCGATATTGTCTTGCGCCACTATGGCTGAAAATTCTTGACCATATTGGGTTGAGGCTAACGTACAGTCATTTACTTGATGCGCAAAACTATGGACAAAGTAAACCTGATCATCACTAGACACTCCTTTTGTTAAAGCGTGAGGCCTAAGAACATTCAGATTGTTCCACCCCATATGTGGACTTGTCAGTTGACCAACTTCAAGTTGTGATACATTACCTTTAATTTTACCGAGCGTGTTTACATTACCTTCTGATGAATGCTCACATAATAATTGCATTCCTAAGCAAATACCCATAATAGGTCTTTCAAAGGTATTGATTGCTTCAAGCCAACCGCCTGATATTAACCGATCCATAGCAACAGAAGCGTGACCAACACCGGGTAAAATAATACGTTCAGCAGATTTAACTTGATCCACATCTGTAATAATATTAGGTGTGATACCTAAACGCTCAAAGGCAAATCTGACGGAATTTATATTGGCACATCCCGTATCTATAATTGCTAACACTGACATCTCCTTACAAACACCCTTTAGAACTGGCTAAGCTTTGGCTTTTATCTTGTGTTATTGCCATACGTAATGCTCTAGCAAATACCTTAAATAAACCTTCTACTTGGTGGTGGCAATTACCATCACTGACGCTCAAAATTAAACTTAAATCGGCATTATCACTTAAGCTCTTGAAAAAATGCTCAACCATTTGTACATCTAAATCCCCCGTTTTCTTTCTGCTAAAATTAGCATTTAAAACAAATGAAGCGCGACCTGATAAATCAATTTGGGCTTGTGCTAAACATTCGTCCATAGGAAGGGCAAAGCCATATCGTGCTATCTGAGATTTAGTGCCTAATGCTTTTTTAAGTGCTTTACCTAAAGCGATGCCGATATCTTCTACTAAGTGATGCTCATCTATATGTAAGTCACCTTTAGCTTGGATATCTAACATAAAGTTACCATGGGTTTTGATTTGATCTAACATATGATCAAAAAACCCTAAACCAGTACTAATGCTACCTTTTGCAGACTCATCTAAGTTTAACTTAACAGAAATCTGTGTTTCTTTAGTATCTCGGCTGATACTTGCTTGGCGGTTTAAAGTCGTTAATTGGGTCACTATTTTTTGCCAATCACCATCATATAAAATGCCTTCACAGCATAGGTTTTTAGCAAGACCAATATCAGTCTCTCTATCACCAATGACATAAGATTTAGCTAAATCTACTTTGCCAGATTGCATTAAGCTGGTTAGTAATCCTGTTTTAGGTTTTCTGCAATCACAATTTTGTTCATCAAAATGTGGGCATATTAATACTGACTCAAAAGAAATGCCTTGAGTGGTAAAAATCTCCATCATTTTATCTTGCGCAAGATCAAAATCAGCAGTCGGAAAGCTATCTGTGCCTAAACCATCTTGGTTTGATACCATGACTAAGGTATATCCAGCTTGTTGCAGTTGTAGCAAAGCAGTAATGACACCCGGTTCTAGCTTAACTTTGGCTAGCGTATCCACTTGTTTATCTTCAATTGGTTCATCAATTAAAGTACCGTCACGATCTATGAATAAATATGGTTTCTGCATGATTATCTCTTACTGCTTAAATTGTTATTATTTATGGTATCAAGCCAAATTTTTACTTGAGCTAGCTCTGAATTACTGCCTATGCTTATTCTTAACCAAGTGTCACTTTCAAATAAATTAAAAGGGCGCATGATCAATCCCATTTCACTCGCTACTTGAATATATGCTGCGCTTGTTAGTTTTAAAGTTACAAAATTACCTGACCCACTTAGAACTTGTTCCACTTGAGGAGAAGTATCAAGCCAATCTGTCAGTTCACATTTGAGTTTATTTAAAATATTGACCTGTCGACGCATGCTAGTAATAGCGTCATTCTCTAGGGCATTTTTTGCAATAGTTGCGACAACGGTTGACACAGGATAGGGCGCTATGACCTTTTTCATCGCTGCTAAAATGGTTGTTGAAGCTAAAGTGAAGCCACATCTTAGCCCTGCTAATGCAAATGCTTTAGATAAGGTACGTAAAACAACGATATTTGTTATTTCATTGATTAGTTTTGTACTTGAATAATCACTACAAAATTCTATGTAAGCTTCATCAACAACTAAAATAGTATTGCTTGGTAGTGCATCTGATAATGCCTGTATTCTTTTGGTATCTACTAAAGCACCTGTCGGATTATTTGGGTTACAAATAAATACTAATTTTGAATCACCAATTTTTTCGACTAATTGCGCTATTGAATCTGACTGTAAATCCAATTGTGATAGCGCATTCAAACCAATATTGTGACTTTGTGCACTGACTTTATACATGCCATAAGTAGGTAAAAATAATGCGATACTGTCTTTACCTGGTTCACAGAAAGTACGAATTAATAACTCAATGCCTTCATCTGCACCACGGGTCATTAAAACTTGGTTTGTATTTACTTGAGCATAATTTGCATAACGAAAAATCACATTTTCAGGCTGAGGCTCTGGATAGCGATTTAAATCATCAGCACTAATCGTGATATTTTTTGCATAAGGGTTTTCATTGGCATTTAACCAAGTTGACCCTGTCAGCTTTTCACTTTTTGCCGAGCTGTATGCAGTTAACTGCGCAATATATTCAGGTAATAACCCAGATGTTTGATTTGGTTTTACATCAGACATTAGCCTTCTCCTTGTTCTAGTCTAATGCTCACCGCTTTTGCGTGTGCATCTAACCCTTCTGCTTTTGCTATGGGTAATATCGCTTTAGATAAATCAGTTAAACCTTGCTTAGTAATTGTTTGCACTGTGTATGTACGGTAAAAGTCTAATAAATTTAAACTAGAGCAAACTTTCGAATAACCATAAGTGGGTAATACGTGATTAGTACCTGATGCATAGTCACCTGCAGATTCAGGGCTATAGTCACCTACAAATACTGAACCTGCATTTTTAACGAGCGGTAAATACGGCTCACAAGAACCTAATTGCAATATTAAGTGCTCCGGACCATAGTTTGCAGAGACTTCAAAAGCCTGCTCAATTGAATTAACTAAAATAAAAGCCGAGTTTTCAAGTGCAGCCCTTGCTGTTTCAGCTCTGGAAAGTGTTTTGAGTTGCTGGCTTAATGCAACTTTAGTTTTTTCAATTATTTGTTCGCAATTTGATACTAAAACAACCTGAGAGTCAGCTCCGTGTTCTGCTTGAGATAACAAGTCAGCAGCAATAAAGTCAGGGTTAGCTCTTTGATCTGCAATAATCAATACTTCAGATGGGCCAGCAGGCATATCAATCGCTAATCCTGGTACTTGTTGTGATACCAGTTGTTTTGCCATAGTGACAAATGCATTGCCTGGTCCAAAAATCTTATTTACTTTAGGAATACTTTGGGTGCCAAATGCCATCGCTGCAATTGCACCTGCACCACCTGATTTTAAAATGGTTTTAATACCGCATAATTTTGCTGCATATAAAATTGCAGGATTTAATTTATCTTCATTTTTTACCGGTGTTGCCAATACGACTGTTTTTGCACCACTTAATTGGGCCAGTACACCTTGCATTAATACAGATGAAGGTAATGGTGCACTGCCACCGGGTACATAAATACCAACAGATTCGATTGCTTGATACTTAAGTTCACATAAAACACCTGGGATAGTTTCTAACATGACATCTTTAGGTTGCTGTATTGTGTGAAAAGCTAAAATATTTTTATATGCACTTTCAATCGCTTGTTTTAACTCGATTGATATCAAAGATTCTGACTGTTCAATATCACCAGCAGATACTAATAAATCAAGCTCTGAGACATTATCAAACTTTTGTGCCAATTTAATAAGTGCTTCATCGCCTTGTTCCTTTACTTGAGCTAAAATCGCTTGTGTCGCCGATTTAATATCAGTGCTTATGGCAATAGCAGGGCGCTGTAAAATTGATTCCTGTGAAGCAGTTGTTTCCTCATTCCACTTAAACACGTGCTTACTCCATCATCTTTTCAATAGGCATCACTAATATAGAGCTAGCACCTAATGCTTTTAAAGATTCCATGGTTTCCCAGAATAGTGTTTCTTGACTCACCATGTGCAAGGCAACAAGCTCATCAGAACCCGCAAGGGATAGCATGGTCGGCTGACCTGTACCTGGTAATAAATCACATATTTCTTTTAGACGAGTCTTTGGTGCGTGCAACATAATATATTTGCTTTCTTTAGCTTGTTTAACGGCTTTTAATCGAGGTAATAACTTTTCAATTAAGGCTGTTTTGTTAGGGCAATCTAATGCTGGGTTTTGGATTAAGCAGGCATATGACTCCATAATAGTTTCGCCTTGTCTTAATCCGTTTGCTTCTAGCGTTGCACCAGTAGATACAAGATCACAAATTGCATCAGCAAGACCAGCACGAGGAGCAACTTCAACTGAGCCAGATAAATTTACTAAACTAGCGTTGATGTTTTCTCTTTTTAAATATTGGCTTAAAATTGCAGGGTAAGTTGTGGCAATTTTTTTATTTTGGAACCAGTTAGTATCAACTTCTCCGAGTTCTTGTGGCCAAGCAAGTGCTAAGCGGCAATAACCAAAATCAAGTTGAGCTAGTTTCTTTGTTTGAAATGGTAAAGACTGTTGTTCACGCTCAGCTTGCATTTCAACTAATTCATTTTCACCTACGATGCCTAAGTCACATACGCCATCCATTACTAAACCTGGGATATCGTTGTGGCGAACACGTAAAATATCAATAGGCATATTAGTTGAGTGCGCAATTAACTTTTGCTCTCTGAGATTTAGTTTAATACCGAGTTGTTTAAATAAGTTTTGGCAGTCAGTTGAAAGTCTGCCTGATTTTTGAATTGCGATGCGTAAACGTGTTGTATCTGTCATTCTCATTTCCCGTTAATTTTTAGTCTTTGTTAAGCTATTTGTAAAAAATTTTGGGGCTTAAAACTAAAAACCCCGAGGAGACCTCGGGGCGAAAATGAATGTTTGATTTTTATTCGCCTCGGGTTCCTTTTAGGAATACCCTTCCAGCGAAAACCTGAAAGGCTATTCGTTCATATGATGATGGTGAATAATGTTCAGGTTTATTAAAAGCATAATTTTTCCAATTTAATTTAGGTTAAGGATAATATTGAATAAATATTTCCTTTTTAAAGTGTTTATATAAAAACATGGAACGTAATTGTATACAAGTGTTTTTTTATGACATTTAAAGAATATGTTATTCCAGCCGATAATAAGGTTATATAAAATGTAATTATTGAGGCATATATGGATAATTTACTGCCGTTTTTACCTAGGATTGCACATATTGAACCATTAAATAAACGTTTGATTTATGTTGCAGGTATTAAAGACGCAAAAATAAAGTTTCTTAATGATCAAAATAAAGCCGTGAATGCTTATGATTCTGATCTTGTGGAAGATAAACAAGAAGCAAATAAGTCGAATAAGGGGGAAACGGGTAATAAACTTGATACTTGGGCATAAGTAAATTTACCATAAAAGAGATGTCACGTGATTTAATTATCTAAATTAATCATTTTTATCTGATATTGAACAGAAAAAATGTAAAATATGACTTCAAATCAATTTGGATAATTTCATGTCAAAAAAACTTAGTAAGGTATCATCATTTTTTGCTAAAGATGGTCCTTTATCATCCAAAGTTGATGGTTATAAGCCCCGAGATGCACAAATTGAAATGGCCTGTGCTATCGAAAGTACACTCAAAGATAAATCTCAGCTAGTAATTGAAGCAGGGACGGGTATAGGTAAAACATTTGCTTATCTAGTACCTGCGTTAATGCATGAAAATCCACAATCAATTACAAAAATTATTATATCTACTGGTACTAAAGCCTTACAAGAACAGCTCTATCATAGAGACTTGCCCAATGTATTATCTGCATTAAAAGTTGGTAAAAAAACAGCTTTATTAAAAGGTAGGGCGAATTATTTATGCCCAATGAGGCTAAATCAGCATATTTCTCATGTGCCAACAGATGATCCTGATGTACTACATCAACTTGCCATGGTTGCAAAATTTGCGAGTGATACACAATCAGGAGATATGGCAGATTGTATTGGCATCGAAGAAGGGGCAAAAGTGCTGCCTTATGTCACTTCAACATCTGATAACTGTCTAGGGCAAACATGTCCTGATTATGAAGATTGTTATATTAAAAAAGCACGTATGAAAGCGATGGAAGCCGATGTAATTGTTGTTAATCATCATTTGTTTTTTGCTGATATGTCGGTTAAAGACAGTGGGTTTGCAGAATTAATGCCGCAAGCCGATGGTTATATTTTTGATGAAGCACATCAGTTATCAGAAATTGCCAGTAATTACTTTGGTCAAAGTGTCAGTACTCGTGCTTTGTTAGCACTTATAAAAGATTTACGTTTAATATACCGTTCTGAATTATTTGATATGATCCAATTAGGTAAAGCGATTGATAAGTTAGAGTCAAGTTTAAAAGACTTTAGGCTTGAATTTCCGATTGGTTCTGGCAGAGGTGATTGGTGCCAGATATTAAAACATTCAGGCGTTAAATTTGCCGCAGAACGCATTATTAATGATATTACTTTCTTATATCAAGTGATCAAACTTGCGCTTGAAAGAAGCACAAAAATAGAACATTGTTTTGAGCGCTGTATTGCATTTAAAGCGTTATTGGAGCTGATGTTTGATACCAGTGATAAAGGCCTGAGTTATTGGTTTGAAACAACCCGAATGCATGTCAGTATTAATATTACTCCGCTTGATGTTGCTGAAAAGTTCAATGCTTTAATGAATAAATTAGATTCGTCATGGGTTTTTACATCAGCGACTTTATCTGTAGATGAGTCATTATCACACTTTAACGCCTCTTTAGGTTTACAACCCAAGCAAAGTTTAATTGTACAAAGTCCATTTGATTATCAAAAACAAGCACTGCTTTGTTTACCAAGGTATTTACCTGAAGTTAACTCGCAGGATATGGCACATGCTTTAGTAAAGGTTTCAAAACACTTAATTGAAGCCGCAAAAGGGCGTTGTTTTATTTTGTTTACTAGCTATAGAATGATGGAGTTAGTGGCACAAGGTATTGCATCTTCAGTGCCATATCCTATTTTAGTTCAAGGCCAAACGTCAAAACGCATTTTGCTTGAAAAATTTGTACATCATGGCAATTCTGTTTTGCTAGGTACAGCTTCTTTTTGGGAAGGGGTTGATGTTAGAGGTAGTACGCTAAGTTGTGTTATTATTGATAAGCTGCCGTTTATCGCGCCAGATGATCCTTTATTACAAGCCAAAATGAAAGCATGTAAACAGGTAGGGCAAGACCCTTTTGCAAAAATTCAGCTACCTCAAGCTGTGATCACATTAAAACAAGGTGTGGGCAGGTTAATTAGAGACCATACTGATAAAGGCGTATTAGTTATTTGTGATAATAGATTGGTAACTAAGCATTATGGAGAGACTTTTCTTGCTAGTTTACCTAAAATGACACGTACAAGAGATTTAAATAAAGCAGCTGAGTTTTTAGCTCAGATCCCAAATTAGAATGTTATTTATACAGAATTAAGATTAAAGTGAGAATAAATTAATGAGTTTAAAAATACTCGCTCTAGATGCGGCAACTGAATCACTTTCAGCTGCAATATCAGCAGATAGTAATAATGTGAGCGTGAGCCATTTTGAAGTATGCCCGCAAGAACACAGTCAAAAAATATTACCATTGGTTGAGTCTTTACTAACAGAAGATAATATAAAACTAAAAGATCTGGATGTCATTGCTTTTGGCCGTGGACCAGGAAGTTTTACGGGTGTTAGGATCAGTGTTGCCATTACACAAGGCTTAGCATTTTCAGCAAATATCCCTGTTATTGGCATTTCAACGTTACAAACGATGGCGCAACAAGCAATTGATGAAACGGGTGCTAAAAATGTATATGCAGCGATAGATGCTCGTATGTCTGAGGTTTATTTTGCACATTACCGTGCAGACGAAGATGGCATAGCCACACTGATAGATAAAGAAATTGTTATAAAGCCCGAGCTATTAACATTAGACAGTGAAGAGGCTGTTGCGGTAGGCACTGGCTTTGAAACTTATTCAAGTTTACACCAAGCTGATAATATAAAATTTTTAACTGATATTATTTTACCTAATGCGAAGTATATGTTGAAAATTGCAACCCAGTTACATGGAAAAGGTGAATGTGTCAGTGCATCACAAGCACAACCTATGTATGTGCGTGATACGGTAACTTGGCAAAAATTGCCAGGGAAAGAGTAGTTTTTCGAACTTATTGCAGTTTGGATTAATACTAAAATAATAATGTTAAAATCATTAAAAATTAGGTTTAAATGTCTATCATAAATGGGTTCAGTACTGGGTTGGATGGTTTAGTATACGCTAAGCCACTAAGCGTACAACTAGATAGTAATGCGGCTAAAAACCAAGCTGAGCAAACATTGTTTGCTCAGCGTATTGCCGATACAAAAAATTCGAATGAAACAAATACAAGTTATATCAATAGTAAGGAAGCGATAAAAGTATTTGAAACGAATTTGAAAAATGAAAAGTCTAGCACCATTTATGATCAGCCTGATCATAAAACAAGCAATGCAATTGCCGCATATAATGCATTAGCCCATCAAGAACGTAGAAATGAAGTACAAAGTTTAATAGGAATTGATACTTATGCTTAAAGTTTCAACATCCATGTTGAAACCTCTAAAGCGAAATTTAGGTCTTTTTAACATCCACAAGTAACTTGAGTTTTTGACCTGGCTGCAAGTATTTATTTTTACTAATTTTATTCCATTTAATGATTTCAGAAATTGAAACATTAAATTTATTGGCTATTCTTGCAAGCGAATCACCGCTTCTTACTTTGTACGTAATTGTTCTATTAACCGTTTTTAATCCACTTTTAGGCGTTTTATTTTTATAAACTAATAGCTTTTGCCCTGGCTTTATCATGGCGCTGGTTTTTAATTTATTCCATTTGCTTAGCTGTTGAATTGTAACGCCTTGCGAATGACTGATGTCCCAGAGTGTATCGCCTTTACGTACAATATAAGTGCTTTTTTCTTGAGTTTTCTTAGCTGAGCCTTTAGAGGCGAGTTTCATCTGCCTAGATAAGTTTTTATTATCAATTTGACCATTACTTAGTGGCACAAACAATTGTTGCCCTAGTCTGATCATATTTGAATCTAACTTATTTAAAGTTTTTATCGAATCAGTACTGGTACTAAACTTATTAGCGATTACAGATAAACTATCACCTTTTTGAACTTGATATCTTTGCCATCTGATGCGATCTTTTAAGCTTGTTTTAGCTAAACTTTTGGTGAACCCTTCAATTTTGTCTATTGGTAGTAATAAGCTATGAGGTCCATCAGGATCTGTTGCCCAACGATTAAATGCTGGGTTCAAGCGATATAGCTCTGTAATGTTAATGTCAGCCATTTGTGCTGCAAGTGCTAAATCAATTTGTGAACCAATATCAACACTGTCAATGACTTGTGCGTTGACAATTTTTTTCCAAGTAACATTAAATTCTTTTTGATTTTTAAGTAGATCTGCCAAAGCTAATAGTTTTGGCACATAGGCGGTTGTTTCTGCCGGTAAATCTAAAGACCAAAAATCGGTTGGTAAATGCTTTTTACGATTTTTCTTTATTGCTCTCGATACGCGTCCTTCACCTGAGTTATATGCAGCAATTGCATTTAACCAATCACCTTCTAATGTTTTATGAAGATATGATAAATAATCTAATGCTGCGCGTGTAGATTGCACTATGTCTCTACGGCCGTCATACCACCAGTTTTGTTTTAAATCAAAACGCTCGCCTGTCACTGGCATAAATTGCCAGATACCGGAAGCACTTCTATGAGAGTAGCCAAAAGGATCAAATGCACTTTCTACAATGGGTAGTAAGGCAAGTTCAATAGGCATTTGCCTTTTTTCTACTTCTTCAACTATGTAATATAGATAAGGTGCACCGCGTGTTGAGATCCTATCTAAATATCTTTGATGTTTCGCATAATAATTTCTTTCTGTAACAACTGCACGGTTTTGTGGCACAGGTATTGATAGCTGATAATTAATTCGCTCCCACACGTCATCAAATATCGGAGTAGGCTCAAGTTCAACTTCTGCAGAATTGTCGCCCTGAAGCGCTAATAGCGTTAAAGCATCTACAACATCATTAGGTTGTGCTGTTGCATGTTTGGCAGGCTGTTGTACTTGGATTAACTGACTGTTATCAGTATCTGTGATTTGACAGCCCGCTAGCATAAGCGCTGCAAAACCAATAATATGTGGTTTATTCATTTTATAGTTTTATTAAATTTTTATGAAGGATACAAAATTACACAGATAGTACCTTTTCTATCTGTGTGGCTCAAGTATTCATATGGGGACGCAGGGGTTGTGTGTTAGTTTGCTCAGTTAATCAAATTTTCAAATTAGAAATTATCTTTATATGACCGAATGTTAGCTAAATTTGATTCAGGTTTATTAGCCGATATTTTATATTCATCTGGGATCGAGAAACAATTTTTGTTGTCTAAACTTTTTAAATATGGATTGATTTTCAATTCTTGTTCAATCGTAGAAGGCAGAGTGACAATTTTATTTTCTCTTTTTATCTCAATAATGTTTTTGTAATCTTTAAGTACTAAGTTTTGAGGGTCTACTTCTTGCGCAAATTCGACATTAGCTAACGTATACTCATGAGTACAGTAGACTTTAGTGTTTTTATTTAATTGCGCAATCTTAGTTAGTGAATCAAACATTTGCTTGGGTGTGCCTTCAAATAGTCTGCCACATCCAGCGCTAAAGAGGGTATCACCACAAAATAATGTATCTTCATTATAATAACAGATATGATCTAACGTATGCCCAGGTGTTGATAATATATTAAATGACTGACCTAAAATATTAATTAAATCATCTTGTTTTAATGTGATATCTGAATCATTAAAAACACTATTTTGTGGGCCGTATATTATAATGTCAGGATAAAGTTGTTTTAATTTTTTAACGCCATCAGTGTGGTCCCAATGATGATGGGTAATTAATATGCCTTTAAGCACAAGGTTGTTATCACTGATATAGTTGAGTACGGGTTCTGATTGACCAGGATCTACAACATACACTGACTTAGAGTCATCTTTAGTAATTGCCCAGATATAATTATCTGAAAATGCATGAATTGGGTATATATTCAACATATAGTATCGATTTTTTATTTAACCTGCTTTAATTATTACAATATATCAGATAAGTTAAAGTCTCATCTAGCGTTAAATTTCTATAAATAATATCGGGAGACACATCATTGAAACCGGCATTAAGTTTTCAAGACGCACCAAAACCACAAAATTGGCAGGACTTCCCTCATGGGGATTATTTACAACAAGAAATAGAAAAGAAAATATCTCAGTGGCTACCTAGAGTGTTTGGCTATCATTTTTTGAAATTAGGTGATTTAAGTGGGCAGTTAAATACGCAGGCCTGTTGTATAAAACATCAAATTTGTGTCGCTCCAGAGTGTAATCGTGCGGGAGTCTTAGCTGAAGTAGATGAATTACCTTTTATGGCACATTCTGTTGATGGCTGCTTACTGAGTCACTGTTTAGAATACTACAGCGATCCGCATCATATCTTACGCGAAACACAAAGAGTATTACTCCCTGGTGGTTATATTATTTTAACGGGATTTAATCCATTTAGTTTATGTGGCATGGCGAGGCTTTTGCCATTTAGTCGACAAAAATTACCTTGGAGTGGTCGTTTTTTTACGCCTGCAAGAGTTAAAGATTGGCTGAACTTATTAGGTTTTGAAGTAATAAAAGACGAACGTTTTATATATTCTTCATTAGCGAGGGGTAGTCGTTTATCACGGTTTGGTCCATGGCAAAACTTTTGCCAACAATATTTAAAACCCATGGGCAGTGTTTATATGCTGGTGGCCCGTAAAAGAGTCACTCCTTTAACGCCTATTAAACCTAAATGGCATGCGAGACCACACTTTGCACCGGTTGCTAAAGAGGTGAGTGTGCAAAGAGGCAATATAAAATAAAGGTGTCTTGTCCTGAAATGTGTTTACACATTTCAGGACAAGACAGTGACTTAAAAAGGCAGATTGAGATACGCATTCTGCCTTTTTAATATCTATGGATTAACCTTTAATAAATTTGATTAATTGCTTTGCGATATCGGTATTGTTTAGATTGCCAGTAAAGTGTTCTGCGCCTTTACCGTAAGAAAATACTTGTACATCCATGGCTGTATGGCCATTTGTAGTCCAGCCTGTATAAGTTCTAGCATTAATCACTTCTTTTACTGCGATAAATAAGCTTGCTTCATCTGAACTTTTTGCTGTGTTAAGAGATGTTGCTTCGTGATCTGATAATGGTGTACTTGAATATTTATTCCACTCTTGGTTTAGGTTTGAGTTTTTGAAAAGTTTTTTACTGAGTTTTCTTGCGCTCACTTTAAAGTCTTTAACTTTCTGAGCTTCCCATTTATATTTATGATTTGCACCGATAGTTAGTCCACCCGTTGAGTGATCTGCTGTTACTACTAAAATAGTATCTGGGTTGTTATCAACGTACTGTTTAGCAATTTCAATTGAATTAGCAAAATCGTGCATTTCTGCCATCGCACAGGTGATATCATTATTATGACCACACCAATCAATTTGACTGCCTTCAATCATCATGAAAAATCCTTTATCAGATTGATTGTCGATTAATTTTAATGCTTTATCTGTCATTACCTCTAGATGATTTTTAGTTGCATCTATTGCGTAAGGCAGTCCTATTTTATTAAATAATCCAATAGCTGGAATCTGCGTTATATTATTGATATTTTTTAAAGTATCGACATATTGATAGTTATTATCTACAAACTCATTTACTAAGTTTCTATCTTCACGAATAAAGTAATCAGTGCCGCCACCAAACATAAGGTCGACAGGCAATTTTCCATTTATTTTATTATCAATATAATCATTTGCGATTTCGTCGTAATTTCTGCGACTTTCGTTATGAGCTGTAAAGCTCGCTGGTGTTGCATGATTGATTTGAGAAGTGACTACAAGTGCTGTGAGCATATTTTTCTCTTTTGCCAGCTCAAGCATCGTTTTTACCGGTTTCTTGTCACTATCAACGGCAATTGCACCATTATAACTTTTAATTCCGCTACTTAACGCAGTTGCACTTGCAGCACTATCAGTAACATAGGTATCATCATCAGGATATGTACGAGCAGTGCCTGTTAATATTGTATCAAAAACAGTTTTTTCAATTTCTTGTGTATTGATATCATCATTATAATATCTGTAGGCGGTTGTATAAGCGGGTCCCATACCATCACCTATCATATAAATAATATTCTTAGGGAATTGTTTTTCAGGAGCGTTATCTAACTGAGCACATGCTGTAACAGTCAGTGCTGTAGAAACTATAATAAGTGATTTTTTCATTTTGATTAATTTGTATTTTTTTGATGCGCATATTCATAACAGAATAATAAGACTATTGGTACTTATTGCGATGAAAGTAGAAAAAGATAATGCGTATATAAAAGGAAGCCATGCACAATTATAATTTAAAAAATATAACTGCGCGCTCAGCTGAGCCTAAAATAGCCGGCGTGGTTAATGATCATAAAGCTGATAATTTAAATATTGTCGCATTACATGGATGGCAGGATAATCTGGCAAGTTTTTATCCATTAATGCATTTATTACCTCGGTATAATTGGTTGGCATTTGATTTTCCTGGGCACGGACATTCTCAATGGAGAAATAACCAAGCACATTATTATTTTGTTGATTATATAGATGATATTTACCAAGTCATTTCAGAAAATTATTCAACTCCTGTACATATCCTAGGCCATTCTATGGGGGCTATGACGGCAACACTATTTGCAGCCTGCTTCCCTGAACTTGTACGTTCGGTTGTTTTAATTGAAGGCATTGGCCTAGTAACAACACCAGATGAAGATGTTGTCAGCCAATTGAGGACTGCAATTCTCAATCGCGGGCAAAGCGCTGACAAAAATGATAAAAAGGCATCTAGAGTATATAAAGATTTAAATTCATTAATAAAAGTACGTATGGCTGTGAGTGACTTAGAATATGAACACTGTGCATTATTAATGAAAAGAAACAGTGAAAATACAGAATTAGGAATAAAATTACGAATTGATCCAAAATTAAAACATCATTCTGGTTTTCGATTCAATGAAGCACAAGCAATCATGGCTACTAAACAGGTAAAGGCGGCCACAAAACTAATAGTAGCCGAACAAGGTTATGAACAAATAAAACATTCTATAAAAATATACTCTAAATATTACAGTGAGTTAAGTGTTGAAACGGTAAAAGGTGGTCATCATTGTCATATGCAAAACCCACAAAAGGTCGCAAGCATAATCAGAGAGTTTATAAAGTGAAAAATAAAGATTTCAGCTTACATTTGTATCTTTATTTTAAATATGTGATGATACTCTCTTGATTAGAGTATTTACTCAGTTGTTAAATGACCTTAGTTGAATTAAGGTTAAAGTAAGCGCAAACAAAATACCGAGATTTATTAAATTAAACTACTGGTATATAAAAATAAATTATAAGAACGGGAGCAACAAGTGGAAAAAATCTGGCTAAATAGGTACCCAGAAGGCATGCCTGAAGAAATAGATCCAAATCACTATGACTCACTACTTGAGCTATTTGAACGTAGCTTTAAAGAATATGCCAATTTACCTGCATTCTCAAATATGGGTAAACAATTAACATATGAAGAAATTGATAATGAAACTAAAAAGTTTGCTTCATATCTACAAAATGAATTAGGTTTACAAAAAGGTGACAAAGTCGCCGTGATGATGCCAAACCTATTACAAACACCAATCGCAATCTTAGGCACATTAAGAGCGGGTTGTGTTGTTGTTAATGTTAATCCTCTTTATACGGTGAGAGAATTGGCACATCAATTAAATGACTCTCAAACACAAACTATTATTTTATTACAAAATTTTGCCAATACCCTAGAGCAAGCTTTACCTCAAACTGAGATCAAAAATATTGTACTGACTCAAGTTGGTGATATGTGTGGTGGTGTTAAAAAGCATCTTGTCAACTTTGTAGTTAAACACGTTAAAAAGATGGTTAAGCCGTTTAATTTGCCTAATACAATTAATTTTACTGATGTATTATCTCAGGGCGATGTAAATAACTACAAAAAACCGCATTTAGTTCATGATGACTATGCATTTTTACAATATACAGGCGGTACTACAGGTGTTTCTAAAGGCGCGATATTAACACACGGCAATATGGTTGCTAATTTAGAACAAGTATCAGGTTGTTTGGATAAAATTTTAGTTAAAGGTAAAGAGGTAGTTGTTACTGCTTTACCGCTTTATCATATTTTTGCTTTGACAGCTAACTGCCTTACTTTTATGAAATATGGCGGTTTAAATTTATTAATCACTAACCCTAGAGATATGAAAGCTTTTGTAAAAGACTTATCAAATAATAAATTTACTGCCATTACAGGTGTAAATACATTGTTTAATGGTTTACTTAATACGCCTGGCTTTAGCGATTTAGATTTTAGCACTTTAAAATTCTCTCTTGGTGGCGGTATGGCTGTACAAAGGCCTGTTGCAGAGCGTTGGGAGAAAGTAACAAACAGCAAATTAATGGAAGGTTATGGTTTAACAGAATGTGCGCCATTAGTGACTATTAGTCCGTACGATTTAGAAAGCTATAACGGTTCTATCGGTTTACCTGCACCAAGCACGCTATTACGAATTGTTGGAGATGATGGTAAAGATATGCCTGTTGGCGAATCTGGTGAGTTGTGGGTTAAAGGCCCTCAAGTTATGAAAGGTTACTTTAATAGAGATGATGAAACAGCTAAGTGCATGACTGATGGTTGGTTTGCGACGGGTGATGTAGCAAAATGTGATGAAGAAGGTTTCTTTTTCATCGTAGATCGTAAAAAAGATATGATTATAGTTTCAGGTTTTAATGTTTACCCGAATGAAATTGAAGAAGTGGTCGCAATGCATGAGGGTATTCTGGAAGTTGCCGCTGTGGGTGTACCACATGAAGTAAGTGGTGAACAGGTCAAAATTTTTGTTGTTAAAAAAGACCCTTTATTAACAGAAAAAGATATAATCAAACATTGTCGTAAAAATTTAACAAATTATAAAGTACCAAAATTTGTAGAGTTCAAAGATGAACTTCCTAAAACAAATGTTGGTAAAATTTTAAGGCGCGCTTTAAAAGAAGCCAGTTAAATTTTATATTTTTAAAAAACCGGCTAAGCCGGTTTTTTTATAGCTATTAGGATAATCAATTGCATTCTTTATGCCTAGAAACTCAGTATATTAAAACACAAGATCACTTAAATACTTACTTAGAAGCAATTAAAGAAAGTAAAATCTTAGCCATAGATACTGAATTTATGCGCCGTCGTACTTTGTTTCCTGAACTTGCCCTCATCCAAGTATATGATGGTAACCACCTTGCTTTAATTGATCCTTGTTGTGATCTTGAACTATCAAGCTTTTGGAAAATATTAACTGATGAGTCAGTTTTAAAAGTATTACACTCACCATCAGAAGATTTAGAAGTGTTTATGCGACATGGAAATTGTGTGCCTAAACCACTCTTTGATACCCAATTTGCCATGGGGATTTTAGGATTTGGCAACAGTGTTGGTTTTGCGATGATGGTTAATAAGTTACTGTCATTAGAAATTGATAAAAGTGAATCTCGCACTAATTGGTTACAAAGACCTTTAACACAGCGACAACTTGATTATGCTGCTGGTGATGTAATTCATCTTTTACCTTGTTTTGAAATCATAAAAAAACAAATAGATGAAAATAACTGGTTAGATATCGTTTTAAGTGAAAGTGCTTTAATGGCAAAAAAACGCCAGTATCAAATACCTGATGAGAATTTATATTTAGATATTAAAAATGCATGGCAGCTAAACTCATTTGATTTAGCTGTCTTAAAAGAACTGGCAACTTGGCGTCGTGATAAAGCAAGAATAAAAAATCTTGCCTTAGGTTTCATATTAAAAGAGCATAATATGATAGAGATAGCCAAAGCTAAGCCTGCAAGCATTACGGCTTTAAGAAAAATCCCTGGCATAGAAGCTATGGAAGTGAATAAATCCGGAAAAGAAATTTTGCTTTGCATAGAAAAAGCAAAATCAATTTCAAAAGAACAACATCCTCAAAAAGTAGTACGATTAGTTGATTACCCTAGCTATAAAGCAGAAGTAAAATCAATTAAACAAAGAATTGATGCAGTTGCCAAAGAGCAAGGTATACCAACAGAGATCATTTCAAGTAAAAAACAAATTAATCAATTAATCAGTTGGACTTGGAAGTGTGATGATGAGCAAAAAAAGAAGAAACTACTGCCTGATTTATTAAGTTGTTGGAGATATAAAATATTACAAGGTAAGTTAATTGAGTGGGAATAAGGACTTAATTTATATTAGATCACTAGCTGAATAAAATTAGTATTACAAAAAAGGGCTGTGAAGCCCTTTTTTGTACTTTAGCTTTAAATTTACTTTTCTTCAGGTAAGGTTACATTTAATTCTAAAACTGCTAAATCATCTGCATTTTGTTCAAGTTGTACTGAAACTTGATCTGAAGATATTTCAACATATTTACGGATCACTTCTAAAATATCTTTTTTTAGTTGTGGTAAATAATCTGGTGTACCACGTTGCGATCTTTCATGGGCAACAATAATTTGTAATCGTTCTTTAGCTAAAGAAGCCGTTTTAACTTTTGGTGAGCGGAAATAGCTTAATAATGACATTTTAACCTCCAAAGATTCTTTTTAGTAATCCTTTCTTACGTACTTGTAAGAATCGATAATCAATATCTTCACCTAGTAATCTATCAATCGCATCTTGATACGCTTTACCGGCATCTGATTCAGTATCTAAAATAACAGGTTGGCCAGAATTGGAGGCACTCAATACTGATGGTGATTCAGGAATAACCCCTAATAAGTCTATCGCTAAAATATCTTGTACATCTTCAACAGATAACATTTCACCTTTTTCAACGCGCTCAGGGTTATAACGTGTTAATAATAAATGTTCTTTAACGCTATCTAAGCCTTCTTCTGCACGTTTAGATTTACTATGTAAAATGCCTAAAATACGGTCTGAATCACGTACTGAAGATACTTCTGGATTAGTTGTTACTATTGCTTCATCAGCGAAATAAAGCGCCATCATAGCACCCGCTTCAATACCTGCTGGAGAATCACAAATTACAAAGTCAAATTCTTGCTTTAATTCGTTTAATACGCGTTCAACACCATCTTTAGTTAAAGCGTCTTTGTCTCGGGTTTGAGATGCTGGCAAAATAGATAACTTTTCAACGCGTTTATCTTTAATAAGCGCTTGATTAAGGTTAGCTTCACCGTTAATAACATTTACAAAATCGTATACAACACGGCGTTCACACCCCATAATTAAATCAAGGTTTCTTAAGCCAATATCAAAATCCACGATAACGGTTTTATAACCTTTAAGTGCTAAGCCGGTACCGATAGCAGCACTAGATGTTGTTTTACCAACACCACCTTTTCCTGATGTAACAACAATCACTTTTGACATGATATTTATCCTTTAACCAATGCTGTAATTTCTAACGAATCGTTTTTGTAATTTATAGCTGCTGACTTGCCCCATAATTCTCCTTGAAGAGAATCACTGATCCAATAATTGCCATCAATTGAGACAAGTTCAGCCTCTAACCTTTGACAAAATATAGCTGCATCCGTATTACCTTTTGCGCCAGCGATTGCACGGCCTCGTAAAGCCCCGTAAATATGAATGTTACCATCAGCTATCACTTCAGCACCATGACTCACGGCACCTAAAATAATTAAATCTCGATCTTTAGCATAAACTTGCTGACCAGACCTTACCGTTGAGTTAATAACTTGAGCAGGCAAATAGACTTCTTTTTCAACAATCGATGTATTGAGCGCTGAATTAGCCGGTGGTTTAGCTTGAGGTTTGACATCTTGAGAGTAGTTTAAAACTGATAACATACTTTCTTTAGCTAATATATTTTGCGCATCACTGCCATTACAAACACCAACCGGATTAAGTTGTAACCCAGTTAAGATTTGTTTGAGCTCATTAAAGTCAACTTTTTGTTCTGAAATAGACTTTAGATTGATCACTATGGGAGCACCATAAAAGAATTTAGGTGCTTGTGATATTTTCTCATCAAGTTGCTTGCTTAAAGCTTGTAAGTCATTTTTATACAAGTTTAAAACAGATAACGTGAAAAGATTCCCTTTAAGTTCAAAAATTTGTTCCGACATAGGCGCTTTTTAATTATTCTTTATCAGCGTTCTGATTGCAAAACGCCTCACTTTCTTGTTATGACATGTTATAATGCGCGCCACCGTTAAGCAAGTTCTATAGGCACCAAATGTTATCTGCTATATATAAAAGCACACGTAAAGTTGACACATATCTTTTTGTTGAAAAAAGAGATGATTTTTCAAAGGTACCAGAGGCGTTATTAAATACTTTTGGTAAGCCTGTTTTTGTTATGTTAATCAATATAGGTAATCGTGAAAGTTTAGCGGGTGCAGATATCAAAAAAGTAAAACAAAACTTAGCTGACCAAGGTTATTACTTACAAATACCACCACCAAGGGTAAACTTGTTAGAAAAATTTAGAAATGAAAATGGGGCGAACGATTTAACTAAGTAAATTACATGGTTAATAGAATCTATTATGAATAAAAGTTTAATTGAGTCTCAATTTTGGCTGAACATATCCCTTGAGCAAATGAATAATGAACAATGGGAAGCGATTTGTGATGGATGTGGAAAGTGCTGTCTAAATAGTTTTATAGATAGTGATGATGAAGATGATTTTGAGCCGACTGACTCTCTCAGAGAAGGAGAAGAGTTAATCTTTACCAACATTGTTTGCCAATATCTAGATACAAAATCATGTTACTGTACTGAATATGAAAAAAGGACACAATATGTGCCCTCATGCGTTCAATTAACGAAAGAAAATGTGAAAGATATATTTTTCATGCCTCAAAGCTGTAGTTATAGACGGCTTTATGAAGGTAGAGGTTTAGCAAGTTGGCATCCTTTGCTCAATAATGGTAGCAAACAAGCGATGCATGATGCCAATATTAGCGTGGTAGATAAAGTCGTAAAAGATAACGAAGTTGCTTTAGAAGATTTCGAAGATTACATATCTGATTGGCCAAAGCACGATTGCGATTAGTTTTATACCAATTCCGATAATTAAGTTATCACTCAGAGCTTGTGGGGTTTTACAATTCTAGGCATGTCAGTGAAGTAATGGTTACTCCCTTTAGAGCTGTCATAACAACGAAGTGTAAATCCTCAAAGCTCCTTTTAGGCGGGTTTCAAAGCGATTTATACTGCGTTATTGGTTTTGATAAGGGAATAACCATTAGCTGCAACCAATGCCTTGCCTAAAAAGCTTTGAACTCCCGCTGAATGACTACTTCATTAACGGAAACGGTATTAGTATAAAGATTATTAAAAAGAGATTTACATGAAAAAAGATGGATTCGCCTGTTTAGGTTTATTTAACCCTAAAAGTCCAAGCAATGTTGGTGCTGTGATGAGAGCAGCAGGGTGTTATGGTGCTAACTCGGTATTTTATACTGGCAATCGATATGAACATGCTAAAAAGTTTGTCACCGATACAAAAAAAGTACATCAAGATATTCCTTTAATTGGCGCAGAAGACTTAAAAAAAGTAATTCCATTAGGTGCAACACCTGTGGCAATAGAGCTAATTGAGGGTGCTAAACCTTTAACAACTTATACACATCCAAAAAGTGCTTTTTATATTTTTGGACCTGAAGATGGTTCATTAAATAAAGAAGTATTAGCTTGGTGTGAAGACGTTATTTATATTCCGACTCAAGGTTGCATGAATCTTGCTGCAACTGTAAATGTTGTCTTATACGATCGTATGGCTAAGTCAGATAACATCGCTCTAGGTGATGATGTTATTCGAGGCAGTCGAGATAACAATAACAAGGTTAAAATCTAGTTATATATATTTCTAAATCCAAGGTTGCATGAATCTTGCTGCAACCGTAAATGTTGTCTTATATGATCGTATGGCTAAATTAGATAACATCGCTCTAGGTAATGATGTTATTCGAGGCAGTCGAGATAACAATAACAAGGTTAAAATCTAGTTATATATATTTCTAAATCCAAGGTTGCATGAATCTTGCTGCAACCGTAAATGTTGTCTTATATGATCGTATGGCTAAATCAGATAACATCGCTCTAGGTGATGATGTTATTCGAGGCAGTCGAGATAACAATAACAAGGTTAAAATCTAGTTATATATATTTCTAAATCCAAGGTTGCATGAATCTTGCTGCAACCGTAAATGTTGTCTTCTATGATCGTATGGCTAAATCAGATAACATCGCTCTAGGTGATGATGTGATTCGAGGCAGTCGAGATAACAATAACAAGGTTAAAATCTAGTTATATTTATTTCTAAATCCAAGGTTGCATGAATCTTGCTGCAACCGTAAATGTTGTCTTATACGATCGTATGGCTAAATCAGATAACATCGCTCTAGGTGATGATGTTATTCGAGGCTGCCGAGATAACAATAACAAGGTTAAAATCTAGTTATATATATTTCTAAATCCAAGGTTGCATGAATCTTGCTGCAACCGTAAATGTTGTCTTATACGATCGTATGGCTAAGTCAGATAACATCGCTCTAGGTGATGATGTGATTCGAGGCAGCCGAGATAACAATAATAAAGTGAAAATTTAGTTAGAAGCGTCTCTTAAATCACGCTAGAATAAGCTCTAAAATAAAAGGAGCTTATTTATGTCATTTCGTATGTGTTTTACTGCAATTTTCATTTTCTGTTTTGGATGTGGCGGTAGCTCAGACACACCCCCTGTAGAAATAAATTCAAAAAAAATAGCAAACGGTTTCTACCTTGAGCAAAACAATAGTAATAATGCTTTAATTGTTTCAGATTCCACTGCCATTGCATACTCTCGCTTAGAGGCTATACATGGCCTGACTAAAGTCATTTCAATTTATTCAAACTCTAAAACTGATGCAGTTCATAAAGATAGTGCACTAGATACATGGATCCCAGTAATAGGCTCGTTTAATGATATTCAATACCAATATCAATGTAAAAATACTCAAGACGCTGGTAGTACTTGCATAAATGCTATAAAAAAACTTAACTTTAAACTTGATCAAAGCAGAACTGCCCAAAGACCTGCAAATTCAACATTAAATGAAACATATAAAATTAATGATAGGGTATTAGAGTTTAACGGAACACATGAACAATTTACGTTGAACTTTGATAATGGCAGCTTTTTATCTCGCTCGTTTACATCTCAAGTAACAAGTTGGGGTAGCTATCATTTAATTTCTGATACACAAAGTGATAAGGCAATAGTTACGTTTTATACATTAGCCAACCAAAGTTATTTTGACCTGTTAATTTACACAGAAAGTGAAAGCTATAAATTTGTAGGTATACAAATTTAATTAACCTCTATGGAGGTATTTATTTCTTTAAATGGCGGCTTTTGCTAATCTTAGATATAAATAACCCTTTATTTTGTGGTTTCTATGCACTGTGCTATTAAAACCTTCATTAGTTTACTGTTTGTTTTTACTAACGCATTAGCGTATGCGATAGAGTCTAATTTACCAAACATCTCGAATAAACAATCTATTAACGTTGTACTAGAAAAAGGTCACTGGACTAATTATGTCAAAAATAACTTAGCGCCTGAATTTACTAAAATAACCGGTGTAAAAGTTAATGTTATAGAATTAGAGTTAGCCGATATGTTAGCAATTCAAGTTAACAGTCTGGAAAATGCCAGTGGCAAGTATGATGTTATGACATTAGAGGCTGGTTGGGCCAAAGAATGGGCCGCAAAAGGTTATACAAGACCATTAAATACACTAGCAGATAAATTTGATCCTATAAAAAAAGGTTGGAATAACTTTCTTGCACCATTTTTTCCTTCACTCGTTGAAATATTAAGCTATAAAGATGTTTTATATAGCGTGCCCTACAATACGTATGTAATGGGTAATCATTATAGAGCAGATCTTTTTGAAAATGAGATAGAACAAAACTCTTTTTATAAGCGTTTTAATTATCCTTTAACTCCCCCTAAAACATTAGAACAACTTCAAGATATTGCAGCGTTTTTTACTCGACAAAAAGGTGATTTACTAAAAGGAAAACCATTAAAAGAAAATTTTTATGGTATCGCTTTGATGTCCGGTAATAAGCCTCATATTAATGATGAGTGGTCATCAATCTTATGGGCAAAAGGAGGTTATTGGTTTAAACCTAATTATAACAACGACAAACTTATCAATTTTAATTTACCTAAAACTTTCGACTTATTATATGAAACAGCTCATTATTATTTAAAATTAAAAAGTTATGCACTTCCCGCTAATGAATCTTTTGCTTATCTCGAAGCTGCCAATGCTTTATCTAGTGGCAAGGTCGCAATGTGGCCATTTGCTTATAATAATTTATGGGTAAAATCATCAGAAGTTAATGAAAATGACTCGACTCAAAAATTTGCCATATATGGTTCCCCAGGTGGTAAGCCTTATCATGGCGCATATGCATTTTCTGTCGCATACGATAGTAAAAATCCTGAAGCCGCTTTTTGGTTTATCCGGTTTATGACATCTAAAAAAGGCCAAATGAATTATGCATTTGGTGGTGGCAATTCAACTCGTAAAGATGTGAATTTAGAACTTACAAATAAGTTAAATAAATACTCGCCACAGTTTTTTGCTTACAAGTCGACATTTCAAGCTAGTATGGCTTGGTCTGGAGAGATTAAATCTCATGGCCATTATATGAGTACAGCCATGGGCACAATTTATGCCTTGCTACAGCATTACACATATTTAATATCACATGAAAAAATATCAATAAACAAAGGTGTAGAACAACTAATGGATAAAATATTGCAAGCCCAAAATGAAATCGGTGAAAAAGCCATGGTTTTACACTAATGTTCCGTACTAAGATTAAAAACCAACTTAATTTTTCTTTTTTATTGAGTTTAATATTAACATTAGTAAGTATTTTCACGGCGAATACTTTGGTCACAATCGTCAGTAATTCCTATGAAGATGTGATTAATAATACTTTGCCGGTAATGAAAAAAAATTCTAATTTATCAGTTTTAAGTAAAGATATCTTGGTTAACTTAGAGCAAATAGTATCGAATCAAGATGATGCTATGGTCATAAAAAATATAGATCAAATCATTATTCATTGGAGTAAAATAGAACATTTAATTATCACAATTCTCAATGAAACTATCCCAGACAAAGAACGCATTTCATTACAGATTAAATTAAATAATATTGCATTATATAAAGAGTTTACACCTCAATTTAAAAGGCAAATTTTATTAAAAAGGTCCGCAGATAAACAAAGTGAAAAATTTGTAGAAACAATCAAAGACTTGACTACATATAGCCAAAAAACGTTATTAACAGAAATGGAGCGATACGCGAAAAAAACAGTTTATAAAACCGTAACTAAAAGCGAAAAGTCTGAAGTAACTTATGCATATCAGTTTTACAAAAATAGTACTAAATTGATTGAAATATTCGACACTGTTAATAATAGCCGCAATATAAGTGAAATAAATGCATTAAGAGTTAAAGCTGTCAGTATTTTTAATCAAATGGCTAGCTCAGGAAAATCACAATACAAATATAAAAAATTTGCTAATTCTTGGCTTGCAAAAGTTACCGCCGTATACTCAGGAGAAAACTCTATTTTTAAGGTGAGATATGATGTGCTTCGTTTAGGAGGTGTACTAGATTCGATTGTTTCACAGCAAAGTCAAACTGTGTCAGAAATTGAAACAACCTCCGATAATTTAAGTATAAAATTACAATCGATTATGGAGTCAAAAAAGCAAGATACATTAAATACAGTAAGTAATATCAACTATGTATTTTTAATGTTAATTATTTTAAGTATTAGCCTGTCTTTTGTATCAATTTGGATATTTGTAAATAAAAGTCTGTTAATCCGGTTAACTAAAATTAGAAAAAAAATACTTAAGTTATCTCAAGGTGATGTAGAAATACAAATTGAAGTTCATAAAAATGATGAGTTAGGAGATATGGAAGATGCCTTAGGGGAACTTAAACTTTATGTAGAAAAAGCAAAGAAATTATCAACGCGAGATTCATTAACCGGTTTGTTAAATCATGGCCAATTTAAACAAAATTTAAATGCAGAAATCAAAAGAAATGCTAGACAAAAAATATCACTCAGTTTGGCAATTATAGATATTGACTATTTTAAAGAGTTTAACGATTCATATGGGCATCCTCAAGGTGATAAATGCTTAAAACAAATATCTAAATTAATAAAGCAGACCTTTAAGCGTACAGGAGATTCTTGTTATAGAATTGGCGGTGAAGAATTTGCAATTTTAATGGTAAATACAGATTCAGACATTCAAGAGTTGAAATTGCGCGAGCTTCAAGATGAAATATTAAAAGCTGGTTTGAAACACGAAAAATCTAAAGTATCAGAATTATTAACTATTTCAGCTGGAATATATAGCAGTATACCGGATGAAAATGATGCTTTTGAAGATTTTTATAGCAAAGCAGATATTGCACTGTATGAGGCTAAAAAGGATAGAAATACAATTGTGATCCAACAATAAACCTCCTTGATTGAAAAAAATTAATGTTGTTAATTTCGTGCTAGTTTTATCTTCTTTTCAATGCTAAATTCAGCAATCAAATATACCAATTTATCTAAAAACTCACGCAATTTGTAATTGGTTTTTAATGAAAAAATTTTAGGGTTTTTAACTATGAAAAAAGTAGGGCTAGTAGGTTGGCGCGGCATGGTTGGTTCAGTATTGATGGACCGAATGCAAACAGAAAATGATTTTGATAATTTAGATGTGACATTTTTCACTACATCTCAAGCGGGACAGATGGGACCTGACTTTGCAGGTACCAGTAAGCCATTATTAAATGCCAAGGATTTAGATGCCTTAGCTGAAATGGATATTATTTTAACCTGTCAAGGTGGAGATTATACTAACGCGGTATATCCTCATCTAAAAGAAACAGGTTGGAATGGTTATTGGATAGATGCTGCATCTAGTTTACGCATGAAAGATGACAGCATTATTGTACTAGATCCTGTTAATAAAGATGTGATTCTTCAAGGGCTAGAACAAGGCGTTAAAACTTTTGTTGGCGGAAATTGCACTGTTTCATTAATGTTACTCGCACTAGGTGGCTTGTTCGAGCAAGATCTTATTGAATGGGTAAGCCCACAGACTTATCAAGCTGCATCAGGTTCTGGTGCTAGGCATATGAAAGAACTTATTAAACAAATGGGTGAAGTTCATCAAAGTGTCGCTGATAAGTTAGACGATCCACACTCTGCAATTTTAGAAATTGATCGCATAGTAAGTGAAAAAATACAATCTGAATCACTCACTACAGCACAGTTTGGAGTGCCTTTAGCAGGTAGTTTGATCCCTTGGATTGATGTGCCAATGCCTTCTGGGCAAAGTAAAGAAGAATGGAAAGCACAAGTTGAAGCCAATAAAATATTGGGGTCATCACAGCAACCTATCCCAATTGATGGTTTATGTGTCAGAGTAGGTGCAATGCGTTGTCATTCTCAAGCAATGACAATCAAATTAAAAGAAGATATTTCAGTAGAAAAAATTGAATCTATATTGGCAGAGCATAACCCTTGGGTAAAAGTGATCCCTAATGACAGAGAGTTAACATCAACTGACTTAACGCCTGTTAATGTAACTGGTACATTAAGTATTCCAGTTGGGCGTATCCGTAAACTCGCGATGGGCCCTGAATATATAAGTGCCTTTACAGTAGGAGATCAGTTGTTATGGGGTGCTGCAGAGCCGCTTCGACGTATGTTACGTATAATAACTGAACAATAATAAAAAAAACCCGATTAATTCGGGTTTTTTTATGTCTAAAATTGCAGATTTAAAAAAGTTATCAGGTATTATGCTGCTGTTGATATAAATAGTTTAAGTTAAGGGTATCCAATGAAAATGATTTTAGCGATTGGCGCTATTATTTTAGTTGTTTTTTATTTTTATAATAAAGCAAATGTTAAAAAAGTATCTTTAGAGAATATTAAATTAGGTAAAGAGTATTTAGCATTTAATAAAACACAAGAAGGGGTTTTAGAAACTGATTCAGGATTACAATATAAGGTAATCACAAAAGGACAGGGTGAAGACCATCCAACAAGAACAAGTAAAGTTAAAGTGCATTACCATGGTACATTAATAGATGGAACAGTATTTGATAGCTCTGTAGATCGAGGCAAACCTATCTCATTTGGTTTAAATCAAGTGATATCTGGTTGGACTGAAGGTGTTCAACTTATGGTTGTGGGTGATAAAATGCGTTTTGTGATCCCGAGTCATTTAGCATATGGCAACCGAAACGCTGGTAAAATAACGGCAGGATCAACATTAATTTTTGAAGTAGAGCTATTAGCTATCAACTAATATCAATTATTTTATGATTTAATGAATGTAACATGACTATTCTAAGGATTCATGGTATTTTAGCCGACCTTATTTTGGAGTTTTTATGATTAATAACCTAGTACTACGCCGTTTACGTTATGCTTTAAATTTACGTGAAGAATCTATGGCGGATATTTTCGCATTATCAGGACATAAAATAACAAAATTCTCAATTAGCTGTCTTCTTAAAAAAGATGAAGATGAAGCATTTGTTGAATGTACTGATGTTGTATTAGAAATGTTTCTGGACGGATTAATCATAAAAAATCGCGGTGTTAGAGAAGATGGCAAAGCACAGCCTGATAAAAACGCTGCAGAAGTTGTAAGACTAAATAACAATATTATTATGAAAAAATTACGAATAGCATTCGAATTTAAAGATGATGATATGCTTGATGTGATGAAAAAAGCAGGGTTTAGATTTTCTAAAACTGAACTTACTGCGCTATTTAGAAAACGTGGTACACGTAACTTCAAGCCTTGCGGGGATCAGTTATTAAGAAACTTCTTAATCGGTTTATGTGAAAAATTTAGACCGTCCGAGAAAAAACCTGTTGCTGCTGAAGATTCTCCTTGGAATAAAACAAACAAATAACTAAGTTCCAAATTAATAAAGGCTAGCATTTGCTAGCCTTTTTTATGCTCCTATATATCTAAGTGGTATTAATGTCACTAATTAATTACCCACTTTATAAGGAGGATAATATTATTTTTGACGTTTGTTAAATGCAGCCATTTGTTCATCAGTCGCGGGAAGTTGATGATTTTCTTTCCATTCACTGTAAGGCATTTTATAAACCCACTCTTTTGCATCATCCATATCAAGTGCGATATCACGTTCTTTAGCTTCTGAAACTAACCACTTACTTAAACAATTACGACAAAAGTTACCTGTGATCATTAAATCTATATTTTGCACATCTTTGTTTTCATCTAAATGAGACAATAACTTTCTAAAAGCTGCTGCTTCTAGTTCTGTTTGTGTTTGCTTATCCATTGATTTTTCCGATAATATTTAATCTAAATGCATTTTAACTAAGACAAATAAAAAAGGGTAGCTAAGCTACCCTTTTTTGATTTATGAATCAATTATGAAAATTGACGAATGATTCTGCCTGAATCATTACCACTATTAGCACGTGGTTTTTTAGACCAAACATCATCACGGCTACGAGAATCGCTACGACCTCTAGAGTCATTTCGACGACCACGAGATTGATCGCGACGTGAATCATTTCTGTTTCCACGATCATTACCATTGCCACGACGTTCTTGAGAATTTTGATCCGCAGACTTTGCTTCTTGAATCTGTTCAGCAGTTGCTAGACTTGGTGAAATATCTTGTCTTCGAATTTGAACATCTTGTAATTTATCAAAAGCTTGCTTGTCCATATCTTTTGGTAAATCAACATGTGTGAACTCACCATATAAACGGATTTGTCCGATATCACTTGCACTAATTGAAATCTCGTTTGCAACAGCGCCAACGATATCACCAGGGCGAACACCTTGAGCACGACCAACATTGAAACGATATGTATTAAATTCACCATTATCACGACGAGGTCTACGTTCACCACGATCAGCTCTGTCATTGTTACGACCACCACGATCGTTTCTAGCGTTTCTATCATTGCGATCGTTTCTAGAACCACGTTCATTTCTATCCGAAGCACGCTCTACTGGGTCTGCTTTCGGGAAAAATGGCATTTTTATCTGTCTTTCAAACAATAAAGCAGAAGCCAGCTCTAGCGGTGATAGTTCAGTATCTTTTGCAACAGTTTCAAGAATTTCAGTGAATTGTGCTAAATCATTGCTTTCAATGATTTTTTGTAGCTTTTCCTGAGTTTTAGCAACACGTTTTTTACCAAGTTGCTCTGATGTTGGCATATCAAATGTACCTATTTGACCATCAGTCACTCTTTCTAAACGGTGTAGGCTACGCATTTCACGACCTGTAGCAAATAATATTGCTTCGCCTTCACGACCAGCACGACCTGTACGACCGATACGGTGAACATATGATTCTGGATCATGTGGTAAGTCGTAGTTTATAACATGTGAAATACGAGGAACATCTAGACCACGTGCTACAACATCTGTTGCGATTAAAATATCAATTTTACCTGTTTTTAATTGGTCTACAATACGTTCACGATCTTGTTGTTGTAAATCACCATTTAATGCTGATGCTGCAAAACCTTTACTATTTAGGTGTTCGGCTAAAACGATCGTATCGTTTCTGGTTCTAACAAAAACAATCATAGCATCATAATCAACGACTTCTGCAATGCGTTCTAAACCTGTATTTTTACCAATACGGCCAACACGCCATGCTTTTTGTGTGATTTTTGCTTTATTTTCTTTAACTGATTCAATTTTTATATGTGTTGGATCAGTTAAGAATTTGCGCGTGATTTTTTTTATAGGTGCAGGCATCGTTGCAGAGAAAAATGCCATTTGAGTTTCATTAGGTACGTGCTCTAAAATCCACTCGATATCTTCTAAAAAGCCCATGTTAAGCATTTCATCAGCTTCATCTAGTACACATGCTTTTAAATTATCTAAATTTAAACGACCTTTTTTGATGTGATCCATCATACGGCCAGGTGTACCAACAACAATTTGTGGGCCACGTTTTAAATCACGTAATTGTGGCGTATAAGATTGGCCACCGTAAACTGTAGTAACGAACATGCCGCGCATGTGTTTACAAAAATCAGATAAAGCTTCAGCTACTTGAATCGCAAGTTCGCGGGTAGGGCACACAACTAACATTTGTGGTGCACGTAAATTTGGATCTAATCTTGATATTGTTGGTAAACCAAATGCTGCGGTTTTACCAGTACCAGTTTGTGCTTCACCTAATACATCACCACCTTCTAATAATACAGGTATAGATTGTTTTTGAATTGGTGTAGGAGATGTATAACCCATTTCTGTAATCGCTTGTAATACAGAAGGGTTTAAGTTTAATGAATCAAAAGTGATGTTTGTGCTATCAGTCATGTATGTCTCTTATCTATTCTTTTAAAGAATGAGGCAAAAGCTTAGAAGACATCCCCTTGATCCAAAAAAATGCGATAAAAACAGTTGTGTTTTTATTCAAATGCATGATCTCAGTCTTAGTGTGAAGTAAATTTATTTGAAAAAATAAATTTCACAGATGCTTTCAACCTCAGTTTATGTACTCATCTTTTCGTTTTACGAACTGTTAGATGACTTACCGAACTTGGCTGAACTTAAAATATGATTAAGTTGGATTATTTCAAAATCTCTAGCACCTGTCGGAGAGATGCGTACTATACAGTGATAAATAATAAACACAAGTAAAATTAAATTAAGTAAGACTTATAGAGCAGGGTTGTAAAAGTTGTAAATGAAATGATAAATCTATTTATATAGTTTTAATGTAATTTTAATTCATTATTCTAAATCAAATTAAATAAATAATTCAATTGATGTTTAACTATTACTGTATATAATTCGATCAAAATAAAGCGGCAGCTTTATTTTAAGCAACTAATACTTACTGAGGTTCCTATGAAAAAAATTTTATTATCACTAAGCAGTCTATTATTAATAACTAATGCGCAAGTTAAAGCACAAAGTTATGAATTTGAAATGGTAGAATTAGATCTTGAATCTCAAATTTGTATCATGGCGGCTGATAAAGGAATGAAAGCTGCAAAAAATCTAGCTGCTAAGAATGGTATTTATCTAAGTAGTTATAGTAATGACTTTTATTGTAATACAAAAACATTAAATGACTTTGTAAAACAATACGGTAAAGTTAATACAAGAATTACACTAGACAATATTACAGAAACGAAATTATATGCAGCTGATGAAAATATGGAATCAGATCTGTGCGTAAAAGCTGTTGAATTAGGGCTAGATGCTGTAAAAGAGCAATATGAAAATGTGAATTCAGTTCGTTGTAATGGTAAATCTATTAAAAACTTTGTTAAAAAATATTCAAATAAGTCAGAAGCTTAAGGCTTATATATTAAGAGCGAATGTATTATTTATTTAGTTTATTCGCTCATTAAATACAACTGATAGGGAACACATCTATCAACCAGAATTATCCAAATCTAAACTTCCATAAATAACGTTGTACAAATCATCATATCCAACTATAAAATGCTTAATTATTATGTAAGTCAAGACCCATTATATTTTATAAATTAGCAACTGCAATCGCCTATAATTGATATTATGTTAAATTGTTTGTTTATTTATCTTTGTTACATACGACCCTGTATATATAAATTTAACAGCCTTAAATAGATTGATTTATATACAGTTATTATTGTGTTTACTCTTTATGTCCAGTACTAACAGGTATCGGACTTAAAGTAATAAACTGGACATTTATACAGTAATTATTTAAAATAACACCAAATTAAAATACAGTTTAAAAATATATGCTAATTGCATTGGTTGATACATTAAAGCAGCTGCGTCTTCAAATTTCTCATCTTGAAGATAATACCTTACAGCAAGAATACCCTCAGTTATCTGATTTTATCGCTAATAAAAGTAAGTCAATTCTTAACATTTATAGTGATTTAAGTTTTTTATATCAGTTCTTATTTGTATACGGTAGAAAATCAGAAGGCACATTTAATCGATTTAGAGGTGAGTTAGAACGATTTTATCTTTGGTCATGGCATGTAAAAGCGTTATCAGTATTTGATCTAAAGCGTGTAGATTTAGAAGAATATATAGAATTTGTAGTTAACCCTAGTTCAGATTGGATTGCTGATTCAGTTCAATGGCGTTATAAAAATAATAATGGCTTGCGTATTCAAAATGAAAGTTGGCGTCCTTTTATAGTTAAAGAACAAGGACTTAGTCAACAAAGTTTCTCATCTCTATTTACAGCCCTTAATGTATTTTATAAGTTCGCAATATTAGAAGAAAAAACATTCGCCAACTTTGTTCCTGTGGTAAAAAAAAACAGTCCTTACTTAGTTGTTCAGTCTCAAATCAATATGCCTGATACATTAAGTGATATTCAGTGGGAATATGTTTTAGGAATAACCAAAGATAGATGTCTAGAGGATCCAACTTTAGAAAGGAATTTATTTATTTTAGCGTGTCTTAAGGGGTTATATTTAAGGATCTCGGAATTATCTGAACGTCCTCAATGGTCGGCTGTTATGTCTGATTTTTGGCAGGATAATGATAATTTTTGGTTTTTAAGGATCATGGGCAAGGGAAATAAATTAAGAGATGTTACTTTATCTGATGATTTTTTAGATTATTTAAAACGATATCGTATCTTTAGGGGTTTAAGTCCCCTGCCTCGCTCTGATGATCCAGAACCGATAATTCATAAATTGCGCGGTCATGGTGGCATGACAGTTCGACAATTACGAAGATTAGTTCAGCAAAGTTTTGATTTAGCTGAAGCATCATTATTTAAAGATGGATTCACTGAAGATGCGGAACAATTAAAAGCGGCAACGGCACATTGGTTGAGGCATACAGGTGCAACTCACGATGCGCAAACACGTCCATTAAAACATTTATCTGAAGATTTAGGTCATTCAAAAATTGCCACGACAGATCAAATTTACATTCAAACAAATGTTAAAGAAAGAGCTAAGTCGGGTTTAAAAAGAAAATTATAAGTAATACCAATAGCCAGCTATTGCTCAATCAAGTGCCTTGCCTATATGGATATAGGTACTCAGGTTTTGTCTGGAACAAAAAACCTGTGCTCTTGAAAATTTATCCTAATGTATATTAGATCAATAACCTAATAGAATTGGTATATTTTAATTGCGAACCAAATTATTTTTCTTTGGTTCGCAATTTATTATCTATAATATTTCAGCTAATAGTTCTATTGGATGCCTAGGCTTAAAGTTTTCAAATCTTTTCACTTGGCTTCTACAAGAAAATCCAGTCGCTAAAATTATATGCCTCTGATTTTTTTCGATAACTGGTTTCCAACTCATATCATAAAGTGCACGAGAGTTATCTAAATTTTTAGCCTCGTGTCCATAAGTGCCTGCCATACCACAGCAACCAGTGCTGACAGAATTTAAAATTAAGTTTGATTGTTCAAAAATATTTTTCCAAACATTAACAGTGTTGGGTAATGCAGTTGTTTCTGTACAATGATTTATTAAAACAAAGTTTTTATCATTGGTATTTTTTGCTGGATGGAATTCTTGATCTTGTAACCATTCATGAGCAAGTAAAACTTCAAAGTGCCCTCTTTGTGTATTTAAAATTGTTTTATATTCATCGCGATAACACATTACTAAAGATGCATCTAAACCAATCATCTTTATATTGAGTTTACTCACTTGATTTAAAAACTCTGCAGATGTTTTTGCTGTTTTGGTAAATTCTTTTAGAAATCCTTTTACATGCTGCGGTTTTCCATTGGGTTTAAATGGTAATAGTACTGGACGCAGATTTAATTTTTCAATTAATGTAATTAAACTAACCACTAATTCCGCTTCATAAAAACTCGTAAAAGGGTCTTGAACAATTAAAACTGTTTTTGATTTTTCTTCTTCACTGAGTTGCTTTAGATTATCAAAATTAAAATCGTATTTAGATTTAACTTGTGAAGTAAGAGAAGGCTCACTTAATAAAGGTGTATCTACATAACCAATTTGTTTTTGGATAACTTTTTTAGTCAGGTTCATTTTTAAAATTGGATTTATCACTTTTGAAAACTTAGACATGATTGGCGCTGTTTGTTCTATATTTGCAACGAAATAATCTTTTAACGGACGCGCATAAACATCGTGATAATAATTTAAGAAACGAGATCTAAATGTAGGGACATCAACATTAATTGGACAAGCAGTAGTACATGCTTTACATGCTAAACATTCATCCATAGATTCTTTAACTTCATGAGAGAAATCATATTTTCCTTGTTGTTTTGCTTTAGAATTTTTTAGTTTTTCAAACCAAGCTTTGATGTCTGTAAATGTACTGCTTGGTTTATTTATATCATTTTCAGTTTGTAATAAATCAACACCTTTATTACTTTGTAATCTTAACCACTCACGCATTAAAGAAGCACGACCCTTAGGAGAATATCGTCTATCTTTAGTGACTTTATATGAAGGACACATAGGTGACTTTTCATCATAGTTAAAGCACAAACCGTTACCATTACAATTCATAGCATTGTCAAAACTACTTTTTATATTTGTTGGAATTTCCTTATCGAACCAAGCTCTTTTTTGTGAGTCAACACTTACTAGCTCTGAATCGCTCGCGATAGGAGTACAAATTTTTCCTGGGTTTAATTTATTGTTTGGATCAAATGCTGTTTTTATTTCTCTTAACTTTGAAAATAGCTCATCACCAAAAAAGTTTGGGCCATATTCACTACGATATCCTTTACCGTGTTCACCCCACATTAAACCACCATATTTGGCTGTGAGTTTTACAACTTCATCAGATATGACCCTTAACAATTTTTCTTGTTCAGGATCTGCCATATCTAATGCGGGTCTCACATGTAAAACACCTGCATCAACATGACCAAACATGCCATAATCTAAATTATGTGAATCTAATAAATTTCTGAACTCTTGGATATAATCAGCAAGATGTTCTGGAGGGACTGCGGTATCTTCTGCAAATGCTAATGGCTTTTTACTACTGGCTGTTTTGCCAAGTAGACCAACAGACTTTTTACGCATGGCATATATTTTTAATATATCATCTTTATCAGTCAGTAACTGATAACCAATTAAACCTGCTTGTTGATCAGCAATTAGTTCGTCTAATCTTAAGCATAAGGTTTTAACTTTATCATCAATTTCTTCTTGTGTTTCACCATTGAACTCAACCATATTGAGTCCTTGCATATCTTTGCCTGGTACATCTGTAATTAAGTCTGAAACTGAATGCCAAATGATATCTTCTCTTGCAAGATTTAGCACTTTACTGTCAACTGTCTCTACTGATGTTGCCCGAGCTTCAACTAAAAATGGTGAATTTCTTAATGCCGAATCAAAGCTATCGTATTTAATGTTAATTAAAGTTTTGAAGTTAGCAATTGGCGTGATATTTAATTTAGCATGGGTAATAACTGCTAATGAACCTTCCGAGCCTGTCAGTACTCGGCCAAGATCAAATTCGTTTAAATCTTTATTAAAGATGTTTTCGAGATCGTAACCAGTTAAGAAACGGTTTAGTCTTGGGAATTTTTCTAGTATGAGTGCCCTATTATCTAAACCTATATTTAAAACGGTATCGTATAGATTGCCTACGCGAGTATTTTCTTTGGCAAGCGCTTTTACTTGCTCTACTGGCATTTTATTAGTTGAAAACTCAGTGCCATCTATTAATACAGCATCCATAGCTAAGATATGATCACTGGTTTTACCATACACTAAAGACCCTTGACCCGAGGCATCTGTATTAATCATACCGCCTACAGTCGCGCGATTACTTGTAGATAAATCTGGCGCAAAAAAGTAGCCAAAAGGTCTTAAATAATCATTTAATTGATCTTTAATAACACCCGCTTCAACCTTAACCCATGACTCTTCAACATTTATTTCAATTATGTTTCTCATATGTCGAGATAAATCGAGCATGATACCAGGAGTTAAGGATTGACCATTTGTACCTGTGCCTCCACCTCGTGGACCAAAAGATAAAGTTTTAAAGATATCCTTATTCGTCAGTGCACATGCAATTTGAATATCGTTGGCATTTTTTGGGAAGATAACTGCTTGAGGCGTTTCTTGATAAATACTGTTATCAGTTGACGTTACAACTCGAGTTGCAAACGATATATCAATTTCACCTGAAAAAGAAGTGTGCTTAAGTTGCTCAACAAATTGATTTGTTAAATCCGAAACTGTGTCCGTTTGCGATAGTTTTTTTATCATTGTATTTAGTCAAAATATTTAAAACATAATTGATATGGCAATTATATCATGGTGGAGTTAAAACTCGGATCATCTAATTGGCAGTTATTATAATTATTCATATTGTTAACAAAGAAGTATAAAAAAAGGAGCTTAATAGCTCCTTTTTATCTGATTAATATTTATTTACCGTGTTGTTCGGCTAAATATAACCAAGTTTTTAAAACTGTATCAGGATTTAAAGATACAGAATCTATGCCCTGCTCTACTAACCAGGCTGCAAAGTCTTCATGATCTGAAGGTCCTTGACCACAAATACCCACATATTTACCTTTGGATTTTGCAGTTTGAATTGCCATAGATAAAAGCTTTTTAATGGCTAAATCACGCTCATCAAATAAATGTGCAATAAGACCTGAATCTCGATCTAAACCTAACGTCAGTTGAGTTAAATCGTTAGAACCAATTGAAAAACCATCAAAATGCTCTAAAAATTCTTCAGCTAATAACGCATTTGAAGGTAATTCACACATCATAATAATGCGTAAACCATTTTCACCACGTTTTAGGCCATGCTCTTCAAGTAATTCAATAACACGTTTTGCTTCACCAACGGTTCTTACAAATGGGATCATGATCTCAATATTAGTAAGACCCATATCGTTACGCACACGTTTAATTGCCTCACACTCTAGTGCAAAACAATCGCGGAAATCTTCAGAAATATATCTAGAAGCACCACGGAATCCTATCATAGGATTCTCTTCTTCAGGTTCGTATTGTTGTCCGCCTACTAAGTTAGCATATTCGTTTGATTTAAAATCAGACATACGAACAATTACTTTTTCAGGTGCAAATGCACAGCCTAAAGTAGCGATACCTTCCACAAGTTTGCTAACATAAAACTCAACTGGTGAATCATAACCGGCCATCATTTCTTTGATTTCATCTTTTACAGATTCATCTTGTTCGGCAAAGTTTATCAGTGCTTTTGGATGCACACCTATCATGCGGTTGATAATAAACTCTAATCGAGCTAAACCTATACCTGAATGAGGCAGACGAGCAAAATCAAATGCGCGATCTGGATTACCAACATTCATCATTACTTTCATTGGTAAATCAGGCATTTCATCTACACGAGAAGTAATGACATCAAATTTTAATCTACCTTGATAAATAAAACCTGTATCACCTTCAGCACATGAAACCGTAACTTCATCATTTTCTTTAATTAAATCAGTTGCATTACCACAACCTACTACTGCCGGAATACCTAATTCACGCGCGATAATTGCAGCGTGACATGTTCGACCACCACGATTAGTAACAATCGCAGATGCACGTTTCATGATAGGTTCCCAATCTGGATCTGTCATATCTGTTACTAAAACATCACCTACTTGTACTTGATCCATTTGTGCAATTGACTCAAGTACTCTTACTGTGCCGCTACCAATTTTATTCCCTATGGCACGACCTTCAGCAATTACTTTTGATGATTCATTTAGTTTATAGCGCTCCATAACATTCGCATCTTCATTAGAGCGAACAGTCTCTGGACGGGCTTGTACAATATAAAGTTTACCGTCGTTACCATCTTTAGCCCATTCGATATCCATCGCTCGGCCATAATGTTTTTCGATGATAACAGCTTGTTTTGCAAGCTCTTGTACTTCGTCATCAGTAATTGAAAATTGGTCGCTTAAACTTTGTTGTACGTCTATAATTTCAACTTGCTTGCCATGGCCTTCATCGTCAGAATAAACCATTTCAATCGCTTTTGAGCCTAAAGTTCTGCGAACAACACTTGGTCTTCCAGCAGCTAGAGTTGGTTTATGAACGTAGAATTCGTCTGGGTTAACAGCGCCTTGTACAACCATTTCACCTAAGCCATAGCTTGAGGTAATAAACACAACGTCTTCAAAACCAGATTCAGTATCTATACTGAACATCACACCTGATGATGCTTTATCAGATCTTACCATGCGCTGTATACCAGCAGATAATGCGACACCACGATGGTCATAACCTTGATGAACACGATATGAAATAGCACGATCATTAAATAAAGAAGCAAAAACATGCTTGATTGCAACCATTACAGCATCAATGCCACGGACATTTAAGAAAGTTTCTTGTTGTCCTGCGAATGATGCATCAGGCATATCTTCAGCTGTTGCTGAAGAACGTACAGCAAATGATGCATTATCTTCATGGCCGTCACATAGCTCTGTATAGGCTTGTTTTATAGCTGAATTGAAAGATTCATGAAAAGGTGTATCAATGATCCATTGACGAATATCTGCGCCAACCAGCGCTAACTTATTCACATCATCAACATCTAAGTCATCTAATACATTATAGATGCGAGCATTTAATCCTGATTGCTCAAGGAACTCGTTAAAAGCATCTGATGTTGTTGCAAATCCACCAGGGACTTGAACACCAGCATTTGCTAGGTTAGAAATCATTTCACCAAGTGAGGCATTTTTACCACCAACACGAGGAACATCTTGCATACCAAGTTCTTGATACCAGAGAACGGATTCTTGCACGGAACTATCTCCAAAAGCAGATTATATGATTGATACTAAGTGCTATTTACCCTGTTTTAGTTGAACTGCGTTCCAATAAAAACTCACAACATAGTATCAACTATCAATATTAACGAATGAGACCCTCCAAATAGGTCAATTTAATTCTACACCGCTAAATGGGGTCAGGTAAATACACAAATATGTGATTTTGATATATATATTTACAGTTTAGATATATATTCAAAATATAGTGTATATTATTCTTAACAAAACAAGATATTTAAAAACTTGAGGTTAAACAGTTGAGAACAGCATTTTATATTTCTGATGGTACGGCTATTACAGCCGAAGTTTTTGGCCATGCAACACTGTCATTATTTCCTGTGGATTTTAAAAATATTACAATCCCATTTGTAGAAACCAAGGAAAAAGCATTAGAAGTAAAAAACCAAATAGATAAAGCTATCAGTTCTAAAGGTGAAAAACCTTTGGTTTTTTACACTTTTGTTGATCATGAATTAACAGATATTATTAATTCATCTCAAGGTGTGTGTTATGATTTTTTAACCGTTTTTAGTGATCAAATAGAAGAAGAAATCAAAGTAGAACCTGTGCCCCGTACCCATAGAACGCATAGTATGCATGAAAAAAGTTATGATTTTCGAATTGATGCTGTGAACTATGCGTTAGCGAATGATGACGGTGCTAATTTAAAAAATTATGAAGAAGCTGACATTATTTTAGTTGGGGTCAGTCGAAGTGGTAAAACCCCGACAAGTTTATATCTGGCATTACAATATGGCATAAAAGCGGCAAACTATCCTTTTACTGACGATGATATGGATGATCTTAAAATTCCTCCTTCATTATTGCCGCATAAAAAGAAAATATTTGGTTTAACAATAAAACCTGAACGCTTAGCTGCTATTAGAAACGAAAGGCTCGCAAACAGTAAATACGCCTCTATGAGGCAGTGTAGAATTGAAGTACGTGAAGTTGAGATGTTATATAAAACGAACCGTATTCCATATTTGAATTCTACACAGCATTCTGTTGAGGAAATATCGGCTAAAATATTGGCTGAAACGGGTCTTGAAAGACGAAAATATTAATATCAAATAGCCTTGATATTAAATTGGGAAAGCAGGTAATGAACCTGCTTTTTTATAATTTTTTATTTTAATGCGTCTTTATAATGTTTTCTACACACTGAAACGTAACGCTCATTTCCGCCGATTTCAACTTGATCGCCATCAGCCATTGCAACACCATTTTCATCTGTTCTAAGCACCATATTGGCTTTTCGGCCACAATGACAAACAGTTTTTAATTCAATTAATTTATCTGCCCATGCTAATAAATATTGGGCTCCAGTAAATAACTCCCCCCTAAAGTCAGTTCTTAGACCATAACATAAAACTGGAATTTTTAAGGTATCAACAACATCAGAAATTTGATGTACTTGCTCTTTTGTTAAAAACTGACTTTCATCAATTAAAACACAATGTACTTTTTGTTTTTCATTTAATGTAGCAATATGATCAAATAGCTGTGTTTCAACTGTAAACAATTCAGCATCAGCTTCTAATCCAATTCTTGAACTAACCTTACCTTCACCAAATCTATTATCAATTTTTGCAGTGAATATTACTGGGTTCATACCACGTTCTTGGTAATTAAAAGATGACTGAAGCATAGTCGTTGACTTGCCTGCGTTCATTGCTGAATAATAAAAGTACAATTGAGCCATATTACTCTCGGTAAAAAAATAGAATAACGGATGCTACTTTAATTATTATTTAATTGAAAGTGGGTAATGGCTGATATACCTATTAGAAATTATTTAAAATATTCGCTATAAATCGCATTTTTATCTAAATTTATAAGATAATTCCAAATTTTTTGTACCAGTGGTTCATTAATTTGATAATACTCGTGGGATACGATTAAATAGCCATTTTTAACATGCAATGGTGGATACATAAGTGTAAATTGAGATTCAAGTTCATTATGTCTTTTCATTGCATACTTATCTATTTGACATAAAGATACAGCGGCATCGACTCTTTTCTTTTTAAGCAAAATTAAAGCCTGATCGGCAGACCGAGTTTCATGTATTATCACAGGCAGTTTTTCTAATACTTTAATGATCATATATCCAGCAGTCACTGCAATAACCATTTTATTATTACCTTGTATATTTCTTCCATCCCAAAAAAATGAACTGTTTTTGTTTTTAATAAAACATACAGCGTGTTTACTAATTGCTTTTGAAGGATCAACTTTGTCCACAACTTTAGGATAAACGCCAAACTTTTCCCTTTCGGCATGATAACTCCCTATTACAGCATCCACAGTCGATTTTGATAAATCATCTAAGCATCTTTTCCAGGGCTTTCTAATATATTTGATGTTTAATTCAGAGAATTTTAGATCTAATTGTCGCATCAATTCAATGGTTGCACCTGGCTTATCTTTTGGCACATCAGCACCTTCTCCTAAAAAGTAAGGCGGTAATGACTTATCTTCATAGCAAAATAATAAATTGGTTTGTGTATTAGCAAAAGCTAAATTAAAGATAGTTAGAATACACAATAACATCAGATAAATTTTCAATTGTAAAAACCTAAAAATGACGTGATAAACTTAAAGTGTAGTCGATAGATGTTAAGCAGTGTTTTTTATTGAAGGTGCTCTGTTAAATGGGTAAGTAGACAAGCGACATTTAATGCTGCTTGTCTATTTTATCTTAAGATAGCTGTGCTATTTTTGCTTTTGAGAATTTCGTAAATAATACAGGCACTACAAACAAAGTTAATAATGTTGCTGTGATTAAACCCCCTACTATCACAGTCGCTAAAGGTTTTTGAATTTCAGCACCTATGCCATTAGATAATAACATAGGGATCAAACCTAAAGCTGAAGTCAAAGCTGTCATTAAAACAGGTCTTAACCTAGCAATTGCTCCATTAAATGCTGCTATAGAGGCATCTTCACCAGCTGTAATTCTTTGATTAATACTTTCAACCATTACCACGCCATTTAGTACAGCGACACCAAATAATGTGATAAAACCAACTGAGCTGGGAACCGATAAATATTGCCCTGATACATACAAAGCAACAACCCCACCAATCACTGCTAAAGGCACGTTCACTAAAATTAACATGGCTTGTCCGAATGTGCCAAATGCAAAATACAATAAGAGTGCGATCATCAGTAATGATATAGGCACTACTATTGATAGTCTTTGTTGTGCCCTTTGCTGGTTTTCATATTGACCACCAATTGCAGTTGAGTAACCCGTGGGTAAATCGATATTTTTAGCAATTGCTGATTGAATTTCTGCAACCACACTACCCATATCTCTTCCTTGAACATTGGCTTGTATTACTACTCTACGCTGAACATCATCACGCCTTACTTGTGGGGGTCCTGAAGAAATTGAAACAGCTGCAACATCTTCTAATCGTACAATAGCACCACTAGGAGATTTGATTCTTAATTGCGAAATCACTTGTGGGTTCTTTCGAAATCTCTCTTCCAAACGTACATAGATATCATACCTTTCATTGCCATTTATAATTTGGCCAGCATCAGTGCCACCTAAACCATCTCTGACAACTGCCATAACATCACCGACAGATAAACCATATCGAGATAATTGGCGACGGTTTGGTTTTATAACAAGTTGCGCTTCACCTGCTATTTGTTCCATTGCAACATCTTTTGCCCCTTGTACACGCTTTACAGCGGCTTCAATTTCTTGTCCTTTAGATACTAATACATCTAAATCTGGTCCAAATAATTTTATCGCTAATTGTGCTTTAACACCTGAGAGCAGTTCATCAACACGACTCGCGATAGGCTGAGAGAAGTTATAAAGTAATCCAGGGAAAACGTCTAATTTTTGTTCCATTAGATTTTGCAGCGTAAAACGGTTAATAGCACTAGTCCATTGTGTGACAGGTTTTAACCCGATATATATTTCGATATTGTTCACAGGTTCCGGATCACCGCCAAGTTCTGGGCGACCAATTCGACTAAGTGCATATTCAACTTCTGGAAACTCAAGTAATAAAGCTTCAATCTTTGGCGCAACTGTTAAACTTGTATCTAAGCTAGATGAAGGTGCTAAAGTAACTCTTAAATTAAGTGTGCCTTCTTCTAATTCTGGGACAAATTCAGTGCCAAGCTGAGGAATTAATACAATAGTGAATAAAACTAAAGATAAAGCGATGCCAATCACTAATTTTACACTTCTCATCGCCAAATTCAGCCCTCGATGATACAAAGTCTCTATGGGTTTTAATAAAAAACTTTCTTTTGGTTTAATGCCATTCTTAAATAGAAATACCGCTAATGCAGGTACACAGATGAGTGCAACAAAAACAGCGGCTATAATGGCAAGCATGATACTGATGGCCATAGGTTGAAATAATTTAGCTTCCACGCCTTGAAAGCTAAATAAAGGTAAAAAAACTACGAGTATAATCAAAGCTGCAAAAAAAATAGGACGAGCGACTTCTTTTGCAGCGATTAATACGCGATCTTTAGTTGATTTAGAATTATTGTGGTCGATTAAATGTTTATAAATATTTTCTACCATGACAACCGAGCCATCAACAAGCATTCCTATTGCAACTGCTATACCGCCTAAAGACATTAAATTAGCTGATAACCCCAACCATGACATAATCATTAAGGCGATAGCGATAGCGATAGGAATAGATATGAGTACTAATGATGTGGCTCTTAAATCCATTAAAAATAGCGCTAAAATAATGACAATAAAAACAAAAGCTAACAATAACGCATTAACAACTGTTGATACGGCTTTTGAAATTAAATCAGCCTGATCATAGAAACTTTCCAATGTAACGCCATCAGGCAATGCCTGTTGAATTAATTCCATTCTTTGATTAATACCATCGATTGTCGCTTTTGTATTTGCTCCCATGCGTTTTAAAACAACACCAGATACGACTTCGCCTAAGGTTTCGATTGTGTCACCTTGAGCACGACGCGTCATAGTAACTGCACCTTGCCTGATCTCACTACCTAATTCTATTTTTGCGATGTCAGAAACAGTGACCACTTTTCCATTAATGGTTTTAACTGGCGTTTGACTAATTTCTGCGATACCTTTTATTGAGCTATTAAACCAGCCCATGCCTCTAATGACCAGTTGCTCTTGGCCACGGTTCATATACCAGCCACCAACATTTTCGTTGTTACCTTCAAGAGCAGTTACAACATCATCTTGGGTTAAGTTATATGCTAATAATTTATTAGGATTAACGTTTACTTGGTACTGTTTTACATCGCCACCGTAAGATAATACGTCAGTCACGCCATCAACTGGTAAAATGAGTAGTTTAACGACCCAATCGTTTAAACTTCGTAATGCCATAGCATCTAGACCAGAGTTTTCATCCGCAATCAATAAGTATTGAAATATTTGACCAAGCCCTGAGGTATTTGGACCAATTTCTGGCATTCCAACACCTTGCGGAATGAGTTCTTTAGCTGATTGCAGCCTTTCAAATACCAATTGCCGAGCAAAGTAAATATCAGTGCCCTCTTTGAATACTACCGTAACACCAGAAAGACCCGTTTTTGAGATCGAGCGCACTTGCTCAACATCTGGTAATGCGTACATTACAGCTTCAATCGGGTATGTAATAAGCTGTTCAACTTCCTCGGAAGCTAAACCGGGGGCTTCAGTATTAACTGATACTTGAACATTTGTTACATCAGGAAATGCGTCTAAATTTAATTTTGGGATCACAATAAATGAAGTGATCACTAAAGCAACAAGGCTTAATATGGTTATTAAACGATTATTGATGGCTGATTCTATTATTTTATTAAACATAATTTGCCTTAAGCTATAATGGCTATGGGAATTATCCCACCTTTGTTAAATTCACAAGTTACAATCATTTTCGTTAATGGTTATGTGGATCAAATCCACCCTTAGCAATTTGTGAAGCAACAAAAAATGCGCCCTTCATAACAATTTTAGTGCCTGACTTAATACCTAAAATTTCACGGCCTTGTACAAATCGACGACCAAGTGACACTTCTACGGGTTCAAACTCCCCTGGATGATCTTCTACATAAACAACCCAGTCTCCATCAGCACTTCGCATTAAAGCAGTTTCAGGCACTGTCATGACAGGTTTGTCTTCATTAAATAGAAAGTTAACGTCAGTAAACATTCCTGGGTGTAACTTATGTTGTTCATTCTCCAAGGATAAACGAATTGTTCTAGTGCGCGATTGTTGGTCTATGGTATGGCCTTCTTGAATAACTTCAGCGATAAACTCTTGATTATCAATTACAATATTTGCTTTTGTGCCTTCAGGGATATTAATCAAGCTATTAGGCGGTAACTGCGCTTCTACCCAAAGTTGGTGCTCATCTGCTAACAACATTATTTCGTCACCAGCTAGCACTCTTTTCCCTTGTAAAAACGCATCGGCTAATACGGCACCGGGTGTTTGTGCATATAAAGTATATTGTCCAAGGTTATCTATTTTAGATGATGTGGATTTTTTAATTGCGTCTTCAGATAAGCCGTATGCTTTTAAAGTACTGTAAGCAACTTCATGCTCTGCTTTTACCTCTAAATAGCGCTTTTCAGTCACAGTTGCTTTACCGAGTTTTTTTACTCTTGCCCATTGGGCTAAGCTCAGCCTATATGCGGCTTGTGCTCTTGCGACATCAACGCTAAATAAAGTCACTAACGCTGCACCTTTTTCGATATGTTGACCTAAAATAGCATGACGTTTGAGTACGATTGAATCAACTCTTGGGGAGACTGAGTAGCTGGTATATCCATTTGCCATTATTTCACCTGGCGCATAGAGTGAAAAATTTACATTTTGAGGTGTTAAAGCTGCTACTTCAATATTACTAATTTGCATTTGTTCTGAAGTAAATAGTGTTGTGATTTCTTTTTCAACTTCTTCTTTGTGTTCATGACCTTCTGATGAATATGTGTGCATTGATGTCATCGCTAATATTAATATAATACAAGCTGTTAATAGTGTTTTAAGCATTTTAATTCTCTTAAGCATGATACCAATTCTAATAAATATATGATCAATCTAAATGGTCTAAATATACAATAACTACGTTGCTTTCATTCCCAATAGCCAGCTATTGCTCAATCAAGCGCCTTGTTCTTGAAAATTTATCCTAATTTATATTAGATCACTAACTTAATAGAATTGGTATTTCCAACATAAATTTCAGGATCTCTAATGAGATAAACCTAAATTTTATGTATGGTAAATATGTACAAGTAACTTTGAAAGTTATGGTTTGTTTAAAATTTATGAGGTAAAAATGATTAAGCTATCGGAGGGCGATGTTCTGGTGCTATGTGTTCAGAGTTAAATAATACTCTTAAATTTTGTAGTGAGAGAGGATTAAGTACAATATCCGTATTGTTTAAAACAAGAGGTAAAAAAATCCCTGTATGGCAACTGTAACAATGAGAACAATCTTTTTGTTCATCAAGTTCTTGGGAAATAGATTGGTGTTCAACATTATGAAGTTTGTGATCTCCATTTTCTATGCAATGAGAATCTAACTCTGCTTGTTGAACTAAAAGTTGGGAGGTTTGGTTAAGCTTTTCATTATGGTGTTGCACATCAATGAAATCCAGCAAAGGCTGGCACATTAATAACATCACTAATAAAAATAATAACCTATTTTTTAACATCTAAAAAATATATACCCAAAAAATTAATTAAAACAAAGAAAAAATAACATATAAAATTTCATTTCTCAATGTATTTATAAGTTATTAAAAGTGCTAAGTAATTGAAACTATATAACAAAACATATTACTTTTCATTGAGTTCTTGCTTAAGGTACTCTTTAGCTCTTGTCATTGCTCTGACGGCTTTTGATTTAAATTCACGTCTATATAAAGTATAAGAAACAAATATACTTGCTAAAATGAATAAAACAGGATGAAAGAACCAACAAATCGCTGCTAAAGAAAAATAATAAGATCGCAGTCCATAATTATAAGAATGCGCGGCTTGATCTTGCACTATAGCCATTTCAACGGCATATTTTTGTAAGTGCTTTTTATGAGCTGTTAAATCTATTGGTGCAGCGCCTATCATCACATTGACAAAACCATACTGCCTCATAGACCAAGTGAATTGAAAAAATGCCAATACAAATATAAAAGCGAGTAAACTTAATTTAATTTGTATTGTGAAATGATTGGCATTCAGCGCAAAAGGTAAAGAAGCGATAATTGATTCAAGTCGTTCTACTTGAGCAAAAAGAGTTAATACACCAGCTAAAATAATGAGGGTTGTTGAAGCAAAAAAAGCAATGTTTCGCTCTAGATTTGCTAGAAGCGCAGCATCGCCCACTCTGATGTCACGATTCATGAGTTCTTTCATCCAATGAATACGGTGTTGATGTAAACTTCGCGCGATACAATCAGTTGTTTTTGCTTTTTTACGTGCAAAATAAGTATAACCAGACCAGCAAAAAATAAAGCAGCATAATGCTAAAACATCTAATAATGAAAACAACATAATTTGAATTTATTCACAAGAAAGTATGATATTTAAGTGTACAAATTATCTTTATAAAATTATAGTGTTGAAAAGATTAAATAACATAATTATCAATTAAGATATCTTAATTCGTGTTGTTTTCATTATTTCCATTTCAAAACCAGCAATCACTTCTGTTGTAGGATAATAAGTAATATTAACGACTGCACCCTTTAAACTTTTGTACTTCTGTTTTCTATTATATTTGAAAGGTACATCACACCCCTGCACCATAACCGTATTATGGACCCATTCTGGTGTTTCACGTTGCACATGCGAAAGTACTTTTTGATTCTCACTGTGGATTAACTGTTTATGTTTGGATAATAACTTGTCCATTTCTTTTGTCATAAGATCACTTGATAAGTTAAATGAACCTATTATTTTAGACTAAATTAAGAAAAAAAAAACAGCAACTGAAATTTAATCATTTAGCTTTAATTGAATAAGCTTCCAATGAAATCCCTGAAATTTTAAATCGAACATGTTCTGCGGTAAATGAGTCAGGATTACTGATATTATCAAATGCTTTTTGGGATACAAGTATCTCATTTTTGTGTGCGATATCTTCGCCCAATTTACTTGCACAATTTACAGCATCACCAAATACATCACCATCATCAGTACATAAATAGCGACCGTAATCTATCCCCGTTGAGACACAAATATCCCATTGTTTTGAAGATGCCTGATTAATCTCATCAAGTTGGTTATTGATATCAATTGCTGTTTTAATTGCATCTTCGGCGCTTTGAAATGAAGCAAATACATTATCTGCTACAAACTTGACTAAAGTACCTGAGTTTTTTGATATCAATGGTTTTACTGTACATCTCATTTTTTCTATCATAGCTAAATAATAAACGATGCCATATCTTTGCGTTACTAAAGAAAACCCCGACATATCCATTATTAATATATAACCACTTACACCATATTTTGCCCAAATCACTTCTTCTATTTCTGATTTATTATCATCATCAGATTGGTGAAAGTAATCACCTAATAATGTTTGTAATTCTTTCATTTTATTGCCCCTACTTATTCTAAATAAGGTTAGAAATATTTCAGTCGTTCTTTATATACAGCGTTAACTAAATCAATTTCAGCCCCTTCTTTTACAGATTGAACCAATGCATTAATAATCTCATTTTTAAAAGCACTTGATAAAAAAAACTGTTTTATTGCAAGTAGCTGCCTTTTACATGCAATCGGTGCATATTTTATGGCCTCAGAAGGGGAGCTTACTTTTACAAACTCAATGCCTTTTTGGATAACACATTTTTCATACACTTTTTTAATTTTGTTATATTCAGGGGTTTTAGTCATTTTATTTGCTTGAGATAAATCGTTTGCATATAAATGACTTGTTATAAATAATAAAAAAACTATATATAATTTCATTTATGTTCCTTCTATTTTAGGTAATGTTTTGTATAACACAGGAAGGGATAACTTGCTTTGTAGCTTATCTTTATCAATTGCCATCACTTTATAACAATAATGAGTATCAGGCTTTATAGTTGAATCTAGATATACATCTTCAGCTGAGTTAACATTAGTAATTTTTCTCATACTTGAACAACTGCTATTTGTACTTCTAAATATGTGATACTGACTAATATCTTTATTGGTTGATAATTGCCAAAAAAGCATTAAACCTGTAGTGTCTTTTTCTATGCTTAACCCTTTAATTGTTTCTGGAATACGTTTAGTTGTCGCGCTAATAACGTGTGAAAATGCACCGCTCACAGAATATTTGTTAAATGTTACAACTTTATACTCATATTGTGTGCCATCAGTTAAATCGCTAAAGGTATCTCCATCGTCTAAATAGTTGTCTTTATTTAGATTTGATATCTTTTCTATTTCCTCAAATTCTCCTTTGGAATTTTTACGGTATAGTATGTACCCTTTATTGTCTTGATCAGTAGAGCGTAACCAAGACAGTTGCACACTTTTAACTAAACCACTTTTAGCTTTAAATTCTTGAGGGGGTAATGGTAGGGCTTTGGTTGTTCCTACTACGATATTTGAAAACTGCGTTTCGATAAACTTATCAAATGCTGTTATTTTATATTCATATTCGGAGCCTTCTTTTAATCTCTTTTTATCAACATCTCTATATGTGGCAAGTGTTGGTTCTTCTAATGTTTTAATTAACTGCCATTTGGTTTTATTTTTATCTTTTGAATAAAGTTTATAGCCAGTTATGTTTTTCTTAGGCTCCCAGGAAAGTATTATTGTTCTCAATAAGTGTTGTTGTTTAACTTTAAGATTTAGTTTTAAAGGACTTAAAATTTCATGGGTCGATGAACTGTTACTTTCTAATCCATCTAAATCAATAGCGGTGAGTTTATAAAACGTTTTGGCATAGACCTTTAAATTTGTATCTTGGAATTGGGTGTCTGTACTCTTTGCTATATTTTGCCATGGCTCATTATTCCACTTTCTAAATACACGATAGTGTTTTATATCGGTTTCTGGATTTGGGTTCCAAGTGATTTTTATTGCATTTTCTGATGCTGATAACGCAATATTAGAGGGGGATTCAGGTAAAGGTTTAGTGATAATGCTTTGAGTTTCAGTTAATTTACCATCAGTAGAAAATATATTTCTAGCGGCAATCGCATAATGATAATTCTGCCCATCTTTTAAGGGCCTGATACTGCCATCGGTATAATTACTAGATTGATAGTTTTCAACAAATGCAATCTCAGTTAAACGAGTATCATCTGTAAGTTGGCCTTCATGGCGGTAAATAGCGTAACCAGAAATATCACTGTCAATGATGGGTTGCCACGTTATATTTACTTTTTTAACTAAGTTCCCTTTTGCACTAAATTGATTTGGCGCTTCAGATAGCGGTTTTGTTGATATATGTATTTGCTCTGACTTTGGTGATTCAGTAAACTTATCAATCAAGGAAATGGCATACAGATAGGTTTGCCCATCTTCTAAGCCAACTTTATCTTGATATTGCGTTTTAGTGAGATCTGATAATGTTTTTACAACTTGCCATTCATTTGATGTTTGTTTTTTCCGATAAATTTTATAACCTGTTCCTAAATTCGCCTTGTCCCATATAAGATTTGTAGCTCGTAAATATTGTTTATTGTCGGTCGTTAATTTAATTAGACTCGGTGTTGTAAAACTAATTACTTCGGAGCGTTTACTTTCCCCTTGCTCACTGAATGCGGTAACAGATACTGAATACGCATTATTTGGGATAAAGTTTTTATCTAAAACAATAGAATAATTTAATGTTTTATCTTTATTAATCGAATGTACTTTTAACCAAGTGCTATCGGCTTGTTTTTGATAAAAATGATATCCCAATACACCTTGATTATTCAATTGAGGAATAAAGTCAATTTTAATGCCGTTAACTAAACTACTTTGGCTCATAATTGTTGGCGGAGACAAACTTATATCTACTTTTATATTGTTAGTTGACGATTGTGCGCTGACTGTTTTAGTTCCTTTTATTTCTCTCCCATCCTCTAATACTAGGTCTAACCTATAAAAATAGCTGCCGCTGACTTCATCTTCAAATTGTGTCTCTTCAATACTTGAAACAAACTCAAAAGGCCCTTCTTGTGATGAACCTCTATATACATTTGTGTATAAAACTGAAATATCTGTACTAATATTCCAATTTATTTGGATACCAGAGTTACTGGTACTTGCAGTTAAATCCAAAATATAGTCAAGCGCAGTGACTTCATCGGTAAATGAATTACTTTGTAAAGCTGATTCTATTAGAGTTAATTCAATCACTTTGGCTAACTGCTTTGAGCGTTGAAGAATGTCACCTCTACCATTATATGACTCTTGCCAGGTCTGGCTTACTCGATTATTAGATATATCGATAAGTTTGATATTAACAGTGACTAAACTTCCAGTTTTGTCTATTTCACCGGTCAGAACAAAATTAACACCAAGTTCTAAACCATAAGACATCACCTTATTTGTATCAGCAACTTGCGCCCCGCCAATACGATACAGAATGGCTTCCATATCTCTTCGAGACATGACAGAAATGGATTGAGATTTATCAAGTTCAGTTTCTAAAGAGAATAGCAAATCTGCATCTGCACCTATTGCATCCATGCTAATAGGTGTTAAGTTAAATAATGCAATTGAACTTCGTGTATCTGCGATTGTAATTTTACAGAAAATTAATAATCCGATTAAAACAAATTTAATCCATAAGTGTTTCATTGTTTAACCTTAAGATTAATTAAATCTATGATTCTCAATAATGGATTGTAAGTATTTATTAGATTGACTTGTAATTGGAGAACCGACAGATGCTTTGAGTTTTTCATCGAAAACCGCATCAACAAATTGCTCTATTGCATTAATATTCTCTTTACGTTTTAATAAAAACTCCTCTCCTTTCTCAAAGTATTTTTTTTCTAAATTTCTTAACGGTTTTAATACTTCTCTAGAAAGCTCTTCTACTACTTCTGTCGCCATTAATTGTAAAAGCTCAGTATCTGTTGGAATTTCTAAAGGATTAAACTTTACGTTTGCATCCTTGATACCTTCATTTGATTGATCTTCTACTATTTTCTTTCTTTCGATTGTTTCTACACGCGTATTTGCACCCGTTGCAACATCAACAATTCTAAAAGATAACTGAATAAAACCGACCTTCTTCATATGTTGTACATCGTATTCTTTTTCTTCATATTTAGGTGTTAATATTTTTGCTTTAGGCGCACTTCTTAAATCTTCTTTTTTTGGATTAGGATTCATCGCTTTCCAATTTAAATAATCAATATTATCAGAGATCTCTTCACCAACTTTATACCGCACTGTTTTTGAACTTTTAGAGTTAGTTGCATCTACTTTATATAGTAAGACGCTGCCCATGATCGCGATATCAATACCATAAATACGGCCCATTTCCTGTGCTGTTGACTCTGAAACAACACCAATTTGACCTAATTTCATTTCTTCTAAAATAGACTTTAAGTTTTCTCTTTCTAAAATATTGATGTCCTTGCTTGCGCTATTGAATAAGTTAGAAATGAGATTGTTAGCTACTAATACACCTGAATCTGCATTATAAGATGGGCTTTTAAAATCAAATACAGCAATGGATTTTTTAACGCGTTCAACAATAGCGTCTTCTACGATTTTTGTTTTTTTAAATAGGTCTTCATAATCAGGGTTAAACTGTGTAATTAAGCGTAAAAGGTACCAAGAAGAACCATATTTTCTTTGTTCAGCCAGTTCCGTTGCTGTGTTATCAATTTTTTGGGATAAAGAGGCTCTAAGTGCGGTTAATTTATTATCTTCATAACCAGAGTTTATATCTTGGGCTTGCTTTAATTTATCAACGCTTTTAGCTAAATAACCTTGAGTCATAAATTGACGGGATTGACTTATCAATGAGTCACTCCATTGAGTTTTAGCAATCTGTTTTAAATCTATGCAAAATGGATTCACGCGCTCATATGAAAGTACTTTCTCACACGAATTGTAGGCCTGCTCCCAATTTAATTGCTCTTTTGCTTGTTCAGCTAATTTTATAAAATACTCTTTGTTGTTCTTTTTATTTGTATTTTCAATTAGTTGTTTGGCTTTTTTATTTGTAGGGTTGATAGTGATTGCTTTTCTTGCGTTCTCTAATACATGCTTAAAATCATCTTTAACAAAAGCATCTGTGGCTTTATTAAAATAAAACCGACTTCCTTGGATTTTTATCTTTTGAATTAATAAGCTTGAGTCTTCATAGTTTGGATAAAGCTTCGTAAGCTTTTTAATTGTAAAGTTTGCTTTAACCCATTCATTATTATTTATATTAGATTTAACATTCTTATGAAGAGTTTTAACTTGAGATAATAATTTAGCTTCATTGCTGGAAATCAATGATTCACTTTGGGAATACAGACTATTTTGAGCATCTATTTTTTTAGCTTTCATAAGCAAAGATTTGGATAAATCTATATTTGATTTATTTAACGGCTGTGATGTTAATACTTGATTAATTTCATTGATTATCTGGCTTGTCGCTTTTTGTTTTGCATTGGCTAAAATCGCTTTATATTGCTCATTTTTCGGCTCTTTTTGTATCGCAAGTTCTAGATATGACACTGCTTCAGAATATTTTTGAGAAGCCATTAATTGCTGGGAAATATCAAATTCTTTTTTTCCTTTATTAGAAGTACTTTGACAACCGATCAATATCGTTATCGCTACTGTAAAAATTAGCCATTTATTTTTAAACATATTAATCCCTAATTTATTCTAAATGTGACATTATTTGAATCAACGCTTATAAGTTCTAATTGATATTCGCTTTTTAAAGGACCAGCCAAAATTTCAGCATGAAGTTGCTCTGGCCATCCTTTATACTTTAATAGGTAATTACTTATCTCATTTTCATACTTCACAATTTCTATATCTAGCATTCCCGAGACACTTTGTTTTAAAGCACTTGAAAATGCTTGTGCTTGTTTATATGAAGCGATATTTTTAAGGTCTAAATAAATTGAACGAGCGATATACTGTTCTTCTTGCCAAAATTTAATTATTTCCTTTTTTAATGTAGACCAAGTTTTACTAATAAGCTGTTTAGATAAGGATTTAATTAATTTTGATTGATTGCTACCGGCTTTTGATGCTTGTACATTTGAACTCGCTATAATTTGTCCATCGCCTTTTCTTTTTACATTAGTGACAACAGATAAGTTATTAGAAACCAGATTGATACCTTGATAATTACTTTGAGTGGTTTGAAAATTCACATCCATCGATATGGTAAAGCCTGCTTGAATTCGCTGACTTTGATCAAAGACTTCAAAACCATTTTTATTGAGCTTAGACGTTAAAATAGATTTTAAATTTGTGCCTGCAGATGGGTTATTTGTATTTACTTCGATAGAAACTCTTGGTTTTCGGCTCCAGCCGTTTACTTTTAAAATTTGTTTAATATCAGATAATAATTCCTGAATATCAACATTCGCTTCAATTTCTACTTCATAAGCGCCAAAATCATTAATTCCTTCAGATAAGATGACATAAGAAGAGATATTACCTGATGAAGAACTATAGATTTTGTCTTGCGCAAATACGAAGTCATTAACCGATGTTCTTGATTGTACAAAAGCACCTGCTACTTGTTCGACAGCTGCACGTTTTGCATTTGTGAGTGCTATATTTCTGGTTTTAGCTTTTTCTCCTTCAACTACATCACTGATCCCCTTTGCCACAATCACTTTAGCTTGAATACTTAAAGGTAATATGAAAAGAAAAAAAAATAAAAACAATTTTAAACGCTTTAGTTGAAATTGAACCATGGTTTTGTATTTCCATATTTAATTTAGAAACAACTATAGTTTAACTACACAAATGTACATTTTTTACTATATTTTCAATTATAGACTAATGTAATGACTTAGCTTATCTAACTTAAATTTAGCGCATGCAAGTAGTAAGAAATACAAAGGAAAAAACATGGTTAATAATGCTTTAACAGTAACTTTACTCAGTGTTTCAATATTTTTTGCCTCATCAAATACTTGTGCATCACAAGTAGCTGGTATCTTGAAAGTGAAAGGTTTTGGTACTGTTGACCCAACTAAAACCTCAAGTGACTTTCAAGCAAAAATGATGGCTAAAAGAGCTGCGCAGTTGGATGCACAGAGACAAATGGCTGAAACAACAAGAGGAATTCAGTTAAGCGCAGGTACAAGCGTTGAAGATTATGAAGTCACAAGCGATGTGATAGCGACTAGGGTTAAGAGCCTGATAAAAGGCGCGTTTATTATTGAGCAAAATGTAAAACCAGAGGAAGGCAGCTTTGTCGCTGAGGTGACATTGGGTTTGTGTCTAACAAACGAATCAAAGATCTGTAAATCAAGAGATTCAATCAAGTTAATAAGTGAATCATTAAATGATAAATAACATTAAGTTAATGGTTTTTTGTATGTTAACTAACCTAGCGATTAACTTTGCGTATGCAACGCCACCAGATTTAACATTTGATGAAATTGATAAGTTACTAGATAAACAATTTAAAGATAAAACAGATCAAATAGATGCAATATATGATGCATATTCAAAAGCGATAGAAGAATCGTTCAAAGGTGCAAGTAAAAAGATATCTGTTAAGTGGCCTGATGATATTCGTCTGCCCTCTAAAAATACCTGGGTGGGATATAGCAAAAATTTAGAAACGCGTTCAGTTATTAATTATGAAAAAGGTGAAGTCATAATAGAAACGAAAGTTGAAAGTGAAGCGCTCAAAGTTGCGAAAGTAAAATTAGATAAAATGGCTAAAACGCTCACATCAAAAAACAATTCTGATATTAATGAATTGGATGTATTCGCAAAAGAATTGAATCAAAACTTAAGAAATAAAGGTATAGATGTAAAGCATTCAAAAGTGGAAAAATTTAATCCATTAAATGCTGTTTTACCAAAAAAGGACGTTATCATAAATATTGCAGTTGAAAAGTTATCAGTTAGTAATCAGGAAAAAAGTAAAGAGATAAATCAAGAAGCATCACAACCAATTAAGATTAATACCCCCTCAACACAAGAAAAAATTATTAATAGCACGCTCAGTAAAGACACCGGTGTGAAATTAGAATTAATAGCAAAGGGTGACGAATCAATTCTTCGTATGTCCATAAAGTTTGTTAACGATTATCAAAAAGTGCTAATGGAACAAAACTTTGATTCTGTAAAACAGTTTTCTAGTCAATATGGCGTTCCTATTTCAATAATCCTTGCAATTGTGGAAACAGAATCTAGCTTTAACCCTAGAGCTGTTTCTGCAGTACCTGCATTTGGCTTAATGCAACTTGTGCCAAAAACAGCCGGAATAGACGCCCATAATTATGCCCATGGCCAAAAGAAGGTGGTATCACCAGAGTATTTATTTGATGAAACGAACAACCTGCAACTAGGTACTGCATATTTTAAACTACTGCAAAGTAGATATCTTCGAAAAATAAAGGACCCTCTATCGAGATTTTATTGTGCTGTAGCAAGTTATAATACTGGTGTCGGTAATCTAGCAAAAACTTTTACAGGAGAAAAAAACCTTTCAAAAGCAGCTAAAACGATAAATCAAATGTCTGCTGAACAAGTCTATAGTCATTTATTGACATACTTACCTGCACAAGAAACAAGAAATTACTTAAAAAAAATCGTTGCTAGAAAATCTAAGTATGCGCACTTTGATAGTTAAAATGGAGCTTAAATGAAAAAATTACTTTTAACATTACTACTTACACATTTAGTTTTAATGAGTGATGCATTAAAAGCAGAAGATGTGATCCAAGGAAGTGAAACCGGCGGTGTAAATTGGACTAAAGGCACCGTATTTGCCAGTGGTTATGGTGTTGCTGGCGAAAACATTCCCAATCGCAAAAAAAGGTTAATGGCAAGAAGAGCTGCACAAGTTGATGCTTATAGAAACTTAGCTGAAATTTTATCGGGTGTCAGAGTGAGCTCGGAAACTACCATTAAAGATTTAGAGGCGCATTCTGACGTTATAAAAACTAAATTAGATGCTGTTGTAAAAGGTGCTTTGATTATCAAAGATATTTATCAAAATGAAGTCGCCCAAGTAGTGATTGAAGTTAAAATGGACGGTAATTTAATTGAAACAATATCAAATAAAAATAATAGAGATACTAAAACTTCCTTTAATTTAATTCCTAAAATTAAAGACACTATTAGCAGAATCTTTAATGGTGAAAATTGGAGGGTTATAAGTAAAGCATATGCTAGGGATAATAATTCATCTGATAATATTGTTACTTTACTAAGAGAGCTACAAGTTAAAATAAAAAAAGAACCTAAAGATGCATTGGATTTTATAGATGCAAAGCTCTTAGCATTCGAAGGCAATACCAGCTTTTCAGGATTATTAATAGATGCGCAAGGCGTTGATGAATTTCAGCTTGCTACCATTCCTAAGCTAAGAACAAAAGATGGTAAGGTTATTTACCCTACCGCTCAAATGCTAAACAGTGAAGCATTTAAAAAACGCCCTGTTTCATATGATTTTGATGTTAATAATGCGGTAGACAATAAACGTGTTGCTTATTCACCTTATATTGTAAAAGCGATAGGAACTTATAAGTCAAGAAACTCCGATCTAGTGGTATCTGATGATGTTGCCACTTTCATTAAATCAAATGCCTATATTGCAAAAACACTCGATAAAGCCAGTGTCATGATAGTTGTAGCTCAATGAGGCAATATTCATTATTGATTATGGTTTTATTACTGAGTCATTTTAAGGTGTTTGCATTTGACTCTTTAAAAGTAGCCATAGTTAAAGCCCAAATAAATGTTGAGGCCGGAGAATTCAAAAAGGCAGAAACTTATTTAGCAAAAGCAACTGTGCACTATCCGAAAAACGATGTTTTATTTGCGCTTTATGGTCAAGCTTTATATGAAAGTAAACAATTTAAAGATGCAGAATTAAAATTTAGACAGGCTTTACAAATCAATCCGCTTAATAGCGTCGCAAAAAGTTATATTGAAGTTATTAGAGCAACAAATAGCGCTACTATCAGTGAGAATGCGAAACAATTTGAAGAAATTTCATTTGATAAGTTAGGTGATTTAGTTGCAATGGCATTTGCATTTCTGCTGGCGTCAGTTATGAATCGATATTTAATGCGTTTTACAGAATGGCGTTTTGAAAGGAAATCAAAAACCTTATTTTTAAAAGGCGATTATGATGATTTTGCCGACCTATTAGAGCTGCAGATCAGTAATAATTCATTAAAACCTTTGCGTCATAGCCTTAATTTTATGCTGCAACATAAATCAACTGATGAAGCGATTAATATTTTAGATTTATACGTCAATACAGAAGACAACTTTCATGTTTTAAAGCGGATGATACAACAAGATGATAAAAAAAATCATTTATCTTAGTTTAATGTTTTTGCTGATATCTTGCTCCTCAAATAATGGTAGTGCGATACCTTTAGAAAATAAAAATAATTTAAAATACTTTTTAGAGAGTAAAAATATTTCAGGTGTTAAAAGACTCAGTAAATACTTCCTTGAAAAAAAACAGTGGCTCGATGCTTATAGATCATATGCTTTTTTATGTCTTAATGATGTGGATATTGATTCATATTGTAATTTAATGTGGGTTACAGTTTTAAAAACACGTAATGAAGCGAAAATATTTGAAGCTGCAGCCATAAACTTTAACCTCTATAAAACACAATATTGGTTTAATGAGCTAACTCAAGTTACAAATAGCCAAAAACAAAGGTTAATTGTAAAACTACTTCAAGATAAGCTGTTAACTGATGCAGAAATAAATGAACTTATCGACTTTCAGGCACATTATGCGCAAGCATTAATGCTTAAAGGCAAAAAAATGTTACATCTACCCTCTTTAATATTGGCATCTGAAATTTATATAAGGTTACAGCAATGGCAGTTAGTAGCTGATGCTTTTGTACTGTCTTCCAGTATTGCTTTAAAAAATAATGAGATGGTAAAAGCAAAAGGATTTTATTATGAGGCCTTAATATATTATGAATTAGCTTTATCACCTTTAAAAATAAAAGAACTTTTATCTTGGGGGCAATTACATGGTTTTACTGGGTAAGCTTGGTCATATTATTATAAGTTTATTTGGTATGCTGCTAGATTTATTTGGCCTTTTAACCCGATCAATTATTATATCTTCAAGTTTATTCTCTGTTAATAAGTTTTCTATATTTTGGGATCTATTTATTAGGCAGATTTATAATACAGGTCTAAAAGCGACTTATATCAATACGGTGATAGCGATATTGATAGGTATTTTAATGATGTCACTGACATATTCTATTCTGGGAGAAAATACGCGTTTTATTGATTATTATGCAAAGTTATTTGTACTTGTCATTGTAAGAGAAATTGGTCCGCTTATATCTGGCATTATATTAATAGCCAGATCAGCAAATGCGGTGACTGCAGAAATAGGCTATTTGAAGCAACATAATCAATTAGAAGTATTAAGTGCGATAAAAATACCTGCTGTATTTTTATTATTACTGCCTGTATTTTATGCTTTTCCCCTATCATTATTATTAATGTTTTTTTACTTCGATTTGGTCTGCATTTTTTCGTCTTGGGTATTAATGTCACTGTTGCAAAATGATTCTGTTACCTTACTTTATTTCCTACAAACAATTTTAGAGCAGATATCACTTAATGAAGTTATCATTAGTGCGTCAAAAGCACTCATTGCAGGACTCTTTATTGGTTTAACTTGTATCTATTATGGTGCATCTGTTAAACCTAAATTCGCTAGTATTTCCAGATCAATTTCAACATCAACAACAAGTCAGCTAATTATTTTATTTACAGTAAATATTGTATTGTCGGTGGTTGCTTATAGATGAAAACGTTACTTGAATTAAAAGGTATACACTTACAGTTTGATAAAAACATAGTGTTCAAAAATTTAAATTTAACAATTAACTATAATGAAATAACAGTCATTAAAACGGGAGTATTAGATGGTGGGACTAGCTTATTAAAAATATGTAACAACACATTAGTAACGCAATATGGCTGTGTAATATATGAAGGATTGATATCAACGAATATAGATAATTCTAAACTTTTTCATACTGTTGGCATGCAATTCGAAAGTGATGGACTACTATCTATGTATACAGTTAAAGAAAACTGTAAGTTGCCTCAAATATTTCATACAAAAATTAAAGACAGTGTTATTGATAACAACGTATTAAGTGTTGCACAAGAATTTGATTTGCATTATTTACTCGATAAATACCCCTATCAGCTTAATGATGTTCAACTGAGGCTTGCAAACTTATTAAGACTACTTTCATCTAAACCAAAGGTCATCTTATTGGATGAAATACAATCTGGTATGTCAGAGCAACTGAGAAAGGGATTATTAATGAAATTAGTCAGATATATTAGAAATAACAATATGAGCATGATTATGACTATAACTGCTGGTGATATGGATAATTTTTCAGATCATAGATTGGAAATTAAAAATTTTAATGTTTCGCGCTATTAATTATGAGTTTTTCTTTACCACAGTCTTTTAAAACAAGCCCACAAGAAAAGCTTGTTGGCTTATTTATCATTTTTGCTTTTTCAGCTTTCATCTATTTAAGTACGATTAAAAATGGGCTTATAACACCAGAGCAGTATTTAGAATTTAAAACCAATGTTAAACAAAGTTTTGGTATCACATTAGGTGCCCCAGTGAAGCTTGCAGGTGTTGATATTGGTAAGGTTACAAGCATTAACCTATTAAAAACTGGCCAAGTTGAAATTTCAATTAGTTTACCCAGTAAGTATGAAAATTTATATAAATCAGATAGCTACTTAAAAATAGATTCTCAATTAGGTTTTGATACTATGTTAATCGGCCAAGGAATGATTTTTATTCCTGGTACTCAATTGAACATACTTAAAGATGGTGAATTTATAAATACGAAAGAGCCACAATCGTTAGCGGATCTGACTAAAGAATTTAATGTTGCAGAATCGTCCAAGAAAATAGGCAAGATAATAGCGAATATTGATAACTTAACATCAAATCTGGTTGAACAAAAGCAGCATATAAATTCAATATTGATTAATGTTGATACGCTTATAACATCATTAATTAAAACTTCGGTTCAAATAGATTCTAGTATTGAAACATTTGATACTAAATTGATTGAAATCAGCGACAAAATATCACCAGTTATCTCTTTGATGGAACTTAGGTTGGTAGATTCAGAGAAAACATTTAAATCGACCACTGAATTTATAAATGAGCTCAAATTATTATCCCGTGAAATTAAACCAAGTATTAAAAAAGTACCTACTACATTAAATCAGCTAGATAATACCCTTTTAGAAATAGAGCTTTTATCTAAAAAAATAAAAAACTCATGGATTTTGGGTTCAAACCCGATGAAGAATGTTAAAAAGCAAGACGGATCTGCAATTCCATACTATAACAATAAAGAGTCAGTCAAAGATTTACTTAAAACCCCCATTCAAGGAGAAATTAGTGAACAGACTAACAAGTAATATTATAATTTCAATTTCGATCTTATTAATACTGTCGGCTTGTTCAGTAAGCAGAAAAGGCACTATAGCAATTACTAAGCCTATTAGAACAATTGAAGATATGACTTCAGGTGAAGATAAGCAGATAAATAAAGAGCAACTGCCCAATGTGATTGCAATCTCAAAGTTTTCAAATTCGACATCAGAATTAGAAGCCCCAAAAATCCTAAGGGCTGTACTTCAAAGTCACTTATCAAATAAAAACTTTAAATTAATACATAATAAGGAAGTAGATCTTAAAAATCATAATGGCAAATTATCAGCCCAACAATTAGCAGACTCATTAGGAGCAGACGCCGTTTTAACTGGTACTGTCACAGATTATGAAAGTTTTTATGCGGGTATTTATGCGCATATAAAACTCGGTGTTAGTTTAGAGCTCATCTCCAAAGACGGCGATCGTATATGGCATATTGATAAAACGATCACATCGCGTGCTGGTGGTGTATCAACAAGCCCGTGGGGTTTATTATTAAATGCAGCATTGGCTGCACTTCATTTAGAAGATAAAAACTTATTTGCAGCAGCTGATGAATTAGGCCGAGAAATATCTAAATCAATGCCAGAACCAGAAGGTTATAAAGGCACCTCCTCACCTGCTATTGAGATGGTTTTACATGATGGTGCAGATAAATGGTTTAAATATGGAGATTCAATTTCCTTAGGGATCAAAGGTGATTCAGGTAATAGAGCAATTATTGAAATTGAAAATATAGGTAGCTTTGATTTAATAGAAAGTGATCCTGGTATTTATACTTCTAAAATTAACGTTGATAAACGATGGCAAGGGATAGAACGTGTTGTCACTGGTAAGCTGATCGATTCAAAAGGTCAAATTTCCCGTAGTATTAGTCCAATGGGGTTAGTTAATTTTGACAATCAAAAACCATCAAACGTAAGTAACTTTAAAGCCGATTTTTCAACGACGGACAATATACACCTTTCATGGAGTGAAGCTCTTGAAAAAGGCATAACTTATCAAGTGACCCGTTCTTCAAACAACTCTAATCAAAAAGTACATTTTGTATCATCCGCATCAGAACTGACTTTGCAAGGGCCATTTAATCCATTTGAAGTAATAAACTTATCTATTATCGCAATAGATAAAGCTAAAAATAAAAGCTTTTCAAATGAAATTGATGTAACGGTTTACCCCATTAAATTACTCGATATCGAAGAATTAAACAATCAGCTCAAAGGAGATTATTTTGGTACATCTGTATTAACAAGAAAGCATAGCCCTTATATCGTTACCGAATATACTCGCTTTATGCCTAACTCTACAATTGTGATAGAACCAGGTGTAAAACTGAAATTTAAAAAAACAGCGACGATTGAAATAAAAGGTAATGCATATTTTTGGGGAAGTAAAAAGAATATTGAATTCTCCAATGAGTCTATGTCATCAGCTTCAAAACAGTATTTAATATTAAATAGTACTAATACAGTTGAAATTGAAGGTTTGTCGCTTATAAATCCAGGGATAGGTATCGGGATAAAAACCGGAGATCCGATTTTAAAAAACCTTAAGTCTACTCAAGCAAAATACTCAGCAATAAATATAAGCGGTAATGCAAATGTGAGTCTGATTAACTGTCAACTTTTTGGTAGTTCTACCAGTGCAATTGTATTGTCAGGTCGCTCTCGTTTAAAAATAAACACATGTAAATTACAAAGCAATAAACCATTTCATATCCAAAACTCATCTAGTTTCGCGGTACAGCTAAAAAGTGTCTCGTTTGATAAATCAGCTTCAAGAGCTGTGTTAGGTAAAATGGAGGTTCATCCATGAAAGCTTATCCATTAATTATTTTTATTTGTTGTTTTGTGAATAATGTAGCTGCAAAAGATGGTAGTTATACTGAGTTTGTAGGCGCAAGTGGTGTTATAGATTGGACAAAATCGAGTGTTGAAGCCATTGGTTATGGTGTCGCTCCTGCAGGTAAAAATCCTAAAGTTTCTCCGTTACTTGCGTGCAGAGCCGCGATAGTGGATGCACAACGTAATTTATTAGAGTCTTTTCAAGGTGTACGAGTGAATTCAACGACCCTTGTTAGTAATTATTCTCTGACGAGTGATATTGTTAAATCAAGTGTTGAGGGAACGGTACAAGGTGCTTTAATCAAATCGAGAGTTAACAGGGCTGATGGTTCTTGTAAAGTTGTTTTGCAAGCGCCACTAAAAGGTAAAATTTCTAAATCCATTTATGCACAATTAAATAATAAACAAAACTCTGCATTTAATATCAAAATGTTATTTAACGGATTCATGAGATCAGCATATGCAAGCCAAAGTAATAGTTCTGCGCAAGATTTATTAAAACAAATAGAAATATTAACTAAGAGAGTGTCTGATATTGAAGCACTTCTGGATGAAAAACCTGAATTAAAAGCCTCACAGAGTATTAATGAAATCTCTGGTATCGTAATTGATGTGAGAGGCAGTGATTTTATACCTTCACTTGATCCTAAAATCAGAAGAAGTAGTGGCGATATCCTATATCCAAATGAAAAAAATATCAGTGAGATTATAGATAGTGGACAACTAGTGTCTCTTTTTGCTTCAGAGGTCGAATTTGCAATGGATCACCCTATTGTGGGCGACTCGCCTTTATTAATAAAGGCGAATAAAATATGGAACAACAACAATTCTGAGATCATGTTAAATAATCAGGATGCTCAAAAGCTGATTTATTTAACAAAAAATAATATGTTAAAAGATACCGGGGTTATTATTGTATTAGATTAAGCAAATGCACCATTACAGCCATGTGCTTCAATTTGTAATACACATTGAGCAACATTGAATTGGTTTTTTAATAGAGATTCTACCTCTAAACGGCATATTTCATCATGTTTTTCTAACGTACAAGCGTGTTTTAAAACAATATGCACACCGACAGATATTTCTTTATTTTCACTTTTTATAATTAAATTATGAATATTATCGACATGATCTAGCTTCAATAAGGCTTTTTCTATTTTTTTAACTGAAGGTAAGCGTACCCCACAAAAGAATAAACCAACGATACACTTATGAACGAGTTTCAAACCTGTCACTAATACAAATATAGAAATTATCATACTCGAGATAGAATCTGCAGCTAACCAACCTGTATAATGAATCACAATACTCGTTATGAAGGTAATGACTGTAGATAGTAAATCAAAAAAAGTATGCAGGAAAACAGCGTATACGTTAATGCTATCTTTTCTACCTCGATATAAGACAAAAGCGGAAACACCGTGAAATAAGAATCCAAGAGCAGAAATTGAAGACATAATAAAAGTATTTACTTCTAAACCTACGTGATGTTCATGCTCTAATAAACGCTCAGAGCCTTGCAGTAAAATAAAGCCACTTATTAATAGATACAAACAACCATTAATTAAGCCCCCAGAAAGTTCAGCTTTACGGTATCCATCGCTAAAAGTAGTAGCAAGTTTTATTGCAAGAGCTGACGCAATTAAAGCGATAAATAATGAACTATTATGGACAAACAAATGACCAGCATCTGCATATACAGCCAGAGAATTAGCATAAAAAGCACCTATGATTTGTATTATCATGAAAGTGCAGGTGATGGCTAGTGCTGTTAATAAACGTCTTTGAGAAGATTTATGGGTTGTAATATCTGTCATTTAAAAAATATATAATGTTATATAGTCGCAATTGTATCCTTCGTTACAATTAAAAGCACTTTAATTTTCAATTATTACAGTTAAACACTTAGCTTATCTTCATTTTTTGATATCTACATGGTACATTTTACATATTGTATGCAATTGAGAACTTAACATGACATTAGGCGTAGGCGGCTCTTCGATAGAGCAAGAGCTAAATAAATTGTCAGATATGACTAAAGATATTGTTTCAATATCTCAAAAAGAATTTGAAGCACGTATAAATAAAGCACAAAAGCTAATGCGTGAACAAAATATAAAAGCTATGTATCTAGATGCTGGCACTAATTTATATTATTTTACAGGGTTGAAATGGTATAAAAGTGAAAGACTTGTAGGTGCTATTTTGCCAGCGCAAGGTGAATTAGAGTTCATCGCACCACATTTTGAAGAAGGCTCATTAAGAGATCATATGCTTATTCAGGGTCATTTTAATGGTTGGCACGAGCATGAAAGCCCGTATGCCCTATTTGCAAACACTTTAAATAAAATGGGGATCTCCTCAGGTAAAATTGCTATTGATGAGTCTGCAGCATTTTTTGTTTTTGATGGCATCAGAAAAGCTGCATCACATTATGAATATGTTAATGGTTCAGAAGTGAGTGCTTTATGTAGACAAATAAAATCAAAATCTGAAATTGCACTAATGCAACGTGCAAAAGATATGACAATTGAAGTACACAAAGCTGCCGCTAGGATTTTACATCCAGGCATAACAACATTGGAAGTAACGCAATTTATAAATGAAGCGCATAAACGAGTCGGTGCAACAGGTTCTTCTTTTTGCATCGTGCTATTTGGTTTAGCCACTTCATTCCCTCATGGTGTTAAAGATCCTCAGACCCTAAAAGAAAATGATTGGGTATTAATAGACACTGGATGTTTATTACATGGTTACAACTCGGATATCACAAGAACATATGCTTATGGAGAAGCAACACCAGAGCAACGAGCTGCTTGGCAGGTTGAAAAAGATGCTCAAATAAATGCCTTTAATGAAGCTAAATTGAATGCATCTTGTGGCAATGTTGATGACGGTGCAAGAACAGTATTAGAGGCTCATGGGTATGGTCCAGACTATCAACTACCAGGCTTACCTCATAGAACGGGTCATGGATGTGGATTAGATATTCATGAATGGCCATATTTAGTTAGAGGAACAGAAACAAAACTTGCAACTGGCATGGTATTTAGTAATGAACCTATGTTAGTGATCCCTGGAAAATTTGGTATTCGCTTAGAAGATCATTTTTATATGGATGAAAATGGACCTGTATGGTTTACAACCCCTTCTCACTCGATAGATGATCCTTTCGGATTAGAAGCTTAAACATGTAAAAAAGCATCATTTTTATGATGCTTTTTTTATTAATTTAAAATCTGCCTAATATTTACAACTATCTAATTTTTATCGTCTATACTTTAATCAAATAAAAGAAAACATTTAGTTTAAAATGTTTTAAATAAAATATAATAATAAATTAAATATCTTAGCTATAACTAAGAAAAATTTCTGTCAGGGAAAACTTGCTCAAAAGATTACGTCCAATTCGGTGCAATCATGGAGATTAGTTATGACAAAAAATTTATATTTGAATTTTAGTTTTTTAATACTGACATTTTTGTGCTTTTCTATTAGTGCAGCTAATACACTCAATAATCCCAGTAACCCATTTAAACTTGCTGATAACAACTCACCAAAAACATTAAATGAGCAAATCACAGACTACGAAAATGCAATTGAAGAACTCGAATCTGCTGAAGGCGTTTATAGTGATAAGTTAGCTCAAGAATTAGCTAATTTAGCCGACATATATCAAAAACAACAAAAGCATGATTTAGCGATCACCACTTTTAATCGTTCTCTTCATTTAAATAGAATTAATGATGGATTATATTCAAAAGCGCAAATTCCCATTTTAGAAAAAATAATACTAAGCTTAAAACAGCAAAAAAAATGGAAACAAGTTCATGAGAAGTACAATTATTTATATTGGCTGCATAATCGTAATTTTGCCGAGCAAGATGAAGGGATGTTACAAGTTTTGGTTAAGTTGGCTAATTGGAATTTAACATCTTACGCCATGAGCTACTCCCCTAGCCCTGCGCAAGATCTATATAATGCACATTACCTATATAAAATGGCGTTAAATATTAGCGAAACAGTTTATGGTGAATTTGATAAGCGCAATATTTATATATTGAATAACAAAATGATAATAAACTATTTTTTTGCAACTTTTGATATTTCAGAGATTAATTCAAACTTAATAGATAATACCGAATATACCACTACAACGAATTATCAAAACCAAATTATTTCACTCAAACGTACCAGCTTTTCAAATGGTAGAGATACAATATTAAATGAAATTGAGATATTGGAAAATCAGACGCAACCTGATTATTTTACTATTTCTACAGTTAAGCTGAAACTTGCTGATTGGTATTTATTATTTGAAAAAAGGCAATCCGCTATGCGTTTATACAATGAAGCTTATCAATTTGCGATGCTAAATGATGCTGGTAATACATTTACTGAAGACTTATTCCAAAAACCAATTGCACTTCCTTATTTACCAAATTTGGCCACTAATACTCGAGAAAACATATCGAAGGATTTATTACTATCAAATACTAAATTCATACAAGCATCTTTTGATGTGACTAAACATGGTCGAGCAAAAAACATAAGGGTTGTTAATTCAAATATGAAAGAAAGCACAAGGTTAAGATCACTTGCATTAAAATCATTGAGACATACGAAATTCAGACCTAAGCTTGTAAAAGGAATACCGATAAAAACCGAACAAATGAAACTACATATCTTTCCGAAATAAATTGGAGTTATATAATGAATACAGCACTTAAATTATTTTGTATGATGACTTTGATTTTTATTCTAGTGGCGTGTAAGTCTACCCAGACGCCTCCGCCTCCAAGTCAGCCGCCTTCGAGTTCGCCACCATCAAGCTCTTCGGCTTCAAAGTCTACACCTACAAAATCGAGTCCCCCTTCTCAATCTCAAAGTAGCTCAAAAAGCCAAAGCCAAAGCCA